>JBLFXY010000112.1:0-12431 GCA_047611645.1 Glaciecola sp.
GGAGGCGCGGGGTGAAAGACCGGGATGGAATCGGGGCCATCCGTGGTGTAAACGCCGTCTAGCACCAAGGCGTTAAAGTGAATATTGAGAGCGAGCGAAGACCCGAAGCGCTGGGTGAAATTGATGTTGGCAGGGTGGGCTTTGGGTGGCTGAGTGAGGAAGTTTTGGTGCTCGGTTCGAGGTGTCCGGCTTGGCGGGCACGGCGCTTGTAGGAAGCTAATGGGCTGAGCCAATCCGAACGAAGGCAACCAGCGGCCGATCCGGAGAAACTCGCCGGAAGAAAAGTACCGCACACTCTCCCTCCACATCACAGCCCCGGCTGCGCCGGTACTGCGGTGGAAGGATAGTCTGCGGCACAATTCTTCCTCGCTTGCGCCTGGTAGGCCTTTGGCTGCGGATGGATGGTGCCTGATATTATCCTTCCACATGCGAGAGCGGTCCCACCTGGCGCAGCCGGGTGGGACCGCTCTCGCATAGGTGGAGGGAGAATGTCTGGTACCGTCCATCCGCAGCGGACGAAGGCGTGTAGCTCGCGGGTGATGTGTGCGGGCAGGGAGCGTGGGGTATGGGAGCCTTGGAAGCGATCTCGGAATGTGCGCAGATGAGTGCGCAGGATCTGCTTGAGGGGGGCGGCTTGGGATTGGGCTCGCCGGACGCGTGGAGGAAGTTGGGTTGGGCTGGCAAGTGGGCTCACGCAAGAGAGACCGTGTGTTGCTCCGGGGGTTGCAGGTGAAGCGAGTTACTTTTGGCGTGTTGCCCGATCGTCGGATTCCACACGGCTACCGAAACACCACCCGATGAGCGTGGGGTGGGACTTGACAATTCAGCAGGCTCCGCGAAAGAGAAACAAAAAGAGCCCGGCGCGAAGGATCGCGCCGGGCTCTTTGTGGTTGCCTTGGCCGCTTGTGCGACGTGGGGCTTTTGCTTGCTTTAGTTCGACGATTTGTCGGTTAGCTGGGCGTGGGTTTCGGGTTGGAGTTGTTGGTACTCCTGGTCCACGTCCTTTTGTTTCTTTTGGGCTTGGCCGGTGGCTTTGACGTACATGTCGTAGAGCTTTTGCTCGATGGGGAAGCCGTAGTTGCCTTTGCGGAGGCGGGTGCCGGCCATCTTGGAGAGCAGTTTGCGCATCCAGGTGGGGCCCTCTTGGTTGTGCATGTCGTAGATGGCGGCGGTGTTGTTGTAGCGCTGCCAGGTGTGACGTACGGAGTCGGGGAGGGGGGTGTTTTGCGAGTTGTACTTGTACTCGAAGCAATCACCCCACTCGGCGAAGTCGGTGGGCGGTTTGTAGCCTAGATCGACGGCGGCGCGGAAGTCCGGGGTGCCCGGGATGGGGCGGTAGGGGTAGACGTCCGAGCCGGCGAGCGGGTAGAGGAACTTGGTGTGCGCGGCTTGCTTGAGCGTTTGCTCCATGGAGTACTGGGACTCACCGGGGAAGCCGATGATCCAGAAGGTGCCGGGCACGATGTTGCGCTTGACCAGTTCTCCGATCGCGATCGGGATGTTGTCGATCTTGATGTTCTTTTTGATGCGCTCCTGCATCTCTTCGGTGCCGGCTTCGGCGCCCAGCCAGAGCAGGTGACACTTGGACTCCTCGAGCAGGTCGAGGGTGGTGTCCTTGTAGCGCATGATCGTTTCGATCTCGATCGTGCCGTTCCACCAGACGTCGGCGTCCAGGTCGACCATGGTCTGACAGAACTCTTTGGTGCGCTTTTCGGCGACTCCAAAGTTGGCGTCCTGGAAGCGCAACATGTCGAAGCCGAAGCGCTCTTTGAGCTCGACGATTTCTTCTGCGAGTTGCTTGCCGGGGATGGCCTTCCAACGGCGGCCCGTGATGCCGGGCGAGCAGCAGAAGGTGCACGGCTCGGGGCAACCGAACGATGAGAAGAAGCTGAAACCCTTGGGCGGGTTCATGGGGGTGAACTTGCCGGGCAGCGGGAAGCGGTGGCGCACTTTTTGGGTGCGCATGGGCTGGAGCTGCAATTCCACGTAGCGGTCGTATTCGAGCAGGTGCCACGGCACGGGCTCGAACTGGTTGAAGCCAACGACTTCGCGGTGATCGGTGAAGACCATCTGGCCGTCTTTTTCGATCGCTAGGCCAGGCACGTTGGCCAGGGGCTCGCCGCAGGCGACGGCTTGCACGACTTCGCGGAAGGTGATCTCACCTTGACCGATGCAAACCGCGTCGGCGATGTTGTGCTGGAAGTAGAGCTCGGGGATGACGCTCGGGAACCAACCACCCCAAATGATGGGCAGGCTGGGGAAGCGCTCGCGCACGGCCTTGGCCGCCACGTAGCCATCATACACCTGGTAGCCCAGGATGCAGGAGGACCCGAAGATCATGGCGCCCTCGCAGGCTTCCAGTACCTTGTCCATGTAGTTGGGCTCGATCATCGCATCGATGATGACGACTTCGTAGCCGTCGGCGATGGGACCGGAAGCGATTTGGATCAGCTCCAAAGGGAGCAGGTCCGCGCTGAATGCTTCTCCGCGACCGGGGTCAGCCCGGTGGGGCAGGAAGAGAACGATTTTAGGCTTGCGCTGAATCATGGCAGTTTAGACCGGGGCGCTGGGGGTGACACCAGGAGTGCGGTCGAGGTTCTCGTCCGTGCCTAGGTTTAGGATGTGCTTCTCGTCCTGCTTGGTGATTTTCACGTAGGCGTGGAAGAGTTTGTGTTCGATGGGGAACTGGTAGCTGTTGTTCTTCAAACGCCAGCCGGAGATGCCCTTCATCATGTTGCGGATTAGGCTGGAGCCTTCCTTGGCGAGCTCGCCGTAGAAGGTGGCCGCCACACCGTAGCGCTTCCAAGTTTGCTGGACGTTGGCGGGCAACACTAGGTTGCCGATGTCCAAGCGATACTCGAGCACGCTGCCCCATTCCTTGAGGGTGGTCGGCGGTTTGTAACCGAGCTCGACCATGCGGTCGAAGTCCACCGTGCCCGGAATAGGGCGGAAGGGGAAGATGTCCGACGCGGAGCGCGGGAACTTGTGCTTCATCAGGGCTGCCATGCGGATCGTTTCGCGCATGGATACCTGGGACTCGTCGGGGTAGCCGATGATCCAGGAGCATCCGGTGGTGATGTCGCGCTCGTTCATGGCGCGCAGGGACGACTCGAAGTGGTCGACGTTGATCTTCTTTTTGATCGCGTCCTGTTGCTCTTCGGAACCGGCTTCGGCACCCACGGAAATCATGTGGCACTTGGCGGCCTGCATGAGGTCGAGGGAAGCTTCTTTGTAGCGATCGATGGTTTCGATCTCATAGCAGCCAGACCACCAGAAGGGGGTCTTGGCTTCGATGAGGGCTTCGCTGAATGCGTTCGAGCGCTTTTCATGCACACCGAAGTTGGCGTCTTGGAAGCGCACCACGTTGAATTTGTAGCGATCCTGAAGTTCGAGCAGGCGCTCGGCCAGCTGTTCGCCGGGCATGGCCTTCCAACGTCGGCCGGTCACCAGGGGTGAGCAGCAGAAGGTGCAAGGCTCGGGGCAACCGAAGCTCGAGAAGTAACTGAAACCACGCACGGGTTCGGAGTGATCGAAGTTCCACGGGTCGGGGTGCTTGTGACGCACCTTCCATTTGCCCGGGTTGTTCTGGCGTTCCGCGTAGGGCTCGTAGTCGACCAAGTGCCACGGCGCGTCGGGGAACTGATCGAAGCCGACCACGGGACGGTGATCGGTGTAGACGGGTTGGCCGTCCTTGTTAACGACCAGGCCGGGAACGTTCTCCAAGCTCTCGCCACAGTCGAGTGCATTCACGACATCGCGGAAGGTGAGCTCGCCTTGGCCAAGCGCTACCGCGTCAGCGATGCCTTCGCTGATGAACAGCTCGGGTGCGACAGAAGGGAACCATCCACCCCAAATCATGGGCAGGTCCGGGAAGCGCTTGCGAATGACATGAGCCACCTCGGCGCCGTGGGCCACTTGGTAGCCCAAGATGCATGAGCTTCCAAAGAGCAAGGCGCCTTCGCAAAGCTCGAAGAGTTGCTCCATGTAGTCGTCGTGCACCATGGCATCGACGATATGGACCTTGTACCCCTCCTTGTCTGGCCAGCTCGCGATTTGCAGCAGCTCCAAGGGGAGCAAATCTGCTGCCACCCGCACTCCTTCGCTCGGATCGGCGCGGAATGGCATGAACAGCACGATGTGCTTTTTGGTTTGGTTCATTTGTGAGGAGCAGACGTTGGGGGCTGTTCGGGGCTGTGAAGGCCGTAATCGAACGTTAGCGTAAGGGTTTGCGCTTGGATGCGGGTCTCCCATGAAGAGAATACCGCACTGAGCCCCGCTTGGCAGGAGGATTCCGCCCCATTATGAAGGGGGAATCCTGCTTGAATCCCTATCGGCAGCCCAGGGCGGGGATCGGTGGTATTGCCCCGGCCCGGAGTCCAGGTGGGTCCAATTTGACCCAGGTTGGGAATCGGAACCGGTCAAATGTCCCATTCGAGAACCCCGCAAGAGATCCGCGTTACGCCCGTGGGCCCTAACCGCTCGACCGGCGCCGCTGCCGGCCCCCCGAATCGAAGCGACTATGCGGGGAACCCGGCGCCTCGGCGGGCCGCTAAGAGGCGGGCTCAGCCGACTATTTGGAGGTGTAGTTCTCCAGAACCCATTCGCGCCAGGCCCGGTCGAAGGCCAGATAGCTCATTTTGAGCTCATCTTTGAACACGGAGCGGTGCTCATCCATCAGGTTGGTGCCGTCGGGTAGGTTCTGCTCATTGCGCAGATTGGCGGTGCGGAAGATCAGTGTGCGCAGGAAACCGGGATGGGCGCGCTGCAAGTAGTCGACCAGGGACCAGGACACGAAGTGTCGGTTCAGGTCCAGCTCTGCAAAGTTCGTCATGCGCGTGAGCTCAGCCAGGTTTGTAGCCTTGTCCCCGGATACGAGCTTTTTAACGACGGGCTCCCAATTCTTCTTCTTGGTCGTCTGCGCGACGCCGCCTTCCCCCGAGTCAAACGTGTTGTACTTGGGGTTGAGTCTGCGCTCCATGTAATGCCCGATGCCTTCGAGCAACCAGACGGGCATGTCGTAGGAGTAGTGCTTGAACGAGTTGACCAACATGATGGATATGTTGAAGGCCAAATGTCCGTGCAACGCGGCGTCGACTTTGAGACTGCCTTGCTCGACATGCACACAAAGGTGCAGGCTGCCCGAGTCGATGATGTGCCAGCGCTGTGAATTTTTGGTGCGCAGTCCAAAGTTCTTGCTGAGCCATGCCACATGCAGTGATTCGCTGGGAAGCAGCAGCACTTCCAGCTTACCTTTCTGGCCAAAATAGGGACCTTGTCCCCAGTACTCGCCTTGCATGTTCCAGACCGTGCCGGGGGGTGGGAAGACGCTGTCTTCTAGCTCCATCAGGGTCAGCATGTTGGTGTACATGGCCTCCAGGCGTTGCGCGTAAAGATGCGCGAGTCCCCATTGATCCAGGACCTTGGGCTTCTCCGGAACATCCTCGAGATGCTCCCCGAGAAGGGCGTATTCGTCGCGAATTTTCTTCTTGTCCTCCTGCTTAACTTTCATGCGGCCCAAGGCCATGCCGATCTCGAAGTGTTCGGTTTCGATCCAGTAGATTTCGGCGGTTCCGAGCTCCTTGTCGACCTCTGCGGTGGTTTTGCGGCCAACCGTAAAGCCCCCATGGGAGACGATTCCAGCAGCGCGCATAATGTCCTTATCACCGTGGCAATAGGGGCATTGAGAGGGATCCGTCTTGGGCAGCTTGTTACGGCCTTTTTGGGCGAATGCCCCGGGCGCGCCGATACAAAAGACCGCGGCGAGGATGAGGAAGATGCGGGGGGAGATCACAGGCGTGCTTTCCATTTGGTGGCTAGGTCGATGGAGTCGAAGACGGAGATGTTACCCAGCGGCGGTTTGTTTTCGAGGATTCCGCGGCAGGCGTTTATGGCGGCTTTCTTAAGAGAGCCGTCACCGCTGTCGAGTAGGGGCTTGATGTACGGGAACGAAGCCTTCGTGCCGCACAGGGAGAGCAAGCGCAGGCAATTGACCTGGGCTTGGCGATCCGTGTTCCCGAAGCGTTCGATCAGCTGAGTCGTGAGCTCATCGCTGCGCAAGGAGGGCAGGGCCAGTGCTAAATCGCCGCGTACTTTGCCCCATTTTTTGGCGGCGTACTCGATCAGCAGTTCCAAGCCCGCATCGGAGCCGGCGGCGGCGCAGCATAGGGCGGACAAATACATGTCTCGCTTTTCCCAGTGACTGCCTGTTTTGTTGGCCATGGCCCAAGCAGCTTCCGCTGGCGCCTTGACCCCACTATCGGGCAATTGGGCTACTCGGCCCAGGGCATAGCGTCGGATGTTGACCTTCTTGGACAGGAACTCCTCGGCCAGCAGCCGCGTATGGGCCGGGCCGGTGACCGCGTGGAGTACATCGAAAATGCGCTCCATGGTGTCCTCGTCCTTGGTGATTCCGAGGGCTTTGAAGAGCGCTGGGGCCACGCCTGCTCCGGTCTTTTTCAGTTTGATGGCGGCGTCGACTCCCATCTCCTCCGTGCGCGCCCTGACCAGTCGCTTGACCTCTTTGGCGCTGGCTGATTTATTCTTGAGCGCGGGCCACACCTTGAGGTGCTTGTCGGCCTTGTCCTTCTCCGGAGCCTCCGTTTCCTCCTCTGCGGGCTCCTGAATCATCCACATGGAAGTTTCGCCAGCCGCAGCCTGCGCATCGGTCCATCCGAAAGCCCATGGGGCCACGGCCAAGAGAAGCATGGTGAGAGTTTTCATTGGGGCAGTTTGCTGTTGTGCAGGTATAGGGTCGGAATGTATCGCTCCCACTCGGGATCGATGACCTGGATGCGGACGCTCTTGAGGGCCTCGGTCACGAACGGACGGGCCTCCTCAAAGGGGATGTAGTCTTCGGTGATGTGCTCGAGCGTGATCTCGCTGTTGGTTAACCAGGGTTCCGGGGCGCCTAGCAAGCGCACGGCCGAAAACCCGCCCAGGGTCTCGAACACCTCGGACCATTCCCCTTGGGGCGTTTGCTTGGCGACTCCCCAGCGGTCCAAACCCATCTCACTCTTCCAGGTGTCGTGTATACGCTTGACCTGGGGACCCTCTATGGGGGCTTCCTGTCCATCCTGGAGCTCATCCAAGGTGGCTTGGAGTCGCGCTCGAGCTCTTTCGCGAGCTTCCGGATCAGCGAGGGTGCCGACGGTGACCGGCAAGCAATAGTTGGTCACGATGAAGCGGCGAATGGCGTGCTCGCTCTTGGCCGGTTCCAACATGGAGTAGATCGGAAGCCAGCGATCGATGTCTTCTCTTGTTATCGGCACACCTTCCACCAGGAACACGGTTCCTGCGGGCAAGTCCTGGGCTTGTGGCTCGGTGTCGAGTGCTTTCGCAGGCTTCTCGTTGTTGTTGCAGGCTGCCAAGCAAAGCAGGCTGAATACGACGATGCATGCGTTTCTAAAGAGGTTGTTCATGCCGCGTGGAAGCTCTACAGGGGCTTGTCGAAATGCTGGATGAAAGGCAGCGTGTGCGACTCGAGGAACGTGTAGAGCTCGTGCACTCGGGAACCGAAGTTTGGAGGGCTCGGATTGTTCTCTTGGGGAGCGTAGGCGCCCTGAATTTCGACAAAGAGGGAGCGCGCATCCGCTGAATAGGACTCGATGCGCAAACCGATGTTGGAAGGCTCCGGACCTTCGCCGGGGAAGGCCAGGCGCAGCCCGTAGAGATTCGCAGGCGTATCGAAGTGCTGGTTGATCGCTGAGGTGTCCTGCCCAAAAGGTCCCTGAAAGCGGAACATGGACTGGTCCAGGAAGTGGCGCGCGTCGCGGAAATTCTGGGGCGTGACCAGGGCGCGTAGGGTGACCTTCTGCCCCAGATAGTTGGAAATTCCGCGGGCTTCGGCGTAGTTGCCTGCGATGTCCTGGACCCGATCGGCGAAGTTCTCGTGGCCCAGCCCTGCGAATTCGTCACGGAATTGCAGCTGGTCCGCCAGGAATAGCACCTGGGACACCCGGTTGGGCACGGGAGCCGGATTCGAGAGCACGGGGCCCATGGGGGTGACCGCAAAACTTGAATAGGAGGGGGCGCCAGACTGGAACATCTGGTTGTGCAGGCGCTGGACCGGAATTGGATCCGGAGCCATAGGCGGGTGGTGCAAATCGCAGTGCAGGGCGATGGTGCGGGGCTCGTAGGTCATTGTGGAGGGGCCTGGAGGGGGATAGGGCTTCTTACGGTACAGGGGCAGGCCCCTGGTAGGGGAGAAGGAGCCCAAATTGGTGCAGGGGGACACCTACTAGGTGATTTTGGGCCCAGGGTCACGGTTTTCAGTCGGGTCCCAGGCCCAAATGGGGCCCAAATGGGTCCGAGAGAAGGGAATTTGATCCCGGTTCCAAATTGCGAACGGCAGATAACAATATAGGGTCTTGGGCTACCAATGCTGCGGTCCGATAACCGGAACCCAGGAATTGGCCCAACGCCATAGACCTGCTGTCCGTACAAAACCGGATCCTCGCTCGCCCCCAGCGGCTGACCTTGACCCGAACCATGTCATCGAAACTTCACAAGAGCGCTTCGCTCCTCACTAGAATCATTGCTCCCCTCGTCTTTGTGGCCCCTATTTGGGCTCAGGATGGGGAGGCGCAGCCCACAGCCCCCGCTGAACAGATCAACGCAACTACCGGTGCCGAGACCTCCATCTTCGGCGAACCGGTGTTTGTCAATGGCAAGCGCATCTCAGACACCGCCATCAAGCGCTTCCTTTGCTACGGCAAGGGTCGCAACGGCCTGGAGTCCATGCGGCTCGGCCTGCTTATGGATCAGGAGCGCGAGCTGCGCTCCATCAAAGCGGGCGAGCGCATGCTCGAAGATAACTTCGGGGGCAAGCAACTGAGCGAGCTCTCGGAGGATCAGCGTAAGGAGCTAGACGCGGCCCTGGCCGTCGAGATGGCCCGCTTCGACTTGGTCCCCGCCGAGTACGAAATCCGCTACCAAAAAGAGGGGGAAAGCTTCATAGAGCGCTATCCGACCCTGGATCTGCGCACCGAAATCCGCCGTGCCTACAAGAGCATGGATTGGTGGCGCGACCAGATTCGCATGACCATGGAATTTGATCAGCTCTTCTTCCCCGGACACCCGGATGGTTGGCCTGATATCTCCCTGGAAGCGGTACACCAAGCCTCGCCCCAATTCGACCTGGTTGAGGACTACACCAAGTACTTCAACATGCGTCAGGTGGCCTGGGAAACGAAGCGCGCTGAAGCACAAGCTGGCGCACTCGCCGAGCACTTCGACGGTGCTGCTGTCGAGACCTTGGATGCCGAGCAACTCGCCCGCCTGGGTGCCATGGTGGACGAAGCCGCAGGCGCTTTCGTCGAGCGTGAGCAGGACATGATGATGGCCGTTTTGCGCGATGCTGTTCAGGGCATTCTGGCAGAGTTCGTCATCATCAAGACCGCCAGTGAAGGCCTCCCGGACGATATTCTGATGACCATCGATGGGCACGGGCTGAACAACAGCTTGACCACAGAGGAGGTCTACCAGGACATGAAGGAGGCTTTTGACAGCCAGGACGTTTACGAAGCCAAGATGTTCTTGTGCTTGATTAGGGCCACCAAGGACCGTTTGGAAGCTGAAGGCACCCTTGAACCTTTCGAACCGTTCTTGGCCAAGTTGGCTCAGCAAAAGGCGGCTTCCGCCAATGCAGGAACCTTTGGTAGCGTCGGCTTCGTGGCCACCAGTGCCTATCGTTTCCCCTCGGTTGAAGCCTTCCAGGAATACACCTACCTGTTTGATTCCTATCGCACCAGCATCGAGGATCGCCTCGCACTGCGCGCCGATGGTTCGGCGTCCCAGGAGCTTCAGGATCACTTCCCGATCGTTAAAGGCATCATGGGTATCGCGCGCGTTCGCGCTGAGACCTTGCTGGTCTCGGCCTTCGATGAGCCCAACAACGCTTGGATCGATGGCGGTTGGCAAATGGCCTACGACAAGGCCCTCGCTCTGCGCGCTGAAATCGATGCCTACGCAGAAAAGGTCGAAGCGGCTGAACTCGCTCGCTCGCAAGCCGATGCCAAAGGAGAAACCTACGAGCCCACCGAGGCTGTGCAGCCCTTCGACGTTTGGTGGGCCCGCTTCCTCGACTTGCACTCGGACTTCTGGGATCCGCCCATGCCCGCTTCCGGCAAGATGCCGCCCGCCAACAGCATGCGGGATAAGGGTCGCTTCCAAGGCACCCCGACCACTCGCAACGATATGAAGAACCACCTAGGCGAGAGCGCCTACACCCACTTCCTGTGGGATACCGCTGCCGTGGACGAGATCTTCTTCAATGTGCCCGAGGGTTCGGTCGGTGGACCTTTCCGCGGACCGAAGGGATACTACATCACCTACGTGAAGAAGCGCGTGCCCGCCAGCAAGCGGCTCAGCATCAAAGAGCCCCGCACCTTGCAGGCCCTCCAAGACGACTTTGCCCAGCTGCTCTTCCGTCGCTACTCCCACGAGTCGCTTGGGAAAGCTGAGGTATCTGGAATCTCCTTCTAGACGCTAGACCACGGCAAGGGCTTCGGTCGCTTGCCAGCCATCCCCCCTCCAGGTGCTCTGAAGAGCCTTGGAGGGGGGATTTGTTTACATCTGAACCACGCGCTGTGCTTGCTCCAAGGAAGGTCAAAAAAATAGGGCCCCCTGACCCCGTTCCCCATTAACCTGCGCCCCATGGGAAAGCTTCGTTCCAATGGACTTGTGCGCCTGCTGTGGCCGCTCGCCAAGCCCCACATGGGCAAACTCATCAGCGTGTTCTTGCTGAGCATGGTGGGGGCGTTCCTGATGCAGAGCACGCTGCTGCTTCTGATGCCCACCTGGGATGTGTTGTTTCCCTCGAATGCGGCGCGCCATGAGCTGAACCTGGCCATGGATGACGTCTCGGGCATTTCCGAGGAGCAACGTCTGGGCATCCACGAATCCCTGGAGCGCGTGCGCGAGGATAAGGACCCGGAGGAAGCGGGCTGGATCTACCGCATGAAGCGGGACTTGAAGGATGGCGTGGAGCGCAGGATCGTGGGGGACCCCACGGACCTGACACCGGAGAAGCGCAAATCCGTGCTGTGGCGCATCGCGGCCCTGGTCTCGCTACTCGCTCTCTCGGCGGGCATCGTGACCTACATTGGCACCCTGATCGCCAACAAGGTGAGCCTGATGGTGGTGGTCGCCTTGCGACAAGATCTGGTCACGCACCTGCTCGGGCTCTCCATGAGCTACCACGGCCGGCGCAAGTTTGGTGACCTGTTGTCGCGCATGAGTGCGGACGTGGGCACGACCCTGACCGTGCTCAAAATCATGTTGCGCGATCTGGTGCGCGAGCCGGTCACGGCCATCGTGACCTTGGCCATGGCCTTTGCCATCGCGCCCAAAGCGACCCTGGGCGTGGTGCTCGGATTGCCTTTGCTCCTGGTTCCCATCTCGATTCTGCTGCGCAAGATGCGCAAGGGATCGAACCGCAGTTTGACCCAGCTGGGCGCTACCACCCAGGCCATGACCCAGATTTTCAGCGGCGTGCGTACGGTCAAGGCCTACCGCGCCGAGGAGCGCGAATTGGCGCGCTTCCAGGAGGTTCAGGACAGTTACATAAAAGCCACCATGAAGATGGTGCGCGCTTCGGCCTTGGCAGCAGCATGGACCATCACCTATACGCATGTGGGCATGGGCCTCATGATCGTGATGGTGGGGTATATGGTGATTGCCGGCGAGCTGGACTCGGGCGGCGGTAGCCTGCTGACCTTCTTCATGCTGATATCGGCGTCGTACAAATCGATCAAGCGCACCATGAAGTCCTTGGGCTCGGTGGCGGAAGCCGAGGGCGCGTGCTTGCGCCTGCAGGAGTTGGTGGACGAGCAGGCCGACATCATTCAGAAGCCGGGTGCGAAAGAGCTCGCGGGCCTCGGCTCTGGCCTGGTCCTGGAAAACTTGGGGTTCACCTACGATGGTGAGGACACGCCGGCGCTCGAGGGCATCAACCTGCACTTGCAACCCGGAGAGACCCTGGCGTTGGTCGGCCCCTCGGGCTCCGGCAAGAGCACGTTGATCGATCTCGTCGCTCGTTTCCTGGATCCCAAACAAGGCTGTATCAAGGCGGATGGCCACGACCTACGCGACCTGACGTTGCACTCCTGGACCGACCAATATTCGATGGTCACCCAGTCCCCGTTCCTGTTCCACGATTCGATCGAAGAGAACATTCGCTATGGCAAACCGGATGCCAGCGCAGAGCAAGTGCGCGCCGCTTGCAAAGCCGCAGACATTCACGACTTCATCGAGGCCCTACCCGAGGGCTACGCGACCAACGTGGCCGACGCGGGTTCGCGCTTGTCCGGTGGACAGCGCCAACGCATCACCATCGCCCGCGCCGTGCTGAGCGGCTCGCCCCTTTTGCTTTTGGACGAGGCCACCAGCGCGCTGGATACCGAATCCGAACGCGCCGTGCAGGCTTCCTTGGA
>JBLFXY010000113.1:0-11857 GCA_047611645.1 Glaciecola sp.
GGAGTGCGCGCCGCCTCGCGCCAGGGGCAGCCCACGGAAAGACGAGCCAATGGACGCACTTTGCTTTTGCAGGCTCTGCTGAGTATCCGCGACATCAGACTTGGAGGAGATTTTAAGCGCCAGCTCTGGGATTGGGAGAAGCTCTACCCCAGCGACAGCCTGGCCCTGCTGTCCCTGTTGGCGAAGGGCGGTGATGCCAAGGCCAAGCGCCAATACCTCGAAAAGCACAACACGCGCATCAAAAATCTGCGCAAGGCCGGTGGACGTCAATTTGCATCCGCCCTGCTCGCGCGCGGCTCGGCCTACCAACGCGTCGCCGATTATCGCTCCGCTCAACGCGACGCGGAGAAGGGCCTCAAAGTGCTTGACGACATAGGTGAGACCGGCGGCGTAGTGACCAAAAACCTACGTATTCTGGCCGCCCGAGCATCCGCTGCAGGCGGACGCTTCCGCGCCGCTGCGGACTTCCTGGAGGAGGCCATGCTGAACAGCAAGGAAGCCGCCAAACTATTCCAGGACCCCGATTTCCTGGAGTTTGTAGTCTCGCGCTACGGCGAAATTTTGCAGCCCTAAAAACCGGTGGACCCGTGGATCGCTACGCCAGCAAGCTGTCGTAGATCGCCGTCATGCGTTGCATGCGCGCTGCAAAGTCGAAGTCCTTTTCGATGCGGGCTCGACCCTGCTTCGCCAGGATCTGACGCAGATCGGAATCGGTGACCAAGCGGCGCAGGGGCGCGAGCAGTTCGGCGTCGGATCCACTATCGCACAAGAGCGCTTCAACGCCATCTCCCACGGCTTCAACCACGCCTCCACAGCGTGTGGCGACCATGGGTAATTCCATGGCGAGCGCTTCCAGAATCACGTTGGGGAGACCTTCGCGCAGGGAGCTCAGTACGTAGATGTCGAAACGTGAGTAGAGCGCGTGTTTGTCGCTTTGGTGCCCGAGCAGGGTCAGAAATTGCGCGTGGCCGCTGGCATCGATTTGCGCTTGCAGGTCCGCTTGCTCTGGGCCCTCGCCCGCAATTTCCAGGACGATGTCGTGGCCCTCGTCGCGCAGGGTACACACCGCGCGGATCAAGTGGTCGAAACCCTTTTCGTGGGCCAAACGCCCCACGCCTCCGATCACCAAGCGCTCACGTTGCGCTTTGCTTTGCGCCGTGCGCTCGTCCGGTCGGAACACGTCGGATTCGATGGCGTTGTGGATCAGCGTCAGCCGCGGCACGGGAACGCGCGCCTTTTTACAGGCGCTGAAAAGGTCGCCCGAGACTGCGATCACGTGCTCGTAGCGACGCAGGCACCAGCGGTCTATGCCGAAGTACAAAGGGGTCTTCCAGGTCTTGTGAACCCAGCCGTGGGCCGTGCTCACCATGGTCAAGGGGCGCCCGAGGCGCTTGCGCACCAGGATGCCCAGCAGATTGCTCTTGTAGTCGTGGCCGTGCCAAATTTTCACGTCGTAGCGCTCGCACAGGTACACAAACTTGGCGATCAGCGTGCGGTCGAGGGCTCCGCCATCGGGCACTCCGATCAGAGGACACTTTTCACGCTCAGCCCAATCGAGCAATTCCTGGAAGCCCTCATCGCCCGCATCGAACAGGTAGGCGGCGATGCCGCGATAACCGAGGCGCTCCAGGTGTTCGGGGGATCGAAGGATAGTTTTCTCGGGGCCACCGCCGCGGCCGCTCACGCAGCGCACATGCAAAACCATGGGACCTCCGCTCGCGGGCGGGGCGCAGCGCGGATCCTGAATTTCAGGGTAGGGATTAGCGGGCATGGATGGCTCTCTCCAAAAGTATGGCCTTGGCGCTCCAGGATTCTTCCTGCAAGGGCAAGCGCGCTTCGTGTTGGCGGATGGGCAAGGAACCGGCGGCGCGCTCGAGAACGATCTCCACGAAGGCCTCGGGGCTATCGGCCAAATCCATGGCTTGGCTCCAATGTAGATTGGCGGGCAACGAGGTTGCCACCGTGGGCAATCCCGTGGCCAGGTATTCCTTGAGCTTGAGCGGCTGCATGTTGCGCGTGGCTTCGCAATCACCATAGGGCATGACCAGCACGTCCGCCTGGGCCGCGCGCTCCGGCAAACGCTCGAAGGGAATCGCACCCTCCCATCGAATGCGTGCATGGTTGGCCAAGCTGGCGGCCACATTGCCCTTGGGCCCCACGAAACACAGCTCGGTGCTTTCGGCCAGGGCCAAGCAAATCGGTTCGTGCAAGCGTTCGTCCGCGTGGCCCCAGAATAGGGTTTGCGGAGGTTGACCCGGCGTGTGCCCCTTGCGGTCCAAGACCCAACGATCCAAGTCCACACCGTGGGTCAGCAAGGAGGATTCGATGCCCCTGCTGGCCATGCGCTCGCGCAATACCTCGGACACGACGAGCACTTCATCCATGTGCGGCAGCATGTCCAGTTCCATTTGGCACAGGGTCTCCCCATCCAATCCGGGCCACTCATCGAGCGCATCCACGCAGTAGTAGACCCAATGCAAATGCGGGGTGAGCGCGGCCAGGTCGGCCACGATCGGCGCGGTGGTGATCACGGCGACGGGCGGATCCTCGGGACTCAGGATCGATTTCAATCCGCTTTGCAGGAGCTTCGCGTTCCAGCGCCGACGGCGCGGACTCGCAAAACTCGGGATCATGCGCGGGTTGTGCACGCGCAGGTTTTCGTGCAAGACGACCTGCTCGCCCGGAGTGGTTCGTGAACTCGCCATGCTGCGCAACTTCTGCACGCTGCGCTTCAGGTCCCCCAAACTCAAGCTGGGGGTGCGCGTGCCGATGGTCTCCACCCAGTCCACGCGGTACGCCGGCAGCAGCTGGGAGATCAGGTGCTGGCAACTGGAGGCATGTCGGCCCCAGTCGTCCGAAAAAACCACAATACGGGGCAGGCTGGCGGATCGGTCTGTCATAGGTAGGCCCCAAACCCGGGGCAGGTCGTTATCCTATGCCCGTCGTTCCACGCCCCACAAGCCCACTCCCAAAAGCCCGCCCTTCCGGGGCCCGCTTTTCCAAGGGGTGCAACCTGCACATGCTCCAACCCACCCTCCCACGCCGCCGTCCCTTCCGTCCGGGCTCCCTCTTTATAGCCCTGCGCTCAGCGCTGCTGGTGGCCGCGGCACTCGGGGGCCTGCCCCAGGGCATGGAACTCAACGGTCGAGCCCTCGCCTATCAGGATCGATTCGTCACATCACCGGGCATGCCGCGCAGCGGATCTTCCATGCTGGAAATTGGGGATGTGGAACTGGACCTGGGCTTGGCCGTGGATATGCGCGCCCCGATCACCCTGGATGGTCCGGGTCGTAGCGGGGAGATCAGCGCGGACCTGCGCGTCCTTGACCTGGCCGTGGCCGCCACCATCAATCGGGATCTGTGGGCCTTTGCGCTGGTCGAAGGCACGAGCGAAGAACTCACCCTGCGCAATGCGGCCCTGATCTACGAGGGACTCTCCAGTTCCTCCTATCTGCGCCTTGGCATCTTGCCCATCGACTTCGGCAAGCAGATGCAGGCGCGGCCCTACGAGCTGTCCTACCCCGAAAGACCCGGAGTCCTGCGCGCTTACCTGGGAGACCAGGTGCTGGCCACCGGAGTTTCCTACGGGGACGTGTTTGCCACGGGGGAGCACTCCACCATGCGTGCCTCATTCGGCCTATTCACGCAAACCGAGCGCTTGGATTCCCACATCGACGGTCGCACCCTAGCCCTTCCCGAACTGTCCGTGACCGATGGACCGCGTCTGGATGAGCTGGCGATCAACGCACGCCTGACCGGGCTGCGCGATGTGGGGCAAGAAGGCGTTTTGCAATGGGGAGTTTCCGCCCACTCCGTGCCCGATTTTTCGGTCGCGCTGACCGCGGGCGATGGCACTTCCTTGGACGCCGAACATTTGGATCATTGGGTGTACGGTGCGGATCTGACTTTCGGGCTCAGCGATGAAACCGAAGGTCCTTCCTGGTCCGCGGGCTGGGAAGGCTTGATCGCGGATGGGGAAATCGGAGCGCAAGCGGTGGGCGCGGGTCCGGCCACGCTCGAGATCTTTGACGATCAGGTCTTCGGACAATATTACTGGCTAGAGCACCAAACCCGGTCGGGGCGCGCTTTGGGCATGACCTATTCGACCTTCGAACGCACCACTCCTGGCACACCCCAGGAGCAAGAGGTCAGCCTGTATTTCTCGCGACCTATGGGTCAGCGCTCCACACTTCGATTCCAATTGAGCCATCGGGACGTGGAGGGCGAGGCGCCCGGCGAGCGCTTACTCGTACAATGGAGCGCCCAGGCGGGCAAGCTCGGTCACGCTCTAGATTGGTAGTCGTACGAGGGTGCCCCGGCCGCGGCGGGCCTTGAGCCCCGTCTTACAGGGCTTCAATTCAGCCCGAACCGGGAAAATTGTCAATTTCTAGGGTCTGCTCGTATCCCGGGCGCAATCCTTGCCCAAAAATACCCATTCATACGGAGAAGGTTCACCTTCCCCATTGGGGATCCCCCTTGCACAAAATACCAATCAACGTCACCGGCACCTTGCCTTTGGGCAGCGGTCCGCAAACGCTCCTTCCCCATCAGGAGCGCATACCGTCTGTGCGTTTGAAGCGCGGGCGTTATGAGATGTTCTTTGCGCGCACGCTCGAGCAGCTCGAAGCCATCATGCGATTGCGCTATGAAGTCTTTTGCTTGGAGCTTGGAGAGGGCTTGGCCGATGCGGTTCAAACGGGTCTCGACAGGGATCCCTTCGATGAACCTTGTCAGCACCTGATCGTCTGGGACCACCGCAGCGAGCAGATGGTCGGCACCTACCGCATGCAAACCTGGGATTGCGTCCAGGGGGGCTTGGGCTTTTATACGGACCAGGAATTCGAACTGGACCGACTGGGTCAAGACTTTCAAGAGAACAACGTCGAGCTGGGTCGCGCGTGCGTAGCCAAAGAACATCGCGGCCGCACGGTTCTTCTGCTGCTCTGGCAGGGCTTGATGGGCTACCTGGACTTCCATGGCAAGGGAGGCTTCTTCGGATGTAGCTCGCTTACCAGCCAGGACATGGGCGAGGGTTTGCGGCTGTACTCGCAATTGCAGCGGGCCGGGCACGTGCACTCCGAACTGCGGACGGTTCCGCGATCCGATTGGACTTGCGAATGCGGCGAATTGGGCGGATCCAAGGTTCCTATCCCACGCCTATTCAGGTCCTACCTAAAGCAGGGCGCCATGATCCTATCGCCACCGGCCATCGACAGGGAGTTTGGGACCATCGACTTCCTGACCTTTGTGCAAGTCGACGCCGGGCACAAAGAGCGCTTCGATCCGGGCTTGTAAGTCGCTACGCTTGGCGTCTTCCCCATGGCCTATCTTCGCGCAATTCTCCGCATCCCGCTCCTGATGCTCGCCGTATTGGTGCTGCTGCCGCCGCTCTGGGGCGGTCGCGCCTTATCGGCCATCGGCAACAAGAGGGCCGGATCCAAGGTCTCCCGCTTCGCAATCACGCGCTGGGCGCGCTGGAGCTGCGCCATCCTGGGGGTGCGCATTACCCTGGAAGGCCCTATTCCTACGCCGCCGTTTTTTCTGGTCGCCAACCATTTATCCTACATGGACATCTTGATCCTGCACGCCACCGTGCGCGGTCACTTCCTTTCCAAGTCCGAGATTGGATCGTGGCCCATCGCAGGGCACTTGGCCCGCTGGGCCGGCACGCTGTTCATCGATCGCAAAAATCGTAGGGATGTTTCCCGTTCGATTCCAGAGCTCCAAGAAGCCATGCGCGCTGGCGAGGGCGTGATCCTGTTTCCCGAAGGAACTTCCACTGCGGGCTCCACCGTGGACCCCTTCCACCCGTCGCTGCTGCAAGCGCCACTGGCCATGGAGATGGGCACCCACGTGGCGAGCCTGCACTACGCCACGCCGAATGGTGCAGAGCCGGCCCACATGAGTGTTTGCTGGTGGGGCGATATGCCGTTCGGATCGCACTTCCTCAAGCTGCTCACGCTGCGCAGCATCGACGCCCATATCCAATTCCACGGGGACACCTTCCACGGGGATGACCGTAAATCGCTGGCGCAAAACACGCGCGCTGGAGTGCTCGAGATGTTCCGGCCTAGCGCTCCAGAGTCCTTCGTCCAACCGAGCGAGGACCCTGCCCAGGTCCCCTGATCGATCCCCGGCCGAGCCAGTCGCCACCCCTACGCCCTTGAAGCCCACCCGTTCACGTTTGCGCCGCATTCCCTGGAGGCTTGCGTTGATTGTGTGGTGCGTCCTCTTGGTAGCTTCATGGAGCTGGCGAACTGCGCGCCCCCCCGAAGTTATTCCCGCCGGAGCCCAGCGTTTCGAATTGGCTGCGCTGGACGCGGATTCGTCGAATCCGGCAACCGTAGCCTTGGATGTTTGGGAACACGGACCCGCGACGGCTCCGACCGTGTTGCTGCTGCACGGTAGCCCGGGACATCACGGCAACTTCGATAGCATGCTGCCGTTCCTGGATTCCGATCACCGGCTGCTCGTCCCCGACCTGCCCGGGTTCGGAGTGAGCTCCAAACGGCTATCCGACTACAGCCCGGAAGCCCACGCCCACTACCTTGCAGAGTGGTTGCAGGACATCGACGCCCGCAAAGTGCATGTGGTCGGTCACTCCATGGGCGGTGCTGTCGCCCTGCGGCTGCAAGCGATCGCACCCGAGCGCATCGCGTCCATCACGCTCATGGCTTCCTTGGGCGTGGAGGAATTGGAATTATTGGGCGACGCCACACTCAACAAAGCCCTGCACGCGGTGCTGTTGGGTTTGGTGAAGGTGCTCGACTACGGCTTGCCTCACTTCGGCGCCTTGCACTCTTTCCCGGTCAACCATGCCCATGCGCGCAACTTCTTCGACGACGACCAGTCCGAGCTGCGCGGTCTAATGGAACAGGTGAACGTGCCCTTTTTCATCCTGCACGGTGCCCACGATTTGCAGGTGCCCGTGGCCGCCGCCAAGGAACATTGGCGCATCATTCCCCAGGCGAAAATCCATGTGTTCGAACACCGGGGACATTTCCTGCCCTGGCAGGAACCCGGCCCCATCTCGGATCTCGTGCGGGAGTTCGTGGGCTCCGTGCAAGCGGGGACCGCCATGCGCCGCGAACAAAGCGATCCGGACCGCTTGGCAAAGTCGCTCATTCCATTCGATCCCGCGAGCATTCCGCCCGTCGAAGGCGGCTCGCTGGTCTTACTGATGGTGCTGTTGGCTTTCGCGACCTTGATCTCCGAGGACTTGACCTGCCTGCTCGCGGGCTGGCTTGTTTCACTCGGACGCCTGTCGTTTCCGAGCGCGACCTTGGCTTGCTTCACCGGAATTTTGGTGGGCGATCTGATGCTTTATCTGGTGGGACGCGTGGCCGGTCGTCCGGCCCTGCGGCGCCGCCCCCTCGCATGGTTCGTGAAACCGGAGTCCCTGGACAAAGCCTCCCACTGGATGCAAACCCGCGGAGCTAGCGTGATTTTCCTTTCGCGCTTCACTCCTGGCTTGAGGCTGCCTACCTATCTTTTGGCGGGCGCACTCCACACGCGATTCCTGGCCTTCGCTGGCTATTTCGCCCTAGCCTGCGCACTTTGGACGCCGGTACTGGTCGGGCTCTCCGCCTTTTTTGGAGAGCGCTTCTCCCCGGAGAACGGCACCATCGGCGATTCGCTTTGGAAGGTGATCCCGGCCCTCATCCTGCTTTGGCTGCTGGTACGGAAAGTTCTGTTACCCGCCTGCACGTGGACCGGGCGACGACGCTTGGTGGGTAGCTACCGACGCCTCACCCAATTCGAGTTCTGGCACCCGGTGGCCATCTACGCTCCCCTGATCCCCTACTTGCTTTGGCAATCCCTGCGCCATCGCAGTCTGGCTCCCTTCAGCGCTACGAATCCCGGCATGCTTGGCTCAGGTTTCGCGGGTGAATCCAAAGGGGATATTTTGGATGGCTTTGCAGGCGATGCGCGTATCCCCGCTTACCTGCGCCTGCCCGCAACCGGAACGGCGGTCGAGACCTTCGACCAAATTTTGGCGTGGCAGGCCACACTCTCAAATGCGTGGCCCCTGGTGATCAAACCCGATGTGGGTGAGCGAGGAAAAAGCGTGCATATCGTGCGCAGCGAGGATCGATTGCGCGCGGCGCTCGCAGGGCCCGGCGCCCCTTGGATCGTCCAAGAGTTCGTGCACGGCGAAGAGTTCGGTATATTCTTCAAACGCGATCCCAGGAGCGGCGAAACCAGCCTCATCTCGATCACGCGCAAGGTACTTCCGATGGTGATCGGCGACGGAACGAGCACCATCGGGCATTTGGTGTATCGAGATGCGCGTGCCGTCGCCATAGCCGATGCCTATGAAAAAGATCTCGGGGAGCGCTGGCATCAGGTGCCTGCTGCGAATGAGAAGGTGTGCCTGGTCGAAGTCGGCACCCACAGCCGCGGGGCTATATTCCTTGATGGAGCAGAATTGAGCACCCCCGCCTTGCTCAAGGCCGTGGACGAATTGAGTCAAGGTTTCCAACCGCTCGCGGCGGCTCCCGACGATCTCTTTGGCCTGTACCTCGGACGTTACGACCTAATGGTCCCCGATGCCCAGGCACTCATCGAAGGGCGCGATTTGTCGGTCATTGAGCTCAATGGCATTACCTCGGAGCCCACCCACATTTACGATCCGCGCCACGGACCGTTGTACGGCTGGCGAACCTTGGCGCGGCAGTGGAGAGACGCCTATTCCATCGGAGCGTACAACGCGCGCGCTGGGGCTCCGAGCATGGGGCTAGGGAAGCTGTTGCGGCTTTGGAGGCGCAACAACTAGCAGCCCACTGGGAATCAGCGGGCCGCCGAGCAGGCCGTTGGGCACAGCGGCTCCAATTCCAAGAATCCCCCAGAATCCGCGGGGCAAGGAGTTGCGATCCACCCTTTGGATCGGTTTTCTATCGATTCCTGGCAACCCGGGGCCCTGGAAAGAGTCGAGGGTGGGCTATTGCATCATCTAGCCCCTTCTGGGGGGGGCGACCACAAGGGCTTTGGCAGGGCAAACACTCGGCAGACAAAGCCCTCCAGGCTCCTTTCTCAAAATGTGTCACCAACACACCGCCAGCTAACGGCAAAGATACCAGTAACCGGACACGATCTGATATAGAACAGGTCCTCTGCCACACCCGGATAACAGCTTTCTCTTCCGTCCTGCAAGCTTCACAACCGCCGCTCTCCCGGCGGGGCTCTCACCGCAGGACGCATTCCAGGGAAACCACCCTATCTATGCATATCAAATTAATACCTGTGGCCTTTAGCCGCAGGGCAAGGGGGCTCGTAAATAGCCGCATTATTGCCATGGGACTTACGTTCTTGGGCTTGCTCGGCACCCTCCCCGCCCAACAGCAGCAGCTTTCTTCACACATTGCCCCAGGGGCCATGTTTCAAACGGCGTCTACCGTCGCGATCGCAAAGTTCACGCAGAAAGCTCCAACCAGCATTCTCTACCAGCTCCATGGAACCCTGCCCATCCCGCCAGGAACCTGGAATGGGGACCGGCAACACCCGACCCTGGCCGTACGCAGCTACGACGGAACCCTAGCGCACACCCAGATGGAAGTGGTCACTCGCAACTCCGTCGGTGAACCCGAGGTGGTCGAGCTCATCGCCCTAGTGCGTCGCGACCCGTCCGTGGCTGCTGGGACCCAGATCGACTTTGACGTGGTCTCACACCAGGGAACCCCAGGAAGCATCCAAGTCCGTCCGGAAGTGGTCGACCTATTGCGCGCTCCCGGCCAAATCGTGATGAATACCTATGACGTGTTTGGCAACCGCTACCAAGCGGACCTCATGCGCGACCTACACGGGGGCCAACACCGGCGGCTCAAAGAAGGCGCCCTACTCAATCAATATGGTGGTCACCGCGTACTGACCCCGGTCCCTGGAAGCGATCCGACCACAGTCCTGCCCCACATGATGGGCGTGCACGTTTACACAACCGTGTATTCCGGCAGCTCGGCAATCTCCGTGGATTTAATCGTGCACAACGCATTGAGCGATCTGTCGGATGAGACTGCAGAGGACGATCTCCTGGACGACATGTACTTCAGGAACATCGGTCTGGAGATCCCCCAGGGCTGGGTCATTTTGAGTGCCTTCGACAATCCCCTTGAATCAGACCTGGTCGATATCCCTGGAACCTCACGGGCTCAAAAGCAGCTCGTGTCACCTCTTGCTGGAGGTCGTATGCATCTGATGGTGCGGCAGGCTCGCTTTACGCGGCGCTTCATCATCGCACAGGACACGCCCGAAGGCCGCGCACAGGCGATGCAGCTCAACATCAAGGAGACCCTTGCCCTGCTGAAGCGACCGCGCACCCAGGCGGAGCGATCGAGTTTGTGGTCCTGGTGGAACCCGACAACAGCTTTCTACTACCCGCAAAAATTCGTTCTCCCGATCCTGACCGACTACGACCTGGCCACCATCACCGATCACCTTGAAGCGCGTTATCACCGTATCGCCCTGCAAACCGAGACCGGCACCACGGGTTTGTACCCCTTTACCGCGGCACCCATGGGATGGTGCCACCCCTGGGGTGATCCCTACGGGGGCATGCCTGGCGGGGACGAGATCAACTTTGTTGATGGCCTGAAGACCGCGGTCACAGAAAGTACGGATGGCTACCGACTGGCAGAGATCACGGCTAAGGCCTACATGGATCGACAGGCCATGGCGTTCTACGACATCCATGGAACCCCGTTGCGCTTGCGCGACTTGGTTCAAGTCGGTCTCCAAGGGCGCTTCTACATGGACGCTCACTTCCAGCTTTCCCCTTCGGGAGTACACGAGTACCCCCGCTTCGATTTGTCGCCCAAGCATCACATCGAACGGGTGCGCAGCTTGAATCTCCAGCCGGATTACGAAAGTGAGATGCGCAGCTGGGTCAACATCGATATCCAGCACCTGATCCGCTACACGCGCTCCTACAAGACCTTGGTTTGGCTCGGCAACGACGAACTCGCCAAGGATGAAATTCGGCTGACCGCCGATATCTTCCGACTGAGCTATCCCGAGGTTTACAGCAGCTACAACGGCTACGTACAAGGCACGGGTTTGCTTTACGACCAGCTTCGCGTGCAACAGTTCCCCCAACAAGGCGCTGATGTGGGACGTGGAGAAGCCTGGGGTATGGACGCGGCTTGCACGGCCTACGCGATTTCCGACAACAGCTTCCGCACGCGCTTTCGACCCTGGTTCCAGATCTTTTCGGACATGGTTCGCGATGGGCAATCCGCTTGCACAGGCAATGTGGTTTCCTTCTACATCGCCAATCACTTCAATGGGCAATACCGGGTTCGTCAGTCCTTCGAGGTCGCCATGGTCGAGCAGGCCCTGCGCAGTATCGCGGAGTGTGTCTTCAAGGACTTACCCGGAATCACGTATCAGGAGTTGCGCGAGGTGCAAAGAGGATCCACTTACGCGAGCCTCAGGGCGCCCTATTGGAACCCCACCCAAAAGGGTCCCTGGTTCATTGTGGGTACGGGCCATGCAAACGACAATATGGTCCAAGACCTGTGCGACAATGTCCCCAACGATGCTTTCAGCCCGCACGTGGACTTCACCGACTATTGGAACGCGATCGCCTACACGTTTGCCGAGAATCCCGACCGGTTCCTGATCGACCGTTTGGACGAGATGATTGGCGCCGCGACGATCACCCTGGGCACCAGCCCTCTGATCGATACCCTGCGCATCGAAGCTCGGGCAGCCATGCTGGTATTCAAAGAAACCCCCCTGCCCTAACCAGCTACCCAAAGGCATATATGGCGTCACCTCTAAACGGGTCTCCTGCAAGACTTTGATTTTATATGTCCATGGATTCTTGGTTGTTTGTCGCTTTGGTTGGCAAAAAGGAGGAGGT
>JBLFXY010000114.1:0-11833 GCA_047611645.1 Glaciecola sp.
TTCGCAAGCGTATCAGCATCTCCTCGTCTAGCTCGGCCAGTAGCTTGTGATCGTGGGCCATGGCCTCCAACCAATGCACTACCGCCTCCGGAGCGGGGAGCGGGTGGTCGTTCGAATCGTCCAGCATGGCTGCCATGGTACTGACCTGGCTCCGTCGGGCAAGCTGTGGCAGGTCTCGCCGGAAAAGTCTGGGCACAAAAGGGGGCCATGCCTCACTATGTGTCCATGTCAAACAGCCTCTCCCGCAGAAACTTATTGAAAGCCGGTTCTGGTCTGGCCCTAGCCGCAGCCTTTCCCCTGGGGGCGTGCCAAAGCGTCGCACGGAGCTTTAGGGGACCCCAAAACCCGATCTCCTTGGCTCAATGGTCCTTGCACCGGGCTTTCTTCGACAAGAAAATCGATCCTTTGGACTTTGCGAAGGTCACGCGTGAGGAGTACGGAATCGGTGCGGTTGAGTACGTGAATTCCTTTTTCAAGGACAAGGCCAGGGATCTGAACTACTTGGCTCAACTGAAGCTGCGCGCCGAGGATCACGGCGTGCGCAGCTTGCTCATTATGATCGATGGCGCGGGCGATCTTGGCGAGGAGAATGCTGAGGAAGCCATCGAGAAGCACAAGCCTTGGATCGACGCAGCCGTCTACCTGGGTTGCCATTCTGTCAGGGTCAACGCCCGTGGCGGCGGAAGCCGGGAGAAGGTGGCAGCCCGGGCGGCGGACTCGCTCACGACTTTAGCCGAGTATGGCGAGCCCGCGGGGCTGTCGATCTTGGTTGAGAACCATGGGGGCTACAGTTCGGATGGCGCCTGGTTGGCGGACGTGATGCGACGGGCCGATCATCCTGGGGTTGGCACGCTACCCGACTTCGGCAACTTCAAGGTCAGCGCCGACCACATGTACGATCGCTATCGCGGCGTGGAGGAGCTGATGCCCTACGCCAAAGCCGTCAGCGCCAAATCCCATGAGTTCGACGAAGCGGGCAGCGAGATCCACACCGACTATACTCGCATGCTGAAAATCGTTCTGGACGCGGGCTATAAAGGCCACATCGGGGTCGAGTACGAGGGCGCTAAGCATTCTGAATCCGAGGGTATCCTACTGACCAAACAACTCATAGAGCGCGTCTTGAGTCGCTGAACGTCGGAGCCGCTGCACATCTGGTAAGGTAATTGATATATGGGTGCCAGGCGAAAATGAGCGGCCTGTTGTATGATCTGGGACCTTCCCGGTCCTACTGACTAATCACTCGGATAAATATGAGCTCAATCGTCTCGCGTCGTGTCTTCCTTAAACTTTCGGCGGGATCGGCTGCCGCAGCAGCTGTAGCCTGTCAGGGCGTACCTTCCGGTCAGGAGCATCCCACGGGTCGCATGCGGCACGGTGCCGTGGGCGTGGGTGGCATGGGCGCCGCTGACCTGGCCTCAATCTCGGACCACGATCAAGTGGATGTGATTTGCTTGTGCGATGTGGACGCGGGCCGATTGAAAGCGGCGGGTGAAAAGCACCCCACTGCGCGGCTGTATGCGGACTGGCGCGAGATGCTGGAAGTCGAAGGGGATAACCTGGACTCCGTGTGCGTTTCCACTCCGGACCACATGCATGCACCGGTCACCATGGCCGCGTTGCGGATGGGCAAGCATGTGTATTGCCAGAAGCCGCTGACCCATACCGTGGTCGAAGCGCGTGCGGTTCGCGAAGCGGCGCAAGAGGCTGGCGTCGTCACACAAATGGGCATTCAAAACCGCTCCAACGTTCACTATCGGACCGCCAAGGCTTTGTTCGACACGGGCGTGACCGGGCCGGTGAGTTCCATGCATGTTTGGACCGATCGCCCGGCGGGTTGGTGGCCCCAGGACGTGGATCGTCCGGAGGGCAGTGATCCGATTCCGGAGGACCTGGCCTGGAACCTTTGGCTCGGCGTGGCGCCTTCTCGGCCTTTCAAAAAGGACGCGTATCATGGGTTCGTATGGCGCGGGCGCAAGGATTTCGGAACCGGTGCCCAGGGGGATATGGCCTGTCACTTGATGGACCCGGCTCTGTGGTTCCCGGAACTCGGTGATCCGCTGACGGTACGCTCGGAAGGGCCCAAGCCCAAGGCGGATAGCTTCCCGCTTTGGTCCCGCGTGCACTACACCTTCGCGCCCACCGCGAGCACCGCAGCGCAAGGCGCCGAACTTACCTGGTACGACGGTGCGCGCAAGCCGGACGAATTGCTGAAGCGTTTGGGGATCGAGGATGCTTTCCCCAATGCTTGTTTGTTCGTGGGAGACAAGGCCGCCTTGCTCGTTAGCCCTTACGCACCTTGCCGGCTTTTCCCCTTGGGCGAGGCAGAAACAGAGCTGGACATCAAGCAGGTTCCGGCAGTCAATCACTGGCACCAATGGGTCGATGCCTGCCTGGGTAAGGGGCAGACCACCGCGGGTTTCGACTACGCTGGCAAGCTGAGCGAGGTCGCCTTGCTCGGCAACGTGGCTTTGGAATTCCCCGAGCAGGACCTTCCCTGGGATGCGGCGGGACTGCAGTTCCCGGGACACCCCGAGGCCGATCTTCTGCTGCATAAGACCTACCGCCACGGCTGGCGCAGCGCAGGTCTCTCCTAACAGCCTGTTGATCCGTAACGGGTCCGTCGGCTTTTGAAGCAGCCGCTTGCAGCCACGGTCGGTTTCCGCCGCAACTCCCAGTAAGGTTTCTGGATTGAGGGTTGCGGCGGCTCCACGGAAAGCGAGACTGTTCGGCCCATGACCGATTGGAAACGCACCTATTGGGTGGTCTGGATGGCCAACCTCATCACTTCCATCGGGATGATGAGCTTCCTACCTTTTTTCCCCAGCTTGCTGGAGGAGATGGGGATCGAGGGTGAGGCGTCGTTGGCGCGTTGGTCTGGCGTGTGTTTTGCAGCGGCTCCGTTGCTGGCCACTTTTTCGGCCCCTATCTGGGGCGCCATCGGGGATCGCTATGGGCGCAAAATTATGGTTTGCCGAGCCATGATGGCGATTTGCTTCTTCGTGGGGGCCATGGCCTTTGCAACGACACCATGGCAATTGCTTTTCTTGCGTTGCTTGCAGGGTTGCTTTTCCGGGTTCATTCCTCCGAGTATCACCCTGGTGAGTGTGGCGGCGCCCGCGGATCAGCAGGGGCGTATCGCGGGCAACTTGGCCACGTCCATGGCCATTGGGGGTTTGCTCGGTCCCCTCATCGGCGGTATGGCAGCCACGATTCTTGGGTCACATCAGAAGGTTTTCCTGCTGGTTGGTTTGCTGGGTGGACTGTCCGCGGCCCTGGTTTGGTTCGGTGCCGTGGAGGACGTTTCCACGCGTCGCCAAGTGGATGGGCGACTGAGTCTCGCCGGGGTCCTACGGGCCACAGGCTCGGATCTTCGGGAGGTTTGGAATAGCCCGGTTTTACGCAGCGTGGCCTGGCTGGTCTTTGCCCTGCAGATCGGTTTGGGTGCGGTCAACCCGATCCTGGAACTCTATGTGCGCGACTTGCTCACGGGCGTCGAATTGCAGGGTGGGCTGCTCGACCGAATGAGTTCGCTGGGTGGTGCGGCAGAAGGCCTCACACTCGATTCCCGGGTCCAGACTTTTGCCACCAGTTTGCTCTTTGGCGCCATGGCCATCGCCAACCTTTTCGCCCTGCAATGGTGGGGGCGGTACGGGGACCGCATCGGCCATCGCAAAGCGCTGATCCATTGCGGGCTGCTATGCCTGTTGGCCCTGACGGTACAGGCCGCTGCGGCGGCCTACGCCGTTCTCTTGGTGGGGCGCTTGTGCATGGGATTGGGCATGGCGGGTGCCAGCCCTTTGACCCACGGGTTGGCCGCCAATGTGGCCACAGCCGATCGTAGGGGTAGTGCCTTTGGAGTGATCTTCTCCGCACGAACACTCGCCGTAGCCGTGGGAGGGACCCTGGGCGGATTGTTTTATCCGCTCATTGGTGCCCGGGGCGTCATGCTGGGTTCCGGCTTAATCCTCGTGGGGGCGCTCTGGATCTTTCAAGTGGCTCTGCGCCATTCGCGCCGCACTTCAGAGGTTCTCTGAGACGTTAATTCTTGGTCAACTCGACCTTGTCGAAGTCAGTGGCCGTGTTGGCCGTACTCCAAGTCATGCGCATGCGCAAGGTTATCGCGCTGCCGACCAAAGAGGGGCTAACATTATTGGATAGGAAGTTCAGCTGGGCCGTTTCAAAGGTACCCGGCATGGGAGTGACCTGGTTGGCGGAAGAGGCCACGGTGGTGTTGCCTACCAATATCTGGATCTCGTAGCCACCAAAGCCGGTCGTACCACGGGTGTTGGTGGGAGCCCGGTTTCCGACAGCCATGGTGAGGTTGTAGGTTTTCCCCGTAGCCATCGTGGTGGGCATGGTTTGGTATACCCAACCCAATGAAGGCTCTCCGCCCGTATTTTCCAGTGATAGCACTTCGTCGCCATCTGCGCCATTAGGCACGCCTGAGCCAAAAGCTCCCGAATAAGTTTGTTCATCCGGGTTCATGACGAACGGCAGGATGTGGGGCATGTTCGGATAAGTCCAATCCGGTAAGGGCAGGGTTGAGGTCAAGCCATCCGCCAAGCCTAACGCTTCGAAGCTCGGGGTCTGTACGGCAACGGAGCTTTGGGGCGCAGGAAGGAAACCGCCACTGATCGCCGGAATCAGTGCGTTATAAAAAACTTGAGCCACTTTTTGTTGACCCATTTGATTGGGGTGGACTCCATCAGGGAGCATATCCGTTGCCAAGTTCAGCGCCCCATGCACGTCCACAAACTGGGCCTGTGAATTCGGTAGGGACCAATTCGGAACCTGGGAGGCCAACTGGGAGTTGAAGGTGTCCACGTAGCCGGCATTGTTTGCATACCAAGTGCCCGGGCCGATCGGCGGGATGGACGCGATGAAGAAGAGGGTCGCCGGTGCTTGGCTACGGACCGCATCCACGGTGAGCTTTAGGTTGGACAGCGCATCCGTGACCCCAACAGATCCTCGCTGGCCGATGTCATTGGTGCCGAGCAAAATTAGGCAAACATCGGGGCTTTCAGTGGCGATAGCCTGGGGTAACAGGGGCAGAACTTGATCGGTGCGGAAGCCGGAGTAACCCTGGTGGTCCCTGTCGAAATACGTGTAGTAGCGGTTGAATAGGTTTAGATCCGGAACCGTGGTTCCGTTTTCAGCCTCAACGGTGAATCGCGTACCTACAAACTCAACCAAGCTTCCGAGGCGAGCCAGCTTGAACCACAATGGGTAGCGGTATGAGGTGTAGCCTTGAACTCCATGGGTGTTGGAATCTCCGATGCACATCACTTTCGTCCGGATGGCTCGCTTCCAGGGGCCCGATTTTTGCTTATTGCCGGCGGAGCCGATCGAGCCGATTTGTTGAGGGCTGGCCGCGCTGGCTTGCGACAGGTTCCCCAAGAGTCCTAAGCAAATGGCTAGGGCTATGGTTCGAAGGAAGTGTTGCATGGGATGAAAGTCGGGGCCGCGAGCGGCAGCTACTGCCCGCGTATTCAAATAGTAAACCCCTTTTGACCTATTCGCTCTGTTTTGTGCAAGTGGGACCCATATGAGCGCCTATTGACTCCATTTGATTATCCCAATGGCTAGAACTGGGATTTCTAAGGGTTTGCCTTCTTGGTCCGAGGTCCAGGACGGCAACGTATCCCAATCCAACCCAAACACGGCAAGAGCCGGTTCGGGTTCGGATGCAATTTTCGCGGTGGCCTTGCGGCGCGATGGAGGGGGCCGAGGCTGCTAGGCGAAGGCCTTTTTGAACCGCAGGCAATGACGCTCCAGCAGGTTCCAACTCAACAGGGCTGCTGCGATGGAGACGAGGGTTGTGATCGAGACGAAAAGCAGTTGGGCGGGGACGCGTGAACCGAAGACCAACTCTTGGGGCGGGAAGAAGTGCCGGACCAGGGCGTCCGCGGGCCCGTGCCATAGGTACAGGGCGTAGCTGTATTTCCCCAGGAAGCGCATGGGGGCCAGACAGAAGAATCGTTTGAGCCAGGTGTTGTTTTCCCCGGTCACGCAGAGCCAAACCAGTGCACCGGATGCCAATGCGATTCCGGTGAAGCGCAGGGTCTGAACGGGAGTTTCTTGCCACCCCTCATGCCGCTGCAGGGTGAGGTAGGCGACGATTAGGAGTCCGATCGCACCGCAGGCGAGGATCGCTTGCTTGAGTTTGGCACTGTCGCGGTGCGCGGATTGGTAGAGCAAGGCCAGGAGCGAGCCCAGTACCAGTCCGTCCATGCGCGTCGGGGTCAATACGAAGCGAGTGACCCAGTTCACATCCGGATCGAGCGCCAGCACCCAACGCAGGGCCAAGGCGGCGAAGAACAGGAACGTGCACAGGGCATAAAGACCTCGGCGACTGATGAACCAAATCACGGCGGGCCACACCATGTAAAACTGTTCCTCGATCGCGAGGGACCAGAATACGTTGGGAATCAGTTGTTCGTACCACTCGCCGCGCCAGGCGATGCGGAAGTTGCTCAGATAAGTCCAGTGCCAGAACGCATCCGGGGCGGAATCCGACAGATAGGCGTCGATGGGAGCGGAACTTAGGGCGGGCAACAGCAGGAAGAAAATCGCCAGCAGCAAGTAGTAGGCGGGGAAAATGCGCAGCACCCGTCGCATATAGAAGTTGCGGAAGAAGTGGTCGCGGCCGCGCGCCCTCCACAGAATGCCGGTGATCAGAAATCCGGACAGTACGAAGAACAGGTCCACGCCCATCCAGCAGCGATTGGCCACACCGAAGACCACGCTGTCCAGCAGTGTGACGCCGCGATCGTTGAACGGAAAGAAGTGCTGCACCATGACCAAGGCGATGGCCAATCCACGGATGCCGTCTAGAGCGGGCATGTGGTGGGCGTGCTGGGACGGCGCCACGGCGGGAGGCTGTACGGGTGGCAGTACGGGCGGCTGGGAGGACTCGGTCACGGGCAGTTATGTGGGACAAGTGGTGCGCAGAGGCCCAAGGCAGGGAACCCCAGCTTGGATGGCAAACAGATTCTATTGGAAAGGCCGGTCGACGGGCGACCGGCCTTTCAAATTGCTTGATTGCCAGGGAATGAAAGTGGGAAGGGCAGGGCCATCCCCTTTTCAGGCGCCCGGCTAGGACCAGGAAAGGTCGTGTCCGCTAAGGGGCAGACTGCGGATACGCTTGCCGGTGGCTTGGAAGATGGCCTCGCAAATAGCGGGTGCCATGGGCGGCACTCCAGGTTCACCAACGCCGCCCAGCGGTCCACCCGAGGGAGCGATGTGCACATTGATTTGCGTGGGAGTGTCGGACATGCGAGCCACCCGATAGGTGTCAAAGTTGCCTTGCACAATCGCGCCATCCTTCGCAGTGATCTCGCCGTACTTGGCCACACTTACGCCGAAGATGACCGAGCCTTCCATTTGAGAGCGCACCCGATCCGGGCTGACGGCTAGGCCGCAGTCGATCGTAATGTCCACGCGGTCAATGGTGAGTTTTCCACCCTTGCTCACGCTGACTTCAGCCACGACGGCTACGGCGGAACCGAATCCTTCGGCGGCGGAAAGCCCGCGCCCTTTACCCTTGCCCAGCTTTTCACCCCAGGCGGATTTCTCCACGCATAGGGCGGCGGTACGTGCAAGGCGATCCTCGGGATCGCCGATCAAATCCTGGAAGTACTGCGCTGGGTCCTGACCCGCGTTGTGGGCGAGCTCGTTGGTGAACGAGCTGACCGCGAATACGTGGTAGATGTTGGCAACGGATCGCAGCCAACCGATACGCACGTGGGCTTCGGCCACACCCGCTTCGAAGCGTTTGTTGGCCACAGGGAAGGGCAGGTTTGTGAAGCCCATACCCGATTCCATTCCGCTTCCTTGAGTGGTGCTGGGATCGAAAGTGGACATGATGGAGGGGTACGCCGTACGGCCCAACCAGGCTTGCGGGCGTCCTTTTTTATCCACGCCCGCTTCGAGGTGCATGGCAGAAACCGCGTGGTAGTAGTCGTGGCGAATGTCGTCCTCGCGGGTCCAAACAACCTGAACGGGAGCTTTGACCTCACGGCTCAGTAGGGCCGCCTCCGCACAGTAGTCCGGCTTGGATTTGCGTCCGAAACCGCCGCCTAGCAGGGTTACGTTGCAAGTGATCTGGCTGGGCGCAAGTCCTAAAGCGCCGCCCACGGTATCCATGACCGCTTGGGGGTTTTGCGTGGGCGCCCACAATTCGCAGCCTTCGTCAGTGGTGTGAGCCACGGCGCAGGGCGGTTCCATGGGAGCATGGGATAGATGGGGCAGGTAATAGTCGGCGCTAATAACCTTGCTGGCATCCTTGAAGGCCTGGTCCACATCGCCTTCTTCGTCGATGACCTTGCCGGGTTCGTTGACGACCTTGTTGAGGCTCTTGCGGTATTCGACGGAATCATAGGATCCGTTGGCACCCGCCTCCCACTCGACAATCAGGGCGTTACGGCCCTGCATAGCGGCGTAGGTATTGGTGGCAATCACAGCCAAACCGCCCAGGGCCTTGAATACGTAGGGTTTGCTAGCGAATGGCATTTCCACCACCTGCTCCACGCCGGGAATGGCTAAGGCGGCTTTGGCGTCATACGACTTCCACTTTCCACCGAGCACAGGACTGTGTGCGATGACCGCGTACTTCATGCCTTCGATTTTTACGTCCATGCCAAATTTGGCCTGACCCACGGTGAAATCGTGAATATCCACAACCTGGTGTTCACGACCCACGAAACGCCATTCCTCGGGGGACTTGAAGGTCAGGTCGCGTCGCTTGGGCTTCTTTTGTTCAGAGGCTTTGGCGACTAAATCCCCGAAACCGAGTGTGCGTCCATCGGTGTGATGAACCGCGTGCAGTTTGGTTGACACCTCTGCCACGGGCACGCCCCAGATTTCAGCGGCGGCCATTTCGAGCATGGCGCGAGCGGTCGCACCCAGGCGGCGCATGGGATCATAGAACTGGCGGATACTCTTGGAGCCGTCGGTGTTTTGACTGCCGAGGTCGGGATCACCAATGGCCTGCACGATGTTGACCTTGTCCAAGGTCGCATCGAGCTCTTCGGCGACGACCAGGGGCAGCACGGTGCGAATGCCCGTGCCCATTTCCGAGCGCGAGGCCAGGATGGTGGCGATACCTTGGCTGTCGATTTTGAGGAACAAGCCTGGCTCGAAAACAGCATCTTCGATGGTGCGGCCCGCGAAGATCTCACTGGTGCTGAGACTGGCGGCCAACACGAGACCGCCTCCGGCGAAGAGGCCTTGAAGGAAAGTCCGCCGATTGCTTTGTAAGATGGAGAAGTCTGACATTATTTCAGCTCCTTGGCGGCTTGTTGGATCGCGGCACGGATACGCGGGTAGGTTCCACAGCGGCAGATGTTGCCTTCCATGGCCGTGTCAATTTCTGCCTCGGTGGGAGTCTGGTTCTCCGCCAACAAATGGGCGGCGCTCATCAGCTGCCCCGATTGGCAATAGCCACATTGCGGTACGTTGTGATCGCGCCAGGCCTTCTGAAGCGGGTGGTTGCCATCCTCGGACAGGCCCTCGATCGTGGTAACCTTGGTGCCTTCGAGCGCGGAAACTGGCAAAAGGCACGAGCGTTGGCTCTTGCCGTCCACATGCACGGTGCAGGCGCCGCATTGCATGAGCCCGCAGCCAAAGTGTGTGCCGGTCAGTCCGAAATGGTCTCTCAGGACCCAGAGCAGGGGCGTGGACGGTTCGACTCCCTCTAGGGAGCGATCCTTGCCGTTGATGGAGATGTTTTTCATAAGGTGGTTTCCAAGGACCAAAATACCGCCTGAGGAGGGACTCTGGCCAAGGTCCTTTTGCAAAACAATTATGTGTCTGTACTCTGTTGGGGATGAATTACAGAGCCACACTACCCTGGACCGTCTTGGCGTCCCTTTTTGTGTGTGTGGTAGGCCTTGCGGCCTGTGGTGCGGAGGACCCCGCACCCATTCCTGGGACGGGGCAGGCAGGGGTCGTAGTGGTGCAAAGTGCCGCTCAGCTTTACCAAACCCACTGCTCCGTATGCCACGGGGACGATGGGGACGGCAAAGGCATCGTGGTCTTGGACCGGCCTGCGCGCAGCTTTCTGAAGGGTGCATTCTCCTTCGGCAATACGCCCGAGGCCTTATTTCGGACCATCTCCAACGGGATCGGTGGCACGCCCATGCCCGGCTTCAAGGATTTTCTCTCGGAGTCGGAACGTCACCAACTCGCCCAGTACGTGATTGATTTGGGGCCCGAACAGATCCTGGTGAAGCCGGGTGAAAGCGAATACCACGTGACCGACAGGCCCCGGATCATCCGCGGCGGTTTGCCGCCCATTGGCGATGGATTGGCGCCCATGACGCGCGGCCTATTGGTCGGAGGCGTGGATGGTTTGACCTTTGAATACAACGCCAAGCCCTTGGTGTTGCTTGGCGTGCGCCAAGGCGCTTTTGTGGATCGCAAGGACTGGGGAGATCGGGGCGGGGCTCAATTGCAACCGCTGGGGGTCGTGTCCAAGTTAGTGGAGGGTGGAGGCGCCACTCACATGTGGGCACAGCAAGCGGAGGATGCGTCCTGGAAACCGCTCGGTGCGACGTTGATCGCGACCACGGTCGAAAAGGAAACCGCCTGGGTTGAGTATGGCTTGCTGCCTTGGGGAGCAAAGACTTCACAGGCGGCGGTCGTCATTCGAGAGCACGGACAGGCGGTGAGCGTCGCGGGCTGGCCCGGGTTCCGGCGGACCTTTAAGGGGCAGGGTGCAAGTGCCTTTGCGGGCCTGCGCTTGACCCAATTGAAAGACGCTAGGGTCCAAGTCGAAGCCCAAGGCAAAGGCGGTCGACTCATGCGGTTGATCGAAGAACTCAAGGGCGGGGAAACTCCGACGTTCTGTATTGAGTATCCCGTGCTTACCGAGGGGGGCGAGTCCACCCTGCGGGTCGACACCCTGTTCGGACTACAACCCACCGAAGAAAACCTGAAGGGCTTGAAGGAGCTGGTTCAATGATGTTTGCAGCGTTTGCGCTTGTGGCCGGTATGGCCGGTGAAGAATCTGATTTCTATGCGGTTGACTACCTGACGCCGCCTGTTGGGGAAGTGATCGAGGTGGGCGGAATGGCCTTCCTCGATTCGAATACTCTGCTGGTGAGTACACGCCGCGGGCGCGTTTGGTGGATCGACAATGCCTTGGCAGAGGACCCCGCCGACGCCAAATTTCATATCTTCGCCGAAGGCTTGCACGAGGGCTTGGGCCTCGCGGTGAACGAAGGGCAGATCTATGTGGTGCAGCGTGGGGAGTTGTCGCGGCTGATCGATTTGGACGGGGATCACATTTGCGATCGCATCGAGACCGTCAGTCAAGATTGGGGCATGAGTGGCAACTACCACGAGTTCGCATTTGGCTTGCCCATCGACGCCCAAGGGAACTTCTTCGTCAGCACAAATCTGGGCTTTTGGTCTCCGGAGTGGTGGCACGGCGTCAGCAAGATGGATGAGCGCGGTTGGATTTTGCGCATCGCTCCCGATGGCGAAGCCACCCCCTGGGCCATGGGCGTGCGCAGCCCCGCCGGCTTGGGAATCGACAGCGAGCAGCGCTTGCTCTACTCGGACAACCAGGGCGATTGGATGCCCACGTGTGGGCTATTCCATGTTCAAAAGGACGAGTTCTACGGCCATCCCGCGTCCCTGCGCTGGACGGAGCCCTACGGTTTCGGCGAGCAAGCACCCAGCTCGATCGACCCGCCGGACATGCCGCGCACTGGCCCGGCGATCTGGTTGCCCTACGAGTGGTCTAAGTCCACGGGCAATTTTGTGCCCGATGAAACCGGCGGAAAGTTCGGACCCTTCGACAATCAATTGTTTGTGGCCGAGCTAA
>JBLFXY010000115.1:0-11767 GCA_047611645.1 Glaciecola sp.
CGAAGGTGACCTTCAAGCAACGCTTGAAGAAGAACCTGTCGACCGAAGCCCGCTACATTCGCCAGTCGGGTGGTTCAGGTCAGTTCGCAGTCGTGCACGTGAAATTCGAGTACGACCCCGAGCTCGATGGCTTCGAGTTCGTGGACGGCATCAAAGGTGGCTCGGTTCCCAAGGAATACATCAAGGCTGTTGGCTTTGGTATGAACACCTTCTTCCAGTCCGGTGGACACTCCGGTATCCCCTTCGTCAGCTGCCGCGCGACGCTGTTCGACGGCAAAGCCCACGACGTGGACTCCTCCGACAAGTCTTTCGAGGCCGCCGGTATTCTGGCGTTCCGTCAGGCTGTCGAGAACAACAACACCGTGTTGCTCGAGCCTTTCATGAGCGTGGAAGTCTCCGTTCCGGAAGATTACCTCGGCGCTGTTGTGGGTGACCTCAACTCCCGTCGTGGAGAGGTCTCCGACGTGGCCACCCAAGGTGACCTGCGCGTCGTGCGTTCCATGGTTCCCATCGCGGAAATGTTCGCTTACTCCTCCGCGCTGCGTGGCGCCACCAAGGGCCGTGGACAATACTCCATGGAACTTGCCGAGTACCGCGACGTGCCCGAGGGCTTGGCCAAGAAGATGCGCGAAGACAACGCGTAGTCGTTTCGCCATTGTTATGGACGAAGCCCCGTGCAACCTGGTTGCACGGGGCTTCGCCCGTTTAAGGGCGCGCTGACTGTTGATCTGATCGCAAGTGTGGTCCTGGCCCTCCATCCCCGTTACTATGGCTTCATGTCCAATACAGCCAAACGCCGTTGGAGCCGCGAACTCGAGAGTGAGGTCGATGGCCTCGCATTCTCCACCACAGGACCCGTGCTATTGCACGGCTACGATCCGCCCGCGGGGGGGAAGTGGGTCGACGATGTGATTCCCGGAAAACTCGGAGCGTTCGATCGTTCCACCGGTGAACGGCTTTGGTTGGTGCCTTGTGAGATCGGCTACGGCCGCGGTTTCGGCGCCGGCATCGTTTCCGATTCCCACGTGATCGTGGTGGGGCCCAGTGCCTCGGGCCATCGCATCGTGCGTCAATCCCTGCGTGACGGCGAACTGCAGGATACCGAGAACGTTCCGGCCTTCGACTATTGTGTGGTCAACTCGGAATGCGTTCTGTTGTCCACGGGCCGCTCGGTGATGTACATCGACTCCCTGACCTTGATCGAGAGCTGGACCTATTCCCGCGAGGGTGAGCGTTACCACGATGTGGCTTTCGTGGACGGGCGTGTGTTCGTCGTGTACTCGGTGGATAAGGGTTACGGCATCTTGGAGATCGACCGTGAGATGGGCGACTTCCTGCGCGTGATTGTTCAGCCGGTGCAGAAGCCCATTCGGGACCTGTGCGGAACCGCCGGGGTCTTGATGTACCTTGGAAGCGAGCTCGATCGTCTGCTGTCCGCGGATCGTGCCGGCGAGCTGGCCAGTGCGATCGCTTTGCACAAGGACATGGGTGCGCGGGATACGCAATCTCTAGTGGCCGTGGATCTCAAGCGCGTTGGGGACCTGCGCTGGTTTGATGTGCTCGAAACTTGCCCTACCGATGACCTGCCGGATATCTCCATCGTGGCGGATGGGGGCAAGCTGTACTTGTCTCGACGTGCCATGTTGACGGCTCGCGATGCGGTCACCGGACGGAATTTGGGCGATTGGACCGTTCCTGGACTCGACGAGAAGGTGGGCTTTTCCGTGGCGGCCGGCGCAGGCTTGCTCGGCGAAGAAACCCGCGTTTCCCTTTTTGAGCTTCCGGCCTGAGGCGCGCAGCTGCACGTGGGGACGTAGCGCGCCCTGGCTCGCACACCACAGGCGGCACCGACCGCTGTGGCTCAACCGGCTGCTAGCAGCCAAGCGCTTGTTCAATCCGGCCAGGAGCGAAATTCCCAGGTCGGGTTCCACGAGAATGGAGGGCCGCAACGGTACTCACGTGTTTTTCGGGCACTTTCGATTGCGGTGGACCGAAGCACCCCTCCATGGATTTTTGGGCTTGGCAGCGCTTTTTGCATGCGCGGCAGGCCGCCTCCGCTATGATCTGAGCTCGGGTAAGTCCAAACCCACGGTGATTATCGTGGAGCCGGATCGAACCCGCTTCCTGACTAGATCTGGGTTCACCCAAGTGCCCATCTACGACATCAGCAACCCAGCCCACGGCGGGCTCGGATTGCAACAACACATCCCCTTTTAGAAAGAGGAACCCATAGTGACTGCGAAACTAATACTCAACACCCTAGCCAAAGAGTTCTCCATCAAAGGACCTGAGGTACAAGCGGTTTTGGAAATGACGGATGCGGGATTGCACGCACCCTTTATCGCCCGCGTGCGTCGGTTGAAGACCGGCGGACTCACCGAATCTCAACTTCGTCGCTTGCTTCAGAGGCGCACGGAACTGGACGAATTGGATCGCCGCCGCGGCACGATTCTGCGTCAGTTGGAAAAGCAGGAAGGCGTCACCCCCGCCTCGATTTCGGCGATCGAAACTTGCTCGGATCGCTTCGAGCTTGAGGACTTGTTCATTCCTTATCGGCGCCCTGAGCCCGAGGTGCAGTTGGCTATGGACCGGGGTTTGACTGCCTTGGCCGACCAGCTGGTCAAGTCCATGCCCAAAGCAGGGCGCTCCGAAAAAGCGGAGGCTACAGAAGGGGACGACACTGATGACGCGCAAGGCGAAACTCCCGACGACGTCGTGGAGGCCCCCGCCGCAGAAGCGACCGTTGCCGAAGCCCAGCCGGAAGTCGCCGTAGCGGAAGAAGCTGTAGCGGAAGAAGCCGTAGCGGAAGAAGCCGTAGCGGAAGAAGCTGTAGCGGAAGCGCCGGCCGAGCCCGTTGCCGAAGTTCCTGTCGCAGAAACTGAGGCGGCACCCGAGGCTGCCACCGCAGAGCCGACCGCTGAAGCCAGCATCGAAGTTCCTGCAGCGGAAGCGACCGCAGGCGAAGCGCCGGCGGCTGCCAAGGAAGCGCAAGCTCCCGCGGCTGAAGCAGCAGCGGTAGATACTGCTGTTGAAGGTGCACCCGAGCTCGACACTTCTCCGGCTCCGCACATCCATTCCACCGAGGCCTTGACACTCATGTGTCAGCCCTTCGTGAGCCCCGACCGGGGCATTCACTCTGTGGAGGAAGCCCTCTCTGGCGCCGTTCGCATCCTGTCCGACCGGTTGGGCCGCAACGCTGCCCTGCGCACCACCCTGCGCCGTATGCTGCGCAAGCGTGGCATCGTCGAAGTGCACGCTAGCGTGCCCATGGACAAGATGGGACGTCACAAGGCCCTGGCCCGTTTCAAGTCTCCGCTCAAGCAGGTCCAAGGACATCGCTTGATCGCCCTGCGCCAAGCCCAACGCGAACGCGTTTTGGCCGTGCACCTTTCCATGGAGCAATCCTTGGCGCTGACGAAAGTGCGCGCGACCCTCGGTCGCCACACCGATCCGGTGCACGAGGAACTCCTGCAGGAAATCGCACGGCGTGCGTACTTGGCTCGCTTGCTGCCTGTGATCGAAGCCGACGTGCGCCTCGAACTCAAGGAACGTAGTGACTCGGAAGCCCTGCGCTTCCTGTGCAATCACCTGCGTCAACTCATGTTCACCCCGACCTTCGGACGTCGTCCTGTGTGTGGTGTGGATGTGAGCGCGAAGGGTGATTGGGTGTTGGCATTCCTGGGTGAGCTCGGTGATTGCACCAAGACCGTACGCATCGAAATCGGCGAGAAGGACGACGCAGCTTTGCTCGTCGAATTGCTGGCCGCCCTCGAAGGGACCGGCGTGCTGCTGCTGACCACAGGACACGACAAGCGTGCCCGCGTGGGCGCCAGCCGCCTGCGCAAAGTTCTGTCCGGTTCGGACGGCGACTTCACCGTGACCTTGGTGAACGACACCGGTCTTGGCAGCTATGCCAACTCCGAAATCGCTCGCAAGGAACTGGAAGCCGTCGCTGTTCCTGAACGCATGGCGATCAGCCTGGGCCGACGTTTGCAGAACCCCATGGCGGAACTGCTCAAGGTCGATCCGCGTCACTTGGGTTTGGGTTCCGAGCAAGGATTGGTCAGCAAGGCCAACCTCAAGCGCGCCCTGAACGAGACCGTTGAATCCTGTGTCGCCCATGTGGGTTGTGATGTGAACTTGGCCCTGCGGTCGGAGCTTCTCAACATGCCCAGCTTGGACGAAGCAGCGGTGGAACGCATCTTTGCCGCGCGCGCCATTGGACCTATCGCTTCGCGCGAAGCCTTGCGCACGGATCAGATCCTCACCGAGGTCCAGTGGACCAACGTGGCGGCGTTCCTGCGCGTTCCGGGCTCTGCTGAGCCGCTCGACCACACTTGCTTGCACCCCGAACTGTATGGCATCGCACGCGAGCTGTTGCAGTCCTTGGGCGGTAGCGTGGAAGAGAGCTTGGGCCGTCCCGGCGTGACCCGTGGCTTGCGCCGCGAGGCCTTCAACGTGGACGAAAACACCTGGCGCGATCTGATGCGCGAGCTGTCCCGTCCGGGCCGTGATCCGCGCTCTTGGTTGATGCGCCCGCGTCTGATGTCTCCCGCAACAGACCCGGCTATGATCACCAAGGATCGTGTGGTCGAAGGCATCGTCACCTCGGTGGCCAGCTTCGGTGCATTCATCGACATGGGTTTGGAGAAGGACGCCATCGTGCACATCTCCCAGATCTCCTCGCGCTACATTCGCGACGCCCGCGAGCTGCTTTCGATCGGCCAGGTTGTGCGTGCGCGCATCACCGACCCGAGCGGCCAACGCATCACGCTTTCGCTCAAGGACGTTCCCATGCCGGAACGCTCTTCCGGCGGTGGTGGCGGCGGCGGTGGCGGAGGCGGCGGTTCCCGCGCTCGTCGCGGTAGCGGCGGCCGAGGCCGTGGTGGTGGTCGTGGACGTGAGCGCGATCCCCGCGAGGGCTTGCGCCAAGGTGACGCCCGAGGCATGCGCCTCGGCGGCGCTAAGAACCGCCGTGGCGGTCCGCGCAAAGAGCGTGGCGATTCCAAAGAAGGCCGCGGCGAACGTGTCGATCTGCGCCAGATCAACTCGCAATCCGAAACCGCAGCCGCTTCCCCCTTCGCGCACTTCTTTAAGAAGAAGCCCGGCGAAGGCGAAGGCAAGTAGTCCTAGCTTCCGCTAGAAATCAGAAGAGCGCGGGCCACCACAAAGGGTGACCCGCGCTCTCTTCAATTCCTAGTGAATCAGATCACTAGTTCCACCCAGGGAACCGAAATCCCGTGTCATCGGAAGGCGGTTCATAGGGTTTTCGGAACTGGCTCGGGCCCTCGTTATGAGTGTCCGTAGCGTCATCCGAATCGTCGGGCTTGAGCGGGATTGGTGCCGGGAAGGGAGACCCGGGAGTGCCGGGAATCGGGCTGGGACCGCTTGTAGAAAAGGGCAAGGAGCTTTCGGGACTGTCGTGATTGTTGTCCGTCGCCTCGTGCGTGGTATCCGGTGCGTGCGGGGGTTGGACCCGCTGCGGGATGTGGTCGAGGAATAGTTCCTCGGAGATGTCTAGCTCATTTTCCTCGTTGGGAGTGGTGGGTTGGAAAAGGTGGTTCAAAGCGTGGGCCATGCTGTCCTGCACTTGTTCTTTATTGATGGCGGAGCTCATTTCGTCCTTGGTAGGCATGTGAAGGATCTCGAGCGGCGGGTTTTCTTGAACCCCGCGCGCCTTGGGGACGCCCCCCTGATCCTCCATGGGCCAGGTCTGAACCTCCGGTGACCCCATGTGCTCGGAAGTGAGGAAAGCCTGCAGAGCCTGTTGATCTTCTTCTTGCTCAACAGAAGCCGTCGACGGTGTCGCCGGGGCGCATTCGAGGGCGCCTTTCACGGCGGATTCCACGGCGGATTCCACGGTCGCACTGACCTGCTCCAGTTCGCTGCGCAACCGATCGATGCTGGAATCTATGGCGTTTTGCACCGTATGCTGCATGGTGTCCTGCACCGAGCACTGAATCGCTTCCTGTGCTTCTTCAAAGCAGGCACGCGTGGTTTCCAGATGATCCTCGAGAGCCTTCAGTCGACCGACGATCTCGGTCTGGCTGGCGAGAACAGCAGAATCGTCGTGAGCTTCCTGGGGTTGCAGACCCTGCAAGGCTTCCAAAACGGTGGTTTGCACGGTCTCGCCGATGTTGCCGATATTGTCGATGCATTGTTGTGTGCCGCGTAGGTTGTCCTCCATAGCGCACAAGCGATCCCCGATTTCAGATTGGCCGACCAATACGGCGGTGTCGTCGTAGGTCTCTTGGGATTGCAACTCTTGCAGCTTTTCCTGCACCGTGTTTTGCACGGATTCGCCGATCTCGCTCAAACGTTGTTGCGTGCTGCGGAAGCTCTCTTCCATTTGGCACAGGCGTTCGCCCAACTCTGATTGGCCCGCGAGCACGATCGAATCGTCGTAGGTCTCTTGGGGCTTCAGGTCTGTTAGTTTTTCGTTGAGGATCTCTTGCACGTTGGACTGCACGCGGTCGCCGAACTGAGCCATCTGGGATCTTGTCTCCCGCAGGTCCGCTTCCATGGTTTGCAGGCGTTCCACGACGTTGGTTTGTGCAGCGACTAAATCTGAGTTGTCCGGGGCTTCTTGGGGTTCCAGTTCTTGAAGCTTGGCTTCCAGCCGGTGGTGGGTGGCATTGGCATGCTCTTGCGCGATGCGCAGCCTGTCTTGAATCTCCGTCCCGAATCCTTTCAAGGCTCGATCGACCTGGGCGGACAATTTGTCAACGCTGGCAGCCACGTGGAAGATGCCGGATTGATCGACTTTGCCTTCTTGGTTTACGAGGAACTGATGCAGCTCATTGCGCATCGTGTTGGCCTCGGTGAAAACCTGTAGCTCGCTCGTCTGGACCTCGTCGAAGCGCGTATTGAGCGCAGTCACGCTGCCGATGATGTCCTTAAGTACGGCTGCATTGGCTTCCTGCGATTTGAGCGACTTGTCTTGCTTGCGCAATTGGCGCTCGACTATGGCCATGGCGGTTAAAACCATGCCGGTGAGGATCAGTGATCCTCCGGTGAGGCCTCGTTCCGCCAGGGGCTCGAGGCGCATGGCCAGGTCCGCGAAAGGGCCTTTCGCCAGAACGAGTCCGCATCCCAATACACCGAGTGAGATACCCGAAGTGAAGAGGGCCAAGCCGAGCATCGGCTTTTTGACCCTGGGAGCTTTTTCGGAGACGAAGGGCCGAGCGTGGATAGGGGTCGAGCCCGTATCCTTGCGGCCGTAGCTCTGCTGTGCGATTGGGTTGGCTTCGGGTTTGCCCGATAGGTTGCTCTCCGCCGTTTCCGTTCTGGAATCGGGTATGGGATTGGAGGTGGGGGTGGAGTTGGAAGCCTCAGGAGTGAGGACTTCTTCTTCCGGGTTGTTGTGGGTAGTCATTGTCTTGCCGGTGGAGCGAATCCGGAATCGCGACTTTGGGGTCGGATTCCGCATGTGGGGGCCGGCGTGGTGCCTGTGCCCCCCCAGGGCCCCTTAGCTTGGGGTTGCCCTTCATAACCAGAATCGGGGCCTGGTATGCGCGGCCTGAAGCGAAAAGCAATTTCCTACGTTCGGGCCGGATAATCCCCACAATCGTGGCTCTATGCGGGGCACCCCACTAGCATGCAAGGCCCCCTTTCCAAAGGAACCATGGCAACTATCAAAGGAATCGCAGTCGCCCCTGGCCTTGCCAACGGGATCGTGCACGTGGTGCGCGCCCGAACGGACAAGGCACCCCACTGGACCCTGCGCCGTGGGGAAATCGACTCCGAGTTGGCCCGCCTTGAGCGTGCGATCAACATCGTGGATGAGCGCCTGGAGCGCCAACGTAGCTTCGTGGAACGGGCTTCTGGGGCCCAGGAGGCCGGGATTTTCGCTGTGCACCAGATGGTGCTCAAAGACCCCAGCGCCAAGGGGTCGGTGGTGGAATCGATCCGCTTGGAGCGCATCAATGCCGAGTCGGCGGTGCAGTCTCTAGTGGCCCGCCTACGGCGCACAATGGGGCAGTTGGAAGGCGATAGCGTGCGCGATTACGCGGCGGATGTCAGTGAACCCTGGCGCGTGGTGCTGGATGAGCTCCTGGAGCACGATCGCGAGAAGGTGGTGTCCACAGAATCAGAAGTGATCCTTGCGGCTGAGGAGCTGAGTCCTCAAGTAGTCACTTTCATGAACCCCAAGCGCATTCTTGCCATCGTGACCACCACCGGCGGGCGGTTTTCACACGGCGCGGTGTTGGCGCGGGCTTTTGGTATTCCGTGCGTAGTGGGGCTTCCCAATCTGCTCGGGCGCCTGGAGCAAGGTATGACTTTGCTGGTCGATGGGGATTTGGGACAGATTCAATTGAAGCCCACCGAGCAGGAGATGGAAGTCTTCGACTTGGCGAACGAGCGGCGCAAGGCGCGTCGCGAGGCCCTGATTCGAGTGGCGGAAAAGCCAGCTAAGACCCGCGATGGGGCAGAGCTTGGCGTGCAGGTCAATTTGGAGAGCCTGCGCGATCTGGGGACTTTTGACCCCAATCACTGCGATGGAGTTGGGCTCTTGCGCACCGAGTTCCTTTACATGGAGCGCACCCAATTTCCGTCGGAGGAAGAGCAGTTTCGACTCTACCGTCGTGTCGTGGATCACTTCGACGGCAAGCCTGTCGTCTTCCGGACACTGGATATTGGCGGCGACAAACAGCTGCCCTATTTCACTTTGCCCGAGGAAGCCAACCCGGCGCTTGGTTGGCGCGGTTTGCGCATCACGTTGGAGTGGCAGGATCTGATGCGAGTGCAATTGCGAGCGATTCTCCGCGCGGGCGCACTCGGGCCGGTACGTATTCTGCTTCCCATGGTCACCTCGGTCTCCGAGGTTTTGCGCGTCCGGGAAATCCTCGACGGCGTGCGGACTCAACTGGTCAGTCAAGGTTATGAAGTCCCCGACCGCGTGGATCTCGGGGTCATGTTGGAAGTGCCGTCTTCACTCATGATTCTGCGCGACCTGGTCAAGGTGGCGGACTTTGTCAGCGTGGGGACCAACGACCTGGTTCAATACCTGCTGGCTGTAGACCGGGACAATCCGTTCGTGGCCAAGCTGTACGAACCCTATCACCCCGCGGTCATCCGTAGCCTGGCCTACATCGGCCGTATCTGCAAAGAGGCCGGCTGCCCCACAACGGTTTGCGGTGACATCGCCGGCGACTATGTGGTGGCTTTGATGTTGCTGGGCATGGGCTTCACCGGCGTCAGTGTTTCGCCTCACTTCCTGGCGGAAGTGCGCTTGGGAGTGCGCTCTAGCACGCTGGCCAGGGCCGAGCGATTGGCCGATGAATTGAATGTGGTCGACGACGAAAAGCACGTGCAGCGGCTCCTGGAAGAGCTTCGAGTGGAACTTCATGAGGAGCTTGAAGAGGGTTTGAAGTAGGCTTGAAGTAGGGGGACGGGCATGGCAAAACAGATACCTTGCAAATAATTAAAATCGGGAATCGCGTTTTTCCCGCACATGGCACGTTTCTAGGCCTGATAATGGGGATTCAATGATTGCGCTGGTTTGATAGGAGCTTGCTGTTCGGGGAATTCTAAATCCTGCCGAAAGGTTTGGTATTCTCATTACCTGCCGAAAACCAACCAAGGAATATACACGTGTCCGAATCTCAATGGGGTCAGGAGCCAGTAACGGCGTCCCGCAATGCCTCGTGGTCCACTGAACAAGTCGATCGCTTTCGGGAGATGTATGGTCTGCGCGATGAAAGCGCAATTGCACGCGAACTGAAGTGCACCGTCGCCAACGTTCGAGAGATGGCCACGGCAATCTACAAAGGCATGCCCAAAACGGGCCCTTGGAGCTCGGAAGAACAGGAAAGCCTATTAGCGTATCTGGGTGCTTCCACCATGCAGGCGCTTTGCCATGTGATGGGACGCAGCCAGGAGGACATCGACGGTAAGTTGGTTGAGTTGGCCGTGATCAAGACCGATGCGCCTTTCGACCAAGAGGACGTGGCGCGCTTCAAGCGTCTCTACGGCACCCGCCGCGATGAGGATTTGGCCATTATCTTTGGTCGCCGCTTGGGTGACATTCAGGACGAGGCCAAGAAGCTTTGCATCGCCAAGGACAAAGCCTTCATTCGCCGCACGAGCCCTGCTGAGAAAAGCACACGCATGCCGCGTTGGGGCAGTTCCGACCTCACCCAGCTGCGCGAGCTCTACCCGATCCACTCCAACCTGGACATCGCACAACGTTTGCAACGTTCGGTCAAAAGCGTCGTCTCCAAGGCCCATAACCTGGGCCTTCGCAAGGACCCCGCCCGCCTCAAAGAAATGGGTCGTGAAAACGTCAGCTTGCGCTACGGCGCAACCAACGGCGACAACACCAATCAGAATCACTCCGCGCAGTAAGCGCTTTTGATTCAAACAAAACCAAACCGGTGCGCAACGAAAGTTGCGCGCCGGTTTTTTTTATTCCTCTTCTACCGACATCGGTTCGAGCACAAGGTCGACCGTTGGGTTCTCACCTTGCTCGGGGTAGGTGAAGGTCTGGTCGCGAGCGGAGATCCAATAGGCACCGGTTGCATTTTGTCCCGTTGCGAACAACCTATACTCGATGCCGGGGCTGCAGTTTTCTAATTCGACGCGGGAGCCTACAAACCAGCGAATAGAAGATGCATGGGAATCGCAGTCCACGGCTTCCCAAGTAATTCCGCCGGGCTTGTCCAGGTTCTTGAGGATCACCGGTTCTCCTGCTGCGGTCACCATGTTGACGGTCCACCTCTCATCAGGAACCTCCCAAAGTACTTCTTCTCCATTGGTCGGTACCTGCCACTTGTCAGCGAGAATAACTCTCTTGCTAACCACATTCGCCGTTTCGTCGCCGATCTTAATCGTGCGGCCGTCCGGGATGGGAGCCGTCACCCAAGGGGTTGCTTCGGGATGCATCCAAACCAGAAACCGTCCCTCCGAATCGGTTTGAATGTTTCGCAGGACGGAGTCCTCCCAATGTGGGATGGTCGGATCTACGATCTGCAGCTGGTTGTTGGTCAGTGCCTGTCCTTTGTAGCGAACCTGTCCTTTTACGAGCACGCTGGCCGGGGAAGGCTTGAGTGCGACTGGGGTTTCTTTACCACTCTTGATCGTTACGACCGCCTCGATTCCAAGTTTTGAGGTCTCATCGTTGTATTGCTTGAGGCCCGACTGGAGTGCCAATGTGTACTTGCCCTCGCGGAGACGGGGGACGGAGAAGGTCCCATTCTCATTCACCCGGACCGTGGCACTTTGGGCATACGAAAGGTAGTGGTCGAATTCGATTTGCTGCGCCTCTACCTGGAGGGAGCGTCCGAGCAGCTGCTTGGGAATCGTACCTGCAATGGTTCCAAAGGAGTTCAGGGTGTGCTCGCCAATATCCAGGTGCTCTCCTGGTTGGAGCTCGACTGGGTCCATGAGTATCCAGCCTTGGGGCGAGGTCACTCGGATGGAGTATGTGCCACCCGGGATTTTGGTGAAGGCAAAGGAAGGGCTGGCGTTGGAGATTCTCCTTACGTCGATCTCTTTTTCGTGCGTGTTTAGGTTGGCCTCCGTGACAGGCGTACCGTCGGGCGCACATAGGGTGCCTTGGATCGAGCCCTTGGGAGAGCAGGCGCAGAGGATCAGTAGGAGGAAGGGCGAAATGCGGGCAATGATGTGCATGCTGGCATTCTAGGGGCTGCGTTCTTTGGTTGCTGCGCGGCGTTTCGAAAACAACAAAAGGGAGACGTCGATCACCAAACGTGTTCGACACGCAGCAGGTGCGCGCCCATTTGGTCTTCGATCGTGCCGGTGACGA
>JBLFXY010000116.1:0-11727 GCA_047611645.1 Glaciecola sp.
CGCGTCTTCTGCCCAGAGGAAGGGATGCACCTCGGGATCGCGAAAAACGGGCAGGTCGAAGTGCCAGTTTGTACCGGTTACATCGCGTCGCGGATCTCCGCTCAGACCTTCTCTACGGGCACGCTGAATGGAGCGCAAGACACCATTCACATACCGGCCGCGCGGCAAGCTGATGCTGTTGGATGCGGCTCGCACCGTTTCAGAGAGGGCCGCGTGATCGGGCACCGAATCCATGAACAACAACTGAGCCACACCCAGGCGCAGCAACGTCAAAACATCAGGGCTAGGGCTGCCCTTGGCGAACGGAGCGATGATCGCACGCAGGGTGGCACGACGGCGAACTTCACAACCTACTAGAGCGCGAACCAACCCGCGATCCCTGTCATCCAAGCCAGCTTTCTCGGCGAAGTATTGAACTTGGCGCAGGGGCGTGGGGCTGCCAGAGCGCAGCACATTAAAGGCGGTTTGACGGGACATGATGGGTGGTGGGAAAGGGTCCCACGAAGCGGACTGCTAAAGGTTTTCGGAGCCGATCAATCGGGCGTCGGGCTCGAGGTGGGCACCTCGGAGAAAGTCACTACCAGCCATGGCTGCTTTGCCCTCGGGCTTAACGACTTCCAGCTCCAAGGGCTGAGAGCCCGAGACAATACACAGTTTAGGCCCCGGCAGGAGGGTGCCTGGGCTTAGAGCTGAATTTTGATCCATCCTGGATGCGGCATCCTCCTCTGGGGAGGGCTCTTGAAGGCTAGCTTTGAGCACAACCAGCCGCCTGCCGTCGGCCAGGTGACAAAAAGCGCCAGGCCAGGGGCCCATAGCTCGAATCTGGCGCAATAAGTCTTCTGCGGACCGGGCGAAGTTCAGGTGCCCTTCGGCCTTCTGAACCTTCCGGCAAACCGTGATGCCAGCTAGATCCTGGGGGGTGTAGATAGCTTGCTGTGATTCGATCAGATCCAGGGCTTCGATCAGGGTGGGGCCACCGAGATCGGCCAAGCGACCCGCGAGTTCGCCAGCATTCTCCTCGGGCTGAATCGGCGTGCTCACCTCGTGGATCAGATCCCCAGCGTCCAACGCCAAAACCATGCGCTGAATGGAGATGCCGGTTTGCGCATCGCCGGCCAGGATGGCGGCTTGTACCGGGGAGGCGCCACGCCAGCGCGGCAGCAACGAGCCGTGCACGTTGAGCGCGCCGTTGGGCGCCAGGTCGAGGATGTTTTGGCGCAGGATTTCGCCATAGCTGGCGACACAGAGAGCCTCAGGAGCGAAGGCGCGCAGGTCCTTCTCGAAAGCCTCATCCCGTGTGGTGGCCGGTTGAAGGACGGGAATGTCGTGTTCCTGTGCCAACTTCACCAACGGAGAGATATTAACGGACCGCCCCCGGCCGCGTGGGCGATCCGGGGGCGTGACCAAGCCAACCACCTGGTGCCGCTCGCATTCGAGCAGGCGCTTTAAGACAGGTGTGGCAAAGGGCGGGGAGCCCAGGAATACGATGTGCATGGAGTACCTGGGCTCTGGGAGCCTACATGTGGGGCTCGACGGCCTCTTTAAGGGCTGCGTACTTTTGCTGGCCCACGATTTGGGAGGCGACTTCGCCGCCTTTGATGATCACCAGGGTCGGGATGGCGGTGATGCCATACTGGGAGGGAATCTCCGCGTTGTCCTGGGTGTTTAGCTTGACGACCTTCAGCTTGCCTTCGTATTCCTCGGCCAGCTTGTCGATGTAGGGGCCCATCGCCTTGCAGGGACCACACCAGGGGGCCCAGAAGTCAACAAGGACGGGAATGGTGCTTTTGAGGACTTCGGCGTCCCAGGTGGCGTCGGTGATATCGAGGGCTGCGCTCATTGGATCTCTGCTTTATGTGAGGGGTGTGGGGGGATGTGGACCTGACGCGTTTTGCGTGGCGGCCCGGAATATGGATCTTATTCCGAAATCAGTCCACCCCAAAGGGTAGGGATTTTACAGGAGGATCAAAAGGCTGATCCAACACGAGGCTCGCGATTCTTACCCGATGGCAAGTGAAGCGAGCCAAACGCCCTATAAGGCGTTGCTGGACTCGCTTTCCGGGTCGCCCTGGGTCGTGGATTTGGGCTCTTCAGAAAGGGTCGATTCTTCGTTTTCCTTCGCTTCTGCTATCTCGGAAGCGGGCTTTTCGAAGTCGTCGCTTTCGGGCTCTTCCTCCTCTTCGTCCATGAAGCGCGAAGCCCGCATGAGATCTTCCAGGTCACCCTCGGTGTTTTCGCACAAGGAAACCCGGATCTCTTCCCGGCTGGAGGTCTGGTCCGCGGTCACAATACCGAGCTTGATGAGCTCCAAAAGGGCACAGAAGGCTCCAATGAGGCCCTCCTTGGTCACTTCCGCATCGAAACTGGTCAGCAAGCTACGCAGGCTGAGGGTTCGGTGCTCGATGATGGCTGTGCCCAGACAGGACACGTACCAGCGCAGAGGCCGCGGATCGCCTTTGATGATGTGCACCTTGCCTGCCAGGGTCTCACGCATCAGTCGCGAGAAAACAGCCAAGAGGTCAAAGGATGTCAGCTCGCCCATATCGAGCGTCTTCTCGGTCTTGTACTGGGAAGCCTCGTTGGTGACGCCGCGGAAGTGCTCATGGTTGCGTCGGTGTAGACGATCCTCGAGATCGTCGGCCGCGCCCTTGAATCGGCGATATTCAAGCAGCCGCTGGATCAGTTCATCCTCCGGATCCAGATCGTCCTCGAGTTCGACCTCCTCTCGAGGCAAAAGCGAACGCGATTTGATAGCCATCAGCGTCGCAGCGATCACCATGTATTCACCGGCGACCTCGATGTTTAGATCTTTCAGGGCGCCGAGGTGCTTGAAGTATCCATCCACCACGTCCAACAAGCGCACCTCGTGGATTTCCACCTCTTGTTCGCGCACTAGGTGCAGCAGGAGGTCCATGGGGCCGTGAAAGACCCCACCAAGCTCCAAAGTGAATTCGTTAGATGTCATTACCAGTTTCCCCCGGTAAGGAGATCCAGGAGGCGGAAGATTTTGAGTGCGCCCGTTTGAAGCAGAGTTGAGAAGCCTGGAACCAAGTAAAACAAGCCTAAGACGACGAATATACCGAAGCGCTCAACTTGCGCGTAACCCTGCTTCTGGGACTGTGGCAGGAAGTGCATCACCACTCGCGAGCCATCGAGCGGCGGGATAGGGAGCATATTGAACACAGCCAGGAATATGTTGAGCATGATTCCACTCCAGAGCGCACTTATGAGCAGTGAATCGTTGGGAAACCCGGCGAAGTAAAACAGGCCCTTGGTGATAAGCACTAGGAAGATTGCGATCAGGAAGTTTGAGATCGGACCCGCCAGCGCCACATACATCATGTCCCTTGAGGGGTTGCGTAGCCTATGGGGGTTGACCGGCACAGGCTTGGCGCCACCGAATACGAAACTTCCGTTGCTACCCAGAAACAGCACCAAGGGCAGCAAAATAGTCATGAAGGGATCGATGTGCACGATCGGGTTCAAGGTCAAACGGCCTTCACGCTCGGCCGTATCGTCGCCGCACATGCGAGCCACAAAAGCGTGGGCAGCCTCGTGGATGGCCAGGCTTAGAATTAGTATGGCTAGTACAACCAGGAGCAGAATGACTTGGTGGGTGTTCAAGGTTGTATTGGGGAGCGCAAATCGGGGATCACAGGATTGCCATGGTAGCCCTAATTTGCTGGGGAATCACCCATCGCTTTACACGTAGATGGTGCACGAACCCCGGCTTTCAGGGGACTCCAGATCCCAAGAGCAGATCCCAGGGTGGGTTCAGGGGCGTAGTTGCCGTCAATCCCGACACTTTCGGGGCCAGGATCGCAGGTGAGCGGGGCTAGAATGGCCCACAATCAAGAGCGATCCGCGGGCTTAGCCCGGGTACCGCCAAGGAAAAGTATGCCCTTCGATAAGACCTCATCGGAAACCCAGCGCCGCGAGCGCGCTGCGGCCATCATTCGCTGTGAAGCCAAGACCATCGCCCGGCTGGAGGAGCGCCTCGACGCCGGTTTCGACCAAGCGGTCGAAGCGGTACTGAAGTGTGCCGGCCAGGTGGTTGTGACCGGCATGGGTAAAGCCGGACTGGTGGGACAGAAAATATCGGCCACGTTGGCCTCGACAGGGACACCTTCTTTCTTTTTGCATCCGGCTGAAGCCCTGCACGGAGATCTAGGACGTATCAGGGCCCAGGATTTGTTGCTAGCCCTGTCCAATTCAGGGGAGACCGAGGAGGTCACCCTGCTAGTACCCGCTGCCCGTAAAATTGGTGTGGGGATCGTGTGCCTGACAGGCCGCCCAACGTCCAATCTGGGTCGTTTATCGGATACCGTGCTGGATATCGGAAGCGTTGAGGAAGCGGGCACCATGAAATTGGCGCCCACAGCATCCACCGCGGCCATGATGGCCATGGGTGATGCTCTGGCGCTGGTCGTTGCCGAGGAGCGCGGCTTCAACCACGAAGATTTCGCCCGGTTTCATCCTGGCGGGTCGATCGGTCGCAGCTTGATGAGCGTCGGCGAAGTCATGCGCCAGAGCGCCGCTCTGCCCTTGGTCACAGAAAATTTAACCGTCGCCCAGGTCCTCATTCAAACCTCGACCACCCCGGGCCGCCCAGGCGCGGCATTGGTGGTGGACGGAGAAGGTCGGCTCGCTGGTATTTTCACGGATGGTGATCTGCGCCGCCTTCTGGAAGGCGAAGATCGCAGTATTCTGGATGACCCGGTCAGCAAGCACATGGGGGCCAACCCTAAGACCTTATCCCCCGACCAGTTGGTCGAGGAAGCTCACCACCTATTGCGTCAATACCGCATCGACCAAGCGCCCGTTGTGGACGCAGAGGGTCGACCGGTTGGGCTTATCGACGTTCAAGATTTGCTGGACGTGGAGATCTAATGGGCTCATTTGAAATCAACCCCATGCCGGGAACCTTAGAAGGTCGGCCAGAGGTCGTGGATAAGCTGGATCAATTGGCTCAGATGAAGCTGATCGTGCTCGACATCGACGGCACGCTTACCGATGGCCAAATCATGTACTCGGGCGACGGGGATGTGCAGCGCTACAACGTTCACGACGGTCAGGGTCTTGTTTGGTTGCGCCGCTTTGCTGGCATGAAGCAAGCTTGGATCAGCGGTCGGTCAGGGCCCGCAGCCATACGTAGGTCTGGGGACTTGAAGATCGATGAAGTGCACCTGGGTGTGGGACCCAAAGCTCAGGTCTTGCAAGAAGTACAGAAGAAGCTTGGAATCGGGCCTGAGCACACCATTTCCATGGGAGATGACCTACCGGACTTGGCCCTCGCAGCTCACAGCGCACTGTTCGTTGCACCTAAAAATGCCCGGATTGAATTGATCAAGCGGGCGGACTTCGTCACCAAAAAAGGTGGCGGGAAAGGTGCCGTCCGTGAGGTTTGCGAGTGGCTCCTTTACGCGCAAGGCCAGTGGCCTAAGATCCTGGAGGAGAACGGCGGGTGAGAAAACTTATCGTCTTTGTCCTGCTGTTCGCAGTGGGTCTTTTTGTGTTGCTCAAGCTCGACCAAAGCGAAAATGAGTCCGGTCCAGAGAAGCCCACGCAAGTGGAGAGCTCTGGAGACCCGTTCCAACCGACGGACCCGGATTCGCAGCTGCCGGAAACCACGCTTCCTGGTGTCGAAGTCGCCTCTGGCGATTCCGGGGGAACACCGACGGTGGTGGATGCGCCCGACCTCAAGAGGTCCGGGAGGGATGAACAGGAAATCACGACCACCCAGGCCGGCGATGGTTGGACTCCCCTGTACCCCGAACCGGGCCAAGTGGAGGTTTTAACGGAAGACGCGGTCTATGGAGTGAGCGGCGCGTTCTCCTTTGAGTTCTACAACGAGGAAACAGGCAACAAGGAATATTCGTTCAAGTGCAAACACTCGGAGTCGGTGGGTGACCCCAAAGACTTGTACTACTTAATGATCGACGTAGAATTCCGCTTCAGGGATCCGGTGAGTGGCGAAGAAACACTGGTTCTACTCGCCGAAAAAGCTCGTGGACAGTTGAACCTTGGAGCGGGCGGTAGCGTGAAGGGTGTAGGCGGTGCGAAGGACTTGGAATTGCGCGACGTGGTCGTAGACGTTCAAAGCGGCCATCCCCTAGCGCCCTTCCATCTGACCGCCCCTTACATGCGAGCGGGTGCGGATTTACAACGACTCGTGGCTGAAGGAGAAGACCCGGTTGCGCTGACGGGCCAAGGTCTTTCAGCCCAAGGTTGGAACTTGGTGTTGGATCGTGTCAGCGGTCAAGTGGACTTCTTGGGTGGAGGCAAGTTTGAATTCCAAGGGGAGGACGGAGATCAGATCAACTTCTCCACCGAAAAAGGCACGCCTATACATTTGAGCCACACCGAGCAAAATAGCGTGGACCAATTCCAACTGCGAGTCATTGGCGGAGGCTTGCTCAGCCTATCGGGCAAGAACAGTTGGGAAGTTCAGTCGCGCGGACTTGCGCTTCAGGCTAGCCGCAATTCCTCCGGGGAATTTGTGGTGGATCGTCTCGACACTACGGGGACGGTGAAGGCGCAGCGCGGAAACAACCAGTTCTCAGGAAGTGGAGTTCGGTTGGTGCGCACGGATGATGGCGAATTGTTGGACTTGCATATCGCGAACAACCCCAAAGCCGAATTGGAATTTGGTGAGGGGGCGGGAGAAGAGTCCCGCGTGGAGGTCCGTGGCTCGGGCCCTATGATTGTGCACGCCGAAAACTCACAGAGCGAATCGGAACAAGCCGAGGTGGAACTACGCGGCGGAGGGTCCATCGTCTTCCCCAGCGCAACGAACCCCCTACAGGTTACGTTTCGTGAAAACCTATCCCTTTGGGTGGATCGCCTGCATGAGTCTGGAACTTTTGAAGCGCGCGGTCGCGTGCACATCAGCCAAGGGGAAGCTTGGCTCCGCACGGACGCCCTGGATTCAATCGTTTGGTCCGCCGAGCAGAAAGTCGTGGACGTGGCCTGTGAAGGCAAAACCACGGCGCGCATGTACAGCGAAGAGCACGGCAAGTTAGATTTCGAAGCCAAGCAAGGGGCTTTGTTGCAAGTGCAAGGGGAGTTGTGGAGCTTCCCCCAGGCTTCAGGCATTCACCTTACGCGCACCGAAAAAGCACCCGTTGAGATTCGCGCGCAAGAGCTTCGCGACCTGAATTGGGCTACGCAGACGTTCCGTGCATGGGGTGCCGTGGTGATGCAAAACCCATTGGGCTCTGTGCAATGTGAACGCATTCAATCCCAGGAAGGAGATCGCCTCACCCTGTTCGGCACCAACGAGCGTCCCGCCCAACTGGAGCTGTTCGCCGGTCTCGTATTGGCGGAGGACATTATCTCTGGAACGCTGACCGCAGTCGAGTTGCGCTTAGAACCCGACCAAGTGATGTGTCTCGGGCAAGTGCAAACCAACCTGTTCACGCAGCAGGGCCGCTTGCGGCACAGCTCGGATCGCTTGACGCTCAACATTGACCGCGCTGTTGATGAGGTGTCAGGTTTCCGTGTTTTCTCCGCAGGGCCCACAGGGGTTGACTGGGATGTTTCGGATGGGGAGAAAATACGATTGGCTTGCCAAGACCTGCACATGAGTGGACAGGGCCTTTTGGGAACGTTGACGGGCGGAAAAGAGGCTCTCGGTTTCGATCAGAGCGTTTTCTCTATCAGGGCGGAGGACGTGACCCACTTGAGTCGGAACTTTGAGGGGAGCTCGATGACCCTGCGCACCAAGAGTTTAGCGGTGGATGGAGAGGTGGCATTGGTCGACGGCGAGCGCAAATCAAAAATTCAACACCTGAGCGTGGACAACGGATTCTCTTACGACGAGCGCGGAGAGCGTCGCTTCGAGGCTTCGGGTAAATCCATGAATTACGACGGCCAGGACGGCAGCTTCGAAGTCAGTCCGTATGCAGGGGAGGTAATTATCGCCACGGGATTACTCCCGCAAACAGACCTGCCCTTCCGCATCTCGGCATCCACCCTCTTTCTTTCGGAAACAAGACTTCTAGCCGACAAACCCGAACTCAAAGTGGGCCTGTCGATCCTTCCGCTCGGGCAGAAGAGTGACACTCCCGCTGAGGGGAGCATCTTCCGGGCAGGCAAGGTCGAAGTGACGCCAGAAGGTATGGATTTCAGCGGTGGGGTTTTTGTTGCAGGCACGGATCTCGCGGGTGTTCCCTTGACCTTGGTCACCGAAAAATTATCCATGAAGGGCAACCTACGGGCTGTCGCGGAAGGTGCGCAAACCTTGCAGGCCATGGACGAGCTGAAAGCCTTCGATGGCTTCAACCTCGAATACGGAGGACTGGCCCGGGCGCGCGGTGATAAACTGGTTGTGCTGCCTAAGTCAATCCTTCTAGTGGGCACCTCGCCCAAGCGCGTGCGTATCGAGCTTGCCGACCTCTATCTCGAAACCGAACGATTGATCGCTAACCTGGAAGACTTTCTCATTGAAACCGACCGCGGGGTCATGCGTGGAGGTCAAGCCAAAGGCGAGTGGTCTCTGGATTATGCATCCCTCAAGCCGATTCAGCGCGGGGGTGAAACCATGTTCGCCATGGCCTCCCCGACTTACTCTGTCGGCTCTAGAACGGCGCGCTCCAATTGGGCCATGGTTTGGATCAACCCGGAAGAGTGGCGAGCACGCGGCCGGGCTGCACTTTGGGGTGAACCCTTGCCTGAGAACAGGGACTGGACCCCCCACGAAGTTCCCAACGTGGCCAGACCCGACGTGATTCAAAACTTCCTGGCGAGCCTCGCTGGTGAGCAATTGCCCCACTACTTGAGGGCGCTTCTTCTTGAGGGTGATGTGGAAGCTTCAGTGGACGATCGACGAGTCGTGCGCGCCGACTCTCTTTACGCTGATATTTCCGGTTGCCAAGCCTGGCTTGAACAGGCCGAAATTTCGCGGATCCTGAGGATCAATAAAAAGGACCACAAGCTACGCATTCGCACGGACCGATTGGTAGCTGAGGCGGATGGTTCCTTGAGCGCCGACAAAGCTACGATCACAACCTGCGACCATGAGGAGCCTCATTACGTGGTTGAGGTTGGGAAATTAGCCCTATTGCCCCGGACCGACCAACGCTGGAAGTTCTCTGCTGAAAAAAATCGTATCGCCTTCCAAAATGGTATGGGCCTGCCCATGCCGTCTATCAAAAACGTAATCTTGGATAGCCAAGGCGGGTTTGAGGGCTTCGAAAACGAACAGGGCGAAGTGACAACCGTCGAGAATATCGCGCTTCAAAATACGCCGCGATTCGGCACCATTCTCGGAACCAGTTTGGCTTACGAAATTGGCGGGGTGGGAAAACTAATCGCATCCATTCTTCAATTCGATACCGAAAAAGTTCGGGGCCGTTGGCGCGTTGAGGGCTCATGGTTGAGCTCCCGAGGTCCACTGCTGGGTATTGGTCTGCAATTGCGCGAGCGCAATCGGGAAGGCGCCAAGAGGGAAGACTTCTGGCTCGATATCTACGCTCGGGGCATCCCCGATGATGGCGAGGATCGTGGTCTGCTTCGTGTGCCCACCAACGAGACCTCCTCTATTCGGCATTGGATTAACGTTCGCGGACGCTATCCGTTCGACGACAAGCAATGGCTCGACGTCGTGTTTAATCAACAGGGCGATCCCGGAGTGCAATCCGAGTTCTTCCAGGACGAATTCCAACGCTTTGAGGAGCGCGAGAGTTACGTCCATTGGCGCAAGGCGCGCGATGGCCAATTCTTCAATGCTCGGGTTCAGATACAGCAGGATGACTTCCGTACCGAGGTGGAGCGCTTGCCCTCCGTGGGAGCCTACCGTGGCCTGGCCGAAGTCTTCCGCATCGGGTCATTGCCCGTGAACTATCGTGCTTCCGCGGATGTGGAATCACTGAATCGCAAAGAAGGCGACCTTCGCTTTGAGAGCGCGTTCTTGGATGCGAGTGGAGTTCCCGATGGCTTAGGAAAGCGTTCGACCCTGCGCGCTGACACAAGCCACCGGATCGAAGTGCCCATTCCGACCGGGATTCCAGGAACCGCCCTAACCCCCTTCGTGGATGCGCGCCTGACTGCCTGGAGCAAGGGTGTAGATCCCTCTGATGATCCCACTCGGATGGCGGTCTTCGGGGGCGTGCGTTTGCAAACCCTACTTACCCGAGCAGCGGGCGTGGCGTACCACACCCTAATTCCGAGGGTTGAGTTGGCCCGCGAACTCACCCTGGATCAATCCGGTGGAGATGTGGTGAGCTTTGATTCGGTGGAAGCCGCTCTGGATGGAGATCGCATCGAGGTTGGAATTCGTTCCCTTTGGCACCGTCCCGATGAAAAGCACTGGCTGGACTTCGATGCTTCGATCAGCCGACGCTTCAACCGCGAGGGTGCTTTGCCCGACACGGAACAGCTGCGCTTCCTGGGTGGAGCGCGAAGTCAATTCGGCAGTGTTCCGGTCGGTTTAGAGCAGGATCTACGACAGGACTTGGACGCCTCCAAGACACTGTATTCACGCACGATCTTGGCCGCTCAACCCACGGAAGACCTGCTGATGCAGCTAGGCCATCAACACGCCTGGGAAGCGACCGGAGGGGGTATTTTTGAGACGGCATCCCTCGACATGCGCTATCGGATCAATCGCAAGTGGGAGCTTGGAGTGACGAACTACACCAACATCCAGGATGGTGGTAATTTGGCCAGCGAATTCACCCTGCGCCGTTTCAGCCACGATTTCGTGCTCGAGCTCGAGTTTACGCGCTATGCGGGAGAGGGAGGAACAGGCATCGGCCTGAACTTCATGCCCCTGCTCGCGTGGAAGCCGAAGAGCCTGGGCATTCTGGATCGCTAGTCAAACCGACCCAGCCCCCCACCTCAATCCCCGAAAGCGCTAAACTGAGCCCGTGCTAGCCTTCATCTCCAACCTCAACTTCACCGAAATGGGCATCGTGCTCATCGGCGCGATCATGGTTTTCGGTAAGGACCTGCCCAAGGTGGTCATGCGGGGTCTGCAGCAGCTGGCAAAGTTGCGCAAGGCTGTCACTGAAATGTGGCGCGAAGCTGGCTTGGAGCAAGAATTCAAGCGCGTGAAAGCAGAGCTGGAGCCGGAAATTACGGAGTTCAATTCGGCCCGCAAAAGCCTGAGCGATGGCAAGAACCTGCTGAATGGGCCGGTTTCTAATTGGCGCAAGAACATCGGCCTGGAGTTGGACGATGTGGTGGAGGTGGGAAGCACCGCGGTGGATGCGCCCGAGGTCGAAACATCCACGGAAACGGACTCTGAGAGAGACACGGGCTCCACGGAAGAGCATGATGAGCCAATGCCGAAACCGGACTCTCCAGACTCTTCCAAGAGTGAAGATGGCGGAGCCGCCTCCGACGGCAAACCTAAATGACAAACTTGTCGCTGGCTTACAACACCAATGGTCTTGCCCACCACCGTCTAGACCAAGCCTTAGAGCTGTGCTCCCAGTTGGGTTATAAGGGCGTCGCGATCTCGCTCGACGTGCCCCATTTGGACCCGTTTGGGTTTTGGGCTAGGCAGGCGGAACGCACCAAGGGCCTAGCCCAAAGTCTCAAACTAGACTTGGTCGTCGAGACCGGCGCGCGCTACCTCTTGGATTCGGTCCATAAGCACCAACCGTGCTTGGTGACGAGCAGCCTTGCAGGCCGCAACCGTCGTATTGAGTTCTATCGCAAAAGCATCGACGTGGCCGCGCACATTGGGGCTCCCGTGCTCTCGCTTTGGTCCGGAACCGCGGA
>JBLFXY010000117.1:0-11709 GCA_047611645.1 Glaciecola sp.
TCCAGGTGTAAACCCTCATGACTCGAAAAAACCGCTGCTTGGCTCGGATCCTTGGCGGTCACTCCGCCGAGCGAACGCACCATGCTCAGCCCGTCCGCCAAGTTCTGGGTCATGCGCTTGTACTCCGCGCGGCGTTCGGGCTTCAGCCCCGCGGCTGTGAGAAACGAAAGGTCCCACCGATCCAGCTCGCGCAGATCCGTGAACCCCCCTTCCACAAGAGCGCGCACGAAATTCAAGGTCAGAGCCGAGTGGTAATAGCACTCGAGCATGTGATCGGGATTCGGTTTGCGAGCCTGCTCAGTGAAATCCAAGCGGTTGATCAGATCTCCGAAATAGCTAGGAAGCGTTTGATTATGCCCTTCCACCATCCTTGTTTCGGTGGGCTTCGAACGCGGCTTCGCGTACTGGCCGGCAAAGCGTCCCACGCGCACGACGGGGCAGCGTAACCCGTGGGTCAACACCAGAGACATTTGCAGGAGGATCTTCAGCCGCTGGGCCACGGGCTCCGATTGGCAGTCCTCGATGCGTTCCGCGCAGTCACCGCCTTGCAACACAAAGCGCTGGCCTTGCTGGGCTTCCGCGAGAAGCTTGCGCAAACGCTCGATTTCGAACGAGGTGACCAAGGGTGGCAGCTCGGACAAGGACCGCTTGACCTGCTGCAAACGCCCGGTGTCGCTATAGGAGGGCTGCTGGACACACCCTTTGTCGCGCCAGGAATCGAGGCTCCAGGCGTCCTGGGTTTGGAATGCGGGGCACATGTTCAGAATGGAACGCGCAGGGCTACTAGCTGAGAATCACGTTCTCAGCTCCAATCACCATGTAAAAGCGACCGACTTTTGCCTCGAACTCTTCCCCACCCTCTACGGTGAATTGGAAGTGACCTTCCATCGTGCCCCAATCCGTTCGCAGGGGGCAGTAGCTGGTGTACTCGAAAGTTTCACCAGGTGCCAAACGCGGCTGCTTGCCTACCACGCCCTCGCCTCGCACCACTTCCCGCTTGGAATTGGCATCGATGATCAGCCATGAGCGACTCATGAGTTGCACCGAGTTTTCACCGTCATTCGTTATGCGAATGCGGTAGATAAAGATGAAGCGTCCCCGCTCCGGATCGGATTCCGAAGGTAGGTACTGGGCCGCAGCTTCAATGCATAGGCCCTGGGTTACGGTGCTGGAGTTGTTCGATTGAATCACGGATATTTCCTCGGGTCGGGCTGGATGGTAGCCCAACGCGCCCGGGGACGCGAGTTTCGTTTACCTAGGGAACTCCCTTACATAGCCTGGTGAATCGCAGCACCCCTGCGCTCGATTCCTGTAAATCGATGGGGTCACCGGCCCCCACCGCACGCGCCCGATGGATTCGGAGGCTTCCAGCGCCTTGGCAACCCCGTTTGTGGGCGCTATGCGAGGGTTGGTAGTCATCTAACAGGCTGCTAGCATGGTCCTCCAGCCATGCTTCAAAAATACTTTCTGTTAGCCCTCTTGGGTCTCACCGCTTGCGGTTCCCTTTTGAGGCCCGACGGCGGGCGCAAAGAACTGTCTCCCAACGAGCCAACGCGCCTGCACAATTTCCTGGACGAGGTGTATGCCACCGGCACGGACCGGGCGCGGGTCGCGGCCGCACTGGGAGGATCCGACATCCAGGTGGCCATTTGGGATTCGTTAGATCCCGAACAAACCGGTCGCGTCCAAGGTTGGCTCCTGGACTGCAAGCAGCGGCTCGACGGTGACTTTCAAGCCACGCGCACGACCGAAGTTTTCCGGTTTGAGAAAGCCGCTGCGCGCCAGTGGATCCGTTGGGAACTGGCGGAGCAAGAGTGGGACGCACATCGTATTTTGCTCTCCGACGCTGAAGGCTTGCACCGCTTGCCCGCGCGTTATCTGTGGCAAACCATGCGCCCCGAAAGTCTGCAGGACTGGCAAGGGTATGTGTCCTTATTGGAGCAACTGCCCATTCACCTGGGACAGTTGGAAGCTAATTTGCGCGCTTGCGGTGACCGTCAAACATTGCCGCCCAAGCAAGTGCTTCGCCGTGCACGCACAGTTTGTTTAAACTGGCTTGCCGGTCGTCCCTTCGCCGCGCTTTCCAGTTCCGAAAGCCCTTGGCTATCCCAGGCCTACGCGGCCCTTGATCAAAGCCAAGCATTAACCCCCGCCGATCGGACGATCCTGCGCGATGCAATCGATCGGGCCCTCACGCAAAAGGTTGGGCCCGCCTATCAGCAACTGGCCACGACCTTGGATGAGATGCGGCGACTCGCGCCAGCCGAAGCCGGGGCCTGGGCCCGCAAGGATGGCCTGGCCTGGTACGCCTACCGCCTATCGCGCATCGCAGGCGAAAGCACCGCACCCGACGATCTCCACGCATTGGGGCTCGCGGAAGTCGATCGGCTGCACGCTCAGTTGAGCGAGGCCCTCCGCACCTTAGGCACTCCGACCCAAACGGATTACTACCTCGAAAGCCTGCGAGAGGGCGACAACGCGGCCTACGCAACGGAAGAGACCTGGCTGCTGGATGTTCAGGCGAGCTTGGAAGTGGCTCACCAACGCTGCCTTCCGCTCTTTCCAGCCGGAGAACTTCCGACCATGCGGGTGGACGTCGGCACGAACCTCGCCACCGCCCAATTGCTGCCGCTGCAGTACATGCCGGGCCGCGTCCCTCGCATCGAAATTTTCCCTGGGACCTGGTCGGGTGTTCCGCGCTCTATGATCCCCGCTTGGACCTTCGCCCAGGGTGTTCCCGGCGAACATTTGCGCACCCAAATCACGCAAGCTCAGACCTCAATACCCAAGCTGTTGCGAACCATGGATTTACCTTCCATGCAAGCGGGTTGGAGGTTGTACGCCACGCGTCTAGCATCTGAGTTCCAAATGTACTCGGGACCCAAAGATGAGGTGGGACAGATTCTGTTGGAACTCTGGCACGCTGCCTGCTTGGTGACCGACACAGGCCTGCACAGCCAGGAGTGGAGTCTGGCTCAAGCGGAATCTTACCTACAGGACAACAGTTGCTTCCCGCGCGCAATCTGCGTTCAGACCGCACGCGATAGCGTCGAGCGGCCGGGTATTTTGTGCGCTGCCACCATCGGGCTCAATCAAATCGCGGACTTGCGCGAACAGACCCAAGTGCGACTGGGCCCCACATTCAACCCCAACGCGTTCCATAGAGCCTTTCTCGAAAAGAGCGTATTCCCCATCAAGCAAGTTCGGGAAGCCATCATGCTCTGGTCCCTGGAGCAACTCTAAGCCCATTATGCCTAGCCTGTATTTGGACGATCTGCTGCGCCAATCCGCCCAGCTAACCGAGCAGACTCAAACCCTTGCCGCAGAACTCTCGGAAGAGCAACTGCAATGGCGCCCGGAGGGTGGAGGCTGGAGCATGGCCCAAAATCTGCAACACCTGGTCACCACCGCACGGCTCTATGCCCCCGGGCTCAATCGCCAAATTGAAAAGGCCGTGCGCAAGAAACCGTACAAGGGCGAGGAGTTTGAACCCACTTGGCTCGGGGGCGGTTTCGCAAAGTTTGTGGGACCAGAGGGTGAATCAAAAATGAAGGCGCCCAAAAAGTTTCGGCCGGAGCTGACACCCGAACCGGGTTCCCTGGACCGTTTCCTAGGCGAGCAACGTTGCGGCGAGGGCCGCATGCAGGCCTGCCTAGACGTCAATCTACGCCGCTGGAAAATCCACTCCCCAGCCTTCATCCTGATGCGCTTCACATTGGGCGACGCGTTCACCCTTTTGATCGCGCACGGGCAACGCCACATCAATCAGGCGCAGGCCATTGGCAACCTGCCCGAATTCCCGGGCGCATAAAACAAAGCAACGCTGCAGCTCGCTGACCACAAGGGCCGCCAAGCATCGCGACGCTGAGTTTTACAGCCCCATCAAGCCGCGCAGGGTCTCGGTCGAAACCGAACCGGAGGCGGCTAAAGACGAGGCATTGGGGAAGAGGTGGCGCTGGGCCGTTGCTTGGATATCCGCGACGCCGACCTTTTGGTACGCGGCGCGTAGGACTTCCAAATGATCCTCTTCGAAGCCGTGAATTTCCTGGCCGACCAGGCTTCCGGCACGGGCGCTTGCGCGCTCGTAGCCAAGCACCATGGAACCTGTCACATAGTCCTTAGCCATGGCGAGTTCCTCTTCAGAAACCGGCTCATCGCGGATCGTGTGGACCTCGGCTTGGATGCCTTTGACGGCCTTTTCCACGTGTTCGGGGGAAGTCCCGATGTATGCGGTAAACATGCCCGGATAGAGACCAGCGCTCGAGTGAATATCCGCGTGCACGGAGTAGGCCAAGCCCTGTTCATCGCGCAACTTCTTGGAGAGCCGGCTGACGAAACCCGGGCCGGACCCGAGCACATGATCCATGACCACCAGCGCGGGGAAATCCTCCACCGTACGCTCGACACCCAGGTGACCGAAGTAAACGTGAACCTGCTCGCGCCCCTTCTCAAACGCCTCGGCGCGGGTTTCACGCTCAGGGAAAGTTCGATCCCATTTGGGCTCGGGCGTGCCGGTATCCCAGTCCTTCAGGAGGGTCAGCAAGCGCTCGTGAACGGCGACGGGATCCACGTTTCCACAGACCGCAATGACGGCGCGGGAGCTGCCCCAATGCGTTTTGTGGTGATCGCGAAGGTCCTGGGCTGTGAGGCTCTGCAGACTCTCAAGCGTGCCTTGCCCGGGCCGCCCGAAACGGTGACTTCCGTAGATCAGGCGTCGAAAGCTGCGCGCACCTTGCACACGCGGGTCCTCTTCCTGCACACGCATTTGGCTCAAAGTACGAGCCATTTGCACCTGCACCGCTTCGTCCGGATAGGCCGGCCGTGCGGCCAACTCGACCATCACGTCGAGCAGCTGTTTCCAATTGTCTCCAGCCATGGAACCATGCAATCCGGTGGCGTCACCAGCCACGCCGCCGCCCCAAGGTTCGATGCGCTCGGCGATGCCCGCTTCGTCGTGCTCGGCGGTTCCTTGATCGGTGAGCTGGCCCACGCATTGGGCTAAGCCTTCGGAGCCCGTGGGGTCCGCTAGCACGCCGCCGCGCATGTGGATGCGGACCGCGGTGACAGGGGCGCTAGGTCGGACCGAAACCAACAGGATGCCTCCGCCGGGCAGATCGTAGCGGACGCGGGGAATGATCAGTGAACTTGTGGAGGAGTCTTGCATGGGATCAGTCCTTGGCGGGCAAGCTCGTGCCTGTGATGCAGCGTTCTTCGGTGAGGTATTCGCTTGCGAAATTCTTCAGGTCCTGTGCGCTGATTTTTTGACGGCGTTCGGTCAATTCAAAACCAAGGGGCCAATCGGCGTCGATCGCGTATTCACCCAGATGCTCGGCCAAACCGGATACGGTTTCGGTTGTGGAGCGCTCGCCTGCGGCAAGAATATTCTGGGCGCGCTCCAATTCAGCCTGCGTGGGCACGGTCTCATGCAACTGTTTGATTTCCTGGCGAAGGGCTTCTTCCAAGCGCGCGGCTTCGACGCCATGGTTGGCTTCCGCATACAAGTGGAAGGATCCCCCTTCCTGCCGAGCATCGTTGTGGGCGGATACAAAAGTGGCCAAGCCCTTGTCGAGCACCAGGCTGCGATACATGCGCGACAATCGACCGGTGGTGATCAGCGTGCTTAGCACATCGCTCGCGAAATCTGCATCGGTCCCCACCTTGGTCGTGGGCCAAGCCATGATGATGCGTTGTCCAGGATCGTCCCAGGTCAAATCCAAGCGCTGCGGGCCGAGCGGGACTTCCATTTCGGGCCTCCAGGTATCGGCGTCCGACCACGGCGTTCCCGCCGGAATGGAACCGTACTTGGCCTCGACCATCTCGAGCGCGCGCTCGGGACTCACATCCCCTGAAATTACCACGGTGGCGTTGCCCGGGTGATAAAAGCGCTTGTAGAAGGTGCGCATCATTTCAGGTGTCATACGCCCCAGCACATCGCGATATCCAATGATCGGTCGACCGTAGGGATGCCGTCCGTGCAGGAGCGGAGCGAGCTCTTGGGATAGCCGGCGCCACGGATCATCCAAACCCATGGACAATTCCTCCAACACCACGGCTTTCTCAGATTCAAATTCCTCTGGGTCCAAGAGCAGGTTCGGCATGCGATCCGCTTCTAGATCCAGAGCGCGTTCCCAGCGATCGCTAGCCAGCTCAAACCAGTAAGCTGTGAAATCGTATGACGTGTAAGCGTTGTTCGAGCCGCCCAATCGAGTGATCTCGCGGTCGACCATGCCCTTACCGAATTTCGGCGTGCCCTTAAACATCATGTGTTCAAGGAAGTGGCTCATGCCCGCCTCTTCCGTGTGCTCGCTTTTGGATCCCACGCGATACCAACACATGCTGGCTACGACGGGGTCGGTGTGACGTTCCACCACGAGCAGGCGCAAGCCATTGGCCAAGCGCGTATCGTGCACGATGGCACCCACTTCGGGGATCGGGGTCGACTCAAATACGCTCATCGTGTTCTCCTGCGGCTGGAGCCACCGCGGGTACGCGGTCCGCTTGAGCCGCGGGAGGATCCGCTGCCACCGCGGGAAGGTCCGCCGGAACGGCGGGCAGATCCGCTGGAGCCCCGCGAGGATCCACCGCCACCGCGCGAAGATCCGCTGGCCCCACGCCTGGCTCCACCAGAACCACCACGCGAAGTCCCGCCACTACTGCTCCGGGTGCGACGAATGGTGCCGTAACCTGTTGCCGTGGGTTGGTCCATTTCCCTGGGTTCGCGGGTGCGATCCCGGTCGGGCTTCTGGCGTTCCGGGCGTACTTGACGCACTTGACGCTCTGCGCGGTCTTGGCGCTCTTGAAGTTCCGGGCGCTCAGGACGCGCGGCAGGGAAATCCCGGTCGATGGGGACCGAAGGGTGCACGGGTTCCGTGGTCGGACGTCCGGAGCCGTCCTCGAGCAAGGCTTCGACCTCGGCCCGCGAAAGCGAGCGCCACTTGCCGGTTTTGATGCCGCGGTCGGTGAGCGGGCCGATGCGAATACGCTTGAGGGATACAACCTTGTGACCCACGCGGGCGAAGGTACGGCGAACCTCGCGGTTCTTACCTTCGCGCAGGGTGACCTCCAGGATGGAAGCGGTCATCGTGCGGCGCATGACAACCACGCGCGCGCCGGCGGTGCGGCCTTCGGAAAGGTGCACACCATGGCGTACTTTCTGCACGGCCTCTTCAGATATTTTGCCCTGCACGCGCACCGAATAGGTTTTGGTTACGCCGTGTCGCGGGTGTGCGATGCGTTGAGCGAACTCACCATCGTTGGTGAGCAGGATCAAGCCAGTACTGTCTTCGTCCAAGCGGCCCACCGTATAGATACGGCCCCGGTTAGGATCGGTGATCAGATCAATGGCCTTCGGACGCAGCTCGCGCATTTCGCTGGTGCACACCACGCCCGTGGGTTTGTTGAGCAGGTAGTAGTTGCGCTCGCTCCCTTCGGGACGCAACGCCACTCCGTCGATTTCGACAGTTTGCTCAGAAGGGCGAATGCGGGACCCCAGCTCGATGACCGGTTCGCCATCGACCATGACCTTGCCCGCTACGATCAACTCATCGCAAGCGCGCCGGGAAGCGACTCCGTTGTCGGCCAAGAACTTGTTCAAGCGAACGCTGTTCATGTCCTTCTTTGCATCCCTTGCGGTCGATGAACGTGCCGGCAGGCGTCTCTTGTTAACGGAAAGGGGAGAGCGCTTTTTTCCGCGCGTACTGCGTCTACTCTGAGCCATGACTCTGGGGGGGCGGCGCATCATCTGCGGAGCGCCCAAGGGGGTTTCTACTATGCCCTGGCTTCGATGCGCAGGACCTGAACCTCGCCATCCGGCGAGTGAAAACGATAGGAGCCCAAGCTTGCGGGCATGAGCCAAGTTTCTCCGCGGCGCAGGTGCCAGTCGCCTTCGACCTCCTCCACGGAAAGGCGGACGCTGCCCTGGAGCACTATATAGGCCCAGGCTCGTCCAGCGGTATCGTGCTGCAAAGGCTCGTTGACCGATAGGTGTTCCACCGCAAATTCGTCGGTTTCGATCAAAAGACTGCGCTGGTTGACTCCCGAATCGAGCGGCTCGGGTCGGAAAGGCCCCTTGATGGCGGCCTCATAATTGATGACCTGCAGCGCCTTCTCCAATTGGCAGTCTCGCGGCTGACCATCCATTCCCATACGACCCCAATCGTAAATGCGGAAGGTGGTGTCGGAGTTTTGCTGGACCTCGACCAGGGTGATACCGGCCCCGATGGAGTGCACGGTTCCCGCAGGAACCCAAACGCAATCGCCCCGGCGGACGGGGAATTGATTCAGGCTATCGACCACGCCCGGGCCATTGGCATTGGAAGCGAATCCAGCCACGTTCGTGCCAGGTTTCAGCCCCAGGTAGATGCGAGCATCCTTTTTAGCATCCAGGATGTACCAAAACTCGTCTTTGGGCTCGGCCCCATCCCCCACGAGCTGTGCCCGTTGGCGGTCGGGATGAACCTGTACGGAGAGGTCCTGGCTCGCATCGAGGAGCTTGAGTAGCACCGGGAAGGTGTCTTCCTGCGTCGACTTACTGCGTCCCAGCAGGGCGGTACGCTCGCTCAGCATGAGCCCGCGCAGGCGGCGCCCCGCGTATTGGCCGCTGGCGATTTCGGTGCTGCCTTCCTCCCGGTCCACCAGGGTCCACACCTCTCCCACGGGCCCTTCGATAGCCAGATCTTGATCAAGGCATTTCGAAAGTACGTTTCCACCCCAGACCGTGGCTTTCGGTCGGGGACTGAGCAAGAGGGGTTCCTGGAGCACCATAAAGAGGGGCCGGCTGGGCCGGTCGGGGGGAAGCGTACCCTACGGTGGGGCTAGCAGCCCGCTGAAAATCGAACGTCCCCCATTGGGTCTCGGCGAATCGCCTTACGGGTCGCCAAGTTCCCAGAAAAATCACACCATTCGGAGGGTTCTGGCATCACTGCAAGCTGGATTTTGGAGGCTAAAGCTGGGAAGGCTGTATTTCAGCCCACCGGGAACGGTGTCCTTGTTCGAGCAGGATCCTGCTCGCGCGGCCAATAAAGATGTCGCAGCGCGACGCCTCCCCCAGTTCCCACATTGTTGCCGTGACGGGCGTTGGGCGATTGCGGGTCAGTGCGAAGTCGCGCTGAGCAGCCTCCGAGCCTCCGCCAGGGCGGTTTTCTGGTTTCCTCCCCCAGCGATCATGTCCGCGATTTCCATTTCGCGGCCCTTTCCGAACAAGGCCACCACGTTCGTGTGTGTACGTCCATTTTCGGTGGTTTTCTCCACCTTGAGGTGGCCCGCGGCCCGGGCGGCGATCGCGGGCAAGTGGGTCACGCACAGAACCTGGTGATGGGATGCCAAGCGCGCCAGGTGATCCGCGACCTCCGGACCCAATCGGCCTCCGACGCCGGTGTCGACCTCGTCGAAAATCAGGGTCGGTGTAGACAGGCGTACGGCCAGCGCTCCGCGCAAAGCCAACATGATGCGCGCCATCTCGCCACCGGAAGCCACGCTGCGCAAAGGCGCCACGGGTTCGCCCGGGTTGGCAGAGAGCTGGAACTCCATTTTCTCGGCCCCCTGGGGTCCGTACATGCGTCGCAACTGAGCCAGCTCCGCATCAGGATCCCCTTTCACGGCAACCCACTCCACGCAGAACTTGGCTCCCGCGAGCCCCAGTTTGTCCAACGCGCTCTCGACCTCTTTTTGCAGGCGGCTCACAAGCTTGCGACGACCCTTGCTCAAGCGCCCCGCCGACTGAACCATGGATTCGAAGTCCTTGCTCACCTGATCTTGCAATGCATCCTCGCCGGCTTCCAGGTCTTCGAGCTCCGCGAGTTCCCCTTGCAGCTCCTCAATGCGCGAGAGCAGCCCCTCCGCATCGGTTCCGTACTTGCGCTCAAGATGTTCGACAACCACGAGTTGGCTTTCGATCTCATCCAAGCGCTGTGGATCAGACTCCACGCCATCCAGAAGCTTGGTGAGCAGACTGTTCGCATCTTCAAGGTAGGCGGCGGCGCCATGCAAGGCCTGCAGGGATTCCTCCACGTCCGGGACTTTTGCCGCCCAGCCCTCTAACACCTTGGTCGCTTTTTGCATCTCGGTCAACGCGCAGCCATCGGCTTCAAAGAGCCCAAAGGCGACTCCCGAGAGCTCTAAGCCCAAACCTCCGGCGTGCCGCAACTTGGCGCGCTCCGCCAACAACGTCCCCTTATCGCGCACCGCATCACCGGCGCCCAAAAGCTCCGAAACCTGAAAGCGCAATAAGTCCAAGCGCTGCAAGCGCTCCGCCTCTTGATTCGCATAGCCGTGCAAGCGCTCCGCGTTCTGCAACCAACGCGCGCGACGTTCACGGTAACCCTGCAAGGTGTCCTGCATGCCGCCAAAGGTGTCCAAGAGACGCAGTTGTTCCTCAGGGTCGAACAGCCGCTGCTGATCGTTTTGCCCGTGGATTTCAACCAACAGACCAGCCAGCTCGCGCTGCATTTTCTGGGTCACCGGACGGTGATTCACATGGGCTTGGCTGCGCTTCTCAGCGGCCACGGAGCGCGTCAGAATCAGCTCCAGAGTTCCCTCCTGGCCCTCCTCTTCCCAATCCTCCAAGGCGGTGGGAAGGTGGTCGCGCAACCACGTCAAAACTTGATGTCCATAGCCTCCCGGATCCACCAGAAAGCGCCCTTCGACCAAAGCGCGCTTGGCGCCCTTACGCACCAAACCGGTTCGGGCCCGCTGCCCGAGCAGCAACCCAAGGGCGTCGATCAAGAGGCTCTTTCCAGCCCCCGTCGCCCCCGTGATAACCCCGAACCCATCCTCAAAAGTCAGGGTAGCCCGCTCGATCAGCGCCAAGTCTTCGATGTGCAATTCAACCAGCATGAGCATGTTCTCTCTCTGGACTGCCTCCAAGGCAAGAGGTTGCCAGGAAACTTTGAATCTTTGCTCCCAATAGCCAACTTACGGAGGTTGCACGAATTTTACGGATGCGGACACCTGCGACGAATCCACCACAACATGCAGTAGCGTCGGGGAGCGGGCACCCCAAGGCCCGGCCTATGTCCCAGGGAACCATGTTTCGCAGCTTTGGCCCCGCTGCGCCCCACACTTTTCGAGCCTTGGCTTCGGGGCCCCGGGGAATAGGGCCCTTGCTCGGTCGAATGCTTGGCGCCTCGACTGGACGGATCCTACTTTTTAGCGCAGGCGTCGACCAAACCCTGCAGCTCCGAGCGCACGGCCTTGGGCAGGTTCGCTGTGATGGCGCGGGCGTACTCGTCGCGCGCTAGGGTGAAGGCCTTGCGGCTATGCAAATCGACCGCCCGGATCGCGTGCAGCAGGCTGCCTTCGGAAACCGATTGTCGTGCCACATACATGTGCGTGACTTCGATCCAGGGTTTGCCGCAGCGCAAATTTCGCACAGTGCCGACGCAAAGCAATCGCTGAAAGCGCTGCACACCGAGCAAGCGCTGCGCCGCTCGAGCATTCGTGCGGATGTAGACCTCGCCCAAAGGATTGTTGAAGTCCAAGCGATCCCACAAACGCTGGTTGTCGCTCCAGACCGTCGCGCGCAGGTGGCTACTGGGAGCAAACTCCGTCCCAAACGCATTCCAATCCTCCTGCAAACCATCGAACTGCACATAAAAGCTCAGTTCCTGCCCCACAGCCTCCGCCGGATGGTCATAGACGACACCCAAATCGACACGGGTATCGGGCTGATTCAGCTCACCCGAATTTGTGAGCATCACCACGGAAGCGGTC
>JBLFXY010000118.1:0-11618 GCA_047611645.1 Glaciecola sp.
ATTGCACCCCCTATAGTTGAACGCTATCGGGGGGAGATCCAACGCAGTGCCGGAATGGAGGGGCGGTTTCTGGCGAAATCCTCTATGCCCGACACGCTCCTAGTGAACCGTAAAGCGCGAGTCGGCCTTGGCCTGCAAACGCTTCCTGGAAGGGGTGGAGCGTTGGCTCGTACGGGCCACGGTTCCATGGATAGGCATGCGAAGCTTGTCGCCCACAAGTACCCGATCCTTGTTCATACCCGGATTCAGCTTGAGGATATCCCCCACGCGCTTGCTGGAGCCTAGCTCCTGCTCGGCGATCTTCCCCAGGTAGTCACCGCTCTTAACCACGTAGTAGCCCGCCTCGGTTTCACGCGGGGCGCCCGCTCTGGAAGAAGCCTCTTGGCTGATGCCACGTGCCTTTTTCTTGGCCGCGGCCACCGTGGTGCGCGAGATGTCCGCGCCCATGGGCAAGCGCAGCTTCTTGCCAACGATCACCACATCAGACTTGAGACCGTTCAGTTCCTGGATTTCACGCCAGCGGCCTTCAGAACCCAAATTGATGCGAGCAATGCGCGCCAGGGAGTCTCCAGGCTTGACCACATAAAGAGGTCCTTTCACCGGCTCGGGCTTACGACGGGCTTCCTTCTTTGCCTGGTTACGCATTTCGCGCACGGCGGAAATAGGCTTCACAGCGGGGGTCGTCGTGTTGGCAATGGGGCCATTGTTACGTCCCCATTGATTGGTATCGCGGCCGCGGCGGGGCTCAGAAGTGAAGGGGGCCGGTACTTGGGCCTTGTTTACTGCGCCCGTCTTCAGAGGCTGGCTGCCCCCGGTACCGGGCGTCGCACGCTGGCTCAAGCGTGAGTTGCGGCGGCTTCCGCGGGCGTCGGCATCCGCGGGCACACCATTGAGGTTGAGCAATCGCCCGCGCTTTTCCAGCGCCTTCTGCTGCGCTTGGCTACGGCTCAAACTGGCGCGCTTTTGCGCCTGAAGCTGTGCTTGGTTTTGCGCCTGCGTGCGGGTTCCTCGGTTGGGAACCGTTGAACGCTGCGTGCGGGCTTGGGCTTGGGTTCTCGGTTTGTCCACCTGGGCGACCGTACCGATTTCTCCCTTGGGAGTTTCTGTGGGATCACCCCCATCCCAAAGGGCGACCACGACGATGGTGACCAGGAGGAACAAGAGCGCGATGACCCCGTAGCGTTCGATTTGTTGCATGATTCAGAAACTACCTTTTGAGAGCTGGGGCAGGAGATTGATTGCCAGCCGGGACCCCATTCCCGCGCGCGGCACCTAGTGCGATTCCTACGGCTAGACAGGAAGCCAAGAGGGCAGTTCCTCCATCGGACACGAATGGCAAATTCATGCCCTTTGGTGGTGCTAAACCTGTCACAACTTGCAGGTGCAGCATGGCTTGGTAGACAACCGACGCGATCAGGCCATAGGCCGCCAATGCGGAAAAGCGATCCTGGATGCCCGCAGCCATGCGGAAGCCCACGATCAGCACGGCCAGGAACAGGCCAATGACTAAGAAACTGCCCAAGAGGCCGAATTCTTCGCCGACCATCGAGAAGACGTAGTCGGTCTGCATGTACTGCAGGCTTTGATTGCGAAAACCGCCTTGGCCCAGGCCCACGCCCGTGCCATCACCGCTTCCGATGGCTTCCATGGCACGCCGAACTTGATCGTTGGTACTTTCACCGACCCAAACCGCGATGCGCTCGCGCATATAGTCGAACGAGGTCGCAGCCACCAACAGCACCATGCTGCCCAGAATGCTCGCTGAAACCGCCATGTGCTTGATGCGGGCGCCGCCGAACAGCAGCACGGTCATGAAGCAGAGAATGACCAGAATCGTGGCGCCCAGGTCGGGCTCCAAAAGAATCGGCACGGCAAACGCCAAGCACATGACAACCATGGGCAGGTAGCCCCGGCGGAAGTCCTTGATTCCATCCCCGAGCAGGGTCACCCGGTGGGCGGCCCAAACCACGGCGATCACGCGCGCGATTTCCGAAGGCTGCAGGGTCATGGGAATGCCGGGCAGGCGGATCCAACGCCGCGAGCCGTTGATCTCCTCCTTAAAGCCGGGCACATACACCAGCAGCAAGGCGATCAAGGTCAATCCGGTCAGGTACGGCACGAGCGGGCGCAAGCGCTGCGGTCCCAGCCACATGAGGAAAAATATCACTCCCACGCCCCCGGCACGCATCACCACCAAATTACGCACGTGGGCCTGGAATCCATCCATGGGCAAGGTCGTGGACGCGTGGCTGATCTGCACCAACAGCCCAAAGAACAGCAACGATAAAACCAGCCACAGCAGGGTGCGGGCATGGCCCCTCACATCGGACACCCCACCAGGGTGCACGGCTTGGCTGCGCACGAAGGAGCGGCCTTCCTGCAATTGAACTTCGACGCCTGCCATGCTCAGCGCACCTTCAAGAGGGCCAAGCTCGCAAGTGCACAAACACCGCATACGATCCAGGCTCGAATGACCACGGTGACCTCATGCCAGGGTTTGGGCCCCGGTTGAAAAATGCCCCCCTTGACCTGCAATCCGTGGTGCACAGGAGCCATGGTGAAAATACGTTTGCCCCCGCTCACTTTGAACCAGAACATCTGCAGCGCACTGGAGAACAAGTCCGCAAAGAAAACGAATCCGATCAACGGCAAAACGAGCTCCTGCTTGCTAACCAGAGCCATCCAAGCCAACAGTCCACCGATCGGCAGGGAACCCGAATCGCCCATGAACACCTGGGCGGGATACGCGTTGAACCACAGGAATCCCATGCAAGCCCCGCACAGGGCCCCACCCATCACCGCCATCTCTGAGGCGGTCGGCACGTAGGGCAGATTGAGGTAAGAGGTCCAATCCCAGCGGCCGGTCACGTAGCAAAAGATCGTCAACGCCAGACCGGAAATCAGCATGCAACCCGCGGCCAAACCATCCAGGCCATCGACGATATTAGCCGCGTTGGACGTCCCCACGATCAGCAGCCAGCCCAACGCCATGAATGCCAACAACCCCCACCAAGCCTGGTCGAATGGAATCGAAAAGTCCTTAAAGAACGGCGGGTACAGGGTCAGTAAAGAATGGCGGTTGGAAGAATAGGCGTACCACACAAAGCAACCCAGCACGAAGAGGGTCACCAGGCTCTGCCCAAGCAATTTGGCGCGCGACGAAAGGCCCTTGGAGCCTTTCACGGTGAGCTTCTTGTAGTCATCCACAAACCCCACGGCTCCCAAACCTGCGGTCAGGATCACCGCCAAGATCACGTTCAGATTATCCATGCGGCACCACAGGATCACCGAGGCCAAAAGGCCCGCGATCAGGAAGCTGCCGCCCATAGTGGTCGTTTGGTCCTTGCCCGACGCCTTGGCCATGGCCGCGAGTTCGGGGGCGTCGGTCTTGGTCGCATTCTCGCGGAAGCGGTTGCGACGCAACCAGCCGATCATCGGTCCGCCCATGATCATGACCAAAGCAAAAGCCGTCAGGCAAGCCATGGTGGTACGGAAGGAAATGTAGCCGAAGAGCTGCATTCCAAAGAGATCGCGGAAGAGGGCAGGGATCATGTTATGCGGGCTGCGCCCCCCAATCGCGTAGGAGCTGATCGACCAGGCGATCCAAGCCGATAGCGCGACTGCCTTTCACAAACACCAGATCCCCGTCCTGCAAAAGGGCGGGCAACTCGCGCATGCAGCCTTCGGCATCGCACCAAGACATGAGCGTGGGCCCCGCTGCGCTTTGTTCGGACGCACCGCTCAAGACCAAGTCCGCGTGCTGACCGACCGCCACCAAAACATCGATACCCGCCTGGGCCACCTGTCGACCCAGATCCCGGTGGCTGGAATCGCAGCGTTCCCCGAGCTCCAACATATCCCCTAGCACCATCACGCGGCGGCCATAGCCAAGCATGCCAGCCAGCTGTGCAACGCCGGCACTAGCGGACAAGGGGTTCGCGTTGTAACTGTCATCGACCAGCGTCAAGCCTCCGACGCGATGCATCTGCATACGTCCTTGAGCGCCGCGCAAGCGCGCGACATTCGGCAACACCGCTTCGATCGAATAGCCGAGTCCATGCACGGCCGCCAGAGCGGCGAGCAGGTTTTGAACCATGTGTGCACCCAGGAACGGCGCGGTCACTTGCACAGGACGCGCCAAGCCAGGGGCCTCCAATACAAATTGCGTGGAGCCATTCTCGAAGTGCAAATCGCGCGCGCAGACCAGAGCATCGCCGTTGAGCCCGAAGGTCAAGATGCGCGCCGCAGTCCTCGCTTTCAAACGCGGAGTGAACGCGCAATCCGCATTGAGCACGCAGAAGTGATGCGAGGAGAGTCCGGTCACCAGGGCTTCCTTCTCAGCGGCCACCCCCTGGGTCGAGCCCAGCCCCGCCAGGTGGGAATCCCCAATGTTCGTGATGATCGCACCGTTGGGCTGGGCGATGCGGCATAGGTTCGCGATTTCCCCCGGAGCATTGGTCCCCATCTCGACCACGCAAACATCCGCATTCTCGGGAGTGCGCAACAACGTTAGCGGCACGCCGATATCGTTGTTGAAGGACGCGGGGCTGCCATAGGCTTCGCAGCAGGCCCCCAAAAGTTGGATCAATATTTCTTTGGTGCTGGTCTTCCCGCAGGAGCCGGTGATGCCGACGACCGCCCGATCGCGGGCCCCATCAAAGCTCATCCAGCGCGAACGATACCAACGCGCCAAATCCCCGAGCGCACGCCGAGGATCGGGGTGCTCCGCAACGGGCGCCGCGCCGGTCAAGAGCGCTCCTCGGGCCTTGCGTACCAAGGCGCCGGTCGCCCCCGCCTGCAAAGCACCGGCAGCGAAACCATCCCCATCGAAATTCGGCCCCGACAGGGACACGAATAGTTCTTCACCGGTCAGCGTGCGCGTATCGGTTGAGATGCCCTGGAACAGGGCCCGCGGCGCACCGGCCACTTGGCGCGCTCCGGTTGCGTCCAGCAAATCTTGAAATGTCACGCCTTTCATGAGCACAACCCCTGGGCCACCAAGCGATCGTCGAAATCGATCACACCCCCAGCCGAGGTTTGCGTGTTTTCGTGCCCCTTGCCTGCGATGAGCACCAGATCCCCAGGGTCCGCCATTTCGAGCGCCATTCGAATCGCAGCGAGGCGATCCAGTTCCACATAGCAGAGGTATGCGCCCGGGCTGCCCTGCTCCCGCACACCCACCATGATCTGTTCGGCGATGACCGCCGGGTCTTCCCCGCGCGGATTGTCGCTGGTCACGATGAGGCGATCCGCCAAACGTGCCGCGACCCGCCCCATCATCTTGCGCTTGCCCTGATCCCGGTCTCCGCCGCAACCGAAAACGAGGATCACGCGTCCAGCCCCGGGAACGTCGACCAGGGAACTCAACGCATGTTCCAAAGCCTCTGGCGTGTGCGCGTAATCCACATATACGTGCGGCATGCTGCGGCCCACTTCGGAATCGAACGAGACCCTTTCCATGCGGCCCGGTGCGCTTCGCAAATTGGACAAGTCCACAAGCAACTGCGTTTCGCTCACACCCAGCCAGCGCGCACAAGCCAGGGCCTGTAAAGCGTTACTCACGTTGTGATGGCCGAGCACCGGAATGTGCGCAGCCGTGGCGTTCAAGCCCAAACCTCGTAAGTCAAAACGGGTCCCCGAAGCGACCGTTTCGATGTTCGTTGCACACAGGTCGGCTGGCACCTGCGTCGACGTGGTCAAAATACGCACACCCAGCCCGCGCACCACGCGCGCCATCATCGGATACATGGCGTCGTCCGCGTTCAGCACGGCGGCCCCATCGGGCCCCAGAGATTCGAAGAGGCGCGCCTTGGCCCGCGCATAAGATTCCATGTCTCCGTGATAGTCGAGATGGTCACGGCTCAAGTTGGTGAAGACGGCCAAATCCACTTGGGTTCCAGCCAGCCGATCCTGATCGAGTGCGTGGGAGCTGGCCTCCATGATCAAAGTTCCGCCACCGGCTTGGCGATGCTCCGCCATAAGTCCCTGCAAGCGTGGCGCATCGGGGGTGGTGTGACTCGCCGGGTAATCCCGGTCCCCGGCCAGGTGGTACCCGGTAGTTCCCAAAAGGGCCGGATCCAGAGCGCCCAATAAGGAGCGCAGCATGTGAGCGGTCGTGGTTTTCCCGTTGGTACCCGTGATCGCAATCACCTCCATATCGAGGGAGGGTTCACCGTGGACCACGGAGGCGCACTCACCTGCGGTGCGACGCGCATCACTGTGCCTCCATTGCGGCAACTCGCAGTCCAGCGCATCCGCGCCTTCGGGCAGCAACAAGGCCACCGCCCCGTTCGCTTCAGCCTGCTTCGCATAGCTCTGGCCATCCCCTGAGGTACCCGGAAGCGCCACGAAGAGGTCCCCCTCTCGAACCAATCGGGAGTCCAATTGAACCCCCGTGATTTGAATTGTTTGATGATCGGTTTTTGGGCTCATCAGAGCCCCCCCAAATCGCTCCACCAAGCGGTTCAGTTCATTCATTCTCGGTAGCCCCCGTTTCAATGGTTGTCCAAATTTCGTCCCCCTCCTCCAACCAAGGCAAATCGTATTCTCCGAAGGCATGCGCGGGCAATTGAGGAACGGACAAAGTCAGGTCTCGTCCCGTTTCCGCAGATAGGCCCAAAGCCCTGCGTAAGAGCAAGATAGCGCTCGAACCGGCCACATCCGCACCAAACTTCTTCTTGGAGCGCGCATCCTCCACCACGATGAGCGTGAGCAGGGTGGGTCCATCCTCCGTGAGGCGCCCAACGGCGCACATGGACGAGGTATAGCAAGTCTCTCGAAGCCCCTTGTGGTTGCGCTTGCCCTTCAGGCTCTTATAGCAAGCCCGTGAGCAAGCGGTGTTGGCTGCTCTGTGATCCGCAGCGTGTTGCAATTCCACATGGATGCAAACTTCCGATTTCACCTTTTCGGTGGTTCCGGTCTTGGTGCCCAGGAATTCGAATTCCGGGCAGATTGTGGGGCTTGCGACCCGTCTTCCGGTTCCTGTCTGGGCGCCGATCTCCATCATTTCCAGAACCTGCTCACAGGCCTTGGCAGAAAGCACGCGCTGGGGTCCGCCGCGGTCGAATTCATGGAAGTTTTCGCCCTGATTGACCGAATCCACCAGACTCAAGGGCAGGAACTCGCCGCCCCGAGCCAAAGTCGCCAGACCCTGAGCGTGCTGCCAAAGCGTGACGCCCAACTCGTGACCGAAGGTGATGGAAGCGTGGGTATGGACTCGGCTCCAGGTGCCCTTTTTCAGTTTCGGCAGGTAGCCCACACCCTCGGAACCCAGGCCCACGCCCGGTTTCGAGCCGTAACCCATCTTGACCAATAAACCGCGCAAGTCGGCGGCTTCCAGTCGTAGACCGATCTGTACCAGCACCGCGTTCACGGACTGGGCCAGACCCTGACGTGCTTCGATCTCAGCTGCGTCCGGCGCACCTTCCGCCTCGCGAATGGTGCGGTGACTGCGGCCCTCGCGCACCACAATGCCCGAGGGATAAAACGTCTTGAACAAACTATCGGGCGCGACCACCCCGCGATCCAGGGCAGCGGCCATGATCACGGCCTTGAAGGTCGAACCCGGTGTGAACACATGTTGCGTGGGAAGGAATCGGCCGCCCGGATACGCCTGCACCCCGTCGACCGCCAATACCCGCCCGGTTTCCACATCCACGCAAATGCCCATCGCTAGAGCGGGATCAAAGCGTTCCATTGTACGCAGCAATTCCGCGTGCAACTCGAACTGCAATTGGGCGTCCAACGTCGTGTGCAACTCGAGCGGCGCATCCGCCAAGCTCGCATCCTGGTAGTAATCGGGCACCTCGCGATCGGGCCAGCGCACGCGCCGATCCCGTGCCAAGCGCCGATTGCGTACGGTATACGTGCGCGTGTACTGGTCCCAAGATTCCGCCACGCCCGAGTCCTCAAGAATCGTCTGGCAAAGCCGCTCCAAACCACTCCACGGCTTCCATTGACGAGCCAGATCGGACGCGCGCGCTTGCACGGGATCTCCGGGCGCATCCCAAGACAGAAGGTGCGGCGACTTGTCGCGATCGCGCAGGGCTTGGGCCTGCGCGTCCTCTTTGCCCAACACGCCCCAATGACCGAGCACGGCGAATGGGTCCAGGGTCCCGGGAGCGCCCTCCCCCATGGCAGTCATTTTCAGGGGATCTTCACGCACGGGCTGAAAGCGCCGCATGCTGGGCAGCAATTGAACCTGCCAAGGTGAAACCGTTTCGCTGCGCAACAGCTCAGCCACCCCGTGGGCCACGTTGGGCTCCACGCCCTTAGCCAAGGATCGATAGGTTGTCGGGCAGAGCTCGGCCCAGATCGCATTGGCCAGATAGGCGCGCTTGTCAAAGGAACTGAGGCGCTGCATGTCCTCCTCTACGTCCTCGGGCAAACCGGCTTGGGTCACCAATTTCGCCAAGTCCCGCAAGATCTTGTTCGTCCAACGTTCCGGGCGCTCGGCGCTCTTCTTGGACATGTGACGCAATCGCTCGCGAAGGTCCAAGACCACCTCGGGCTGCCAAGCCAGGGTTGCGTGACGCCTGCCGGGCAAAACGACCCAGCTCCAACCGTGCATCGAGACCGGCTCTGCGTCGGGATCCAGCGAGCCCGTTTCCAACCAGTCCTGCACGAGGCGCGCAGCAGCGGAGTCGAAGCGCAGCAGTTGCGGACGCTCGGGGATGATAAAGCCGGTGTCCCCATCCACGCCCTTCGGCAATAGACGTTCGAGCACCTCTTGCGTGGGCAAGTCCAGGGCCTGGCCCAAGGACTCCGCCATGTGCAAAGGCGTGTGACTGCGCCACAGGGAGCGCGGGGAAACGCTTATGTCGAAGCACTCCATAGACAAGGCCATGGCCTGCCCATCGCGATCAAACAATTCGAATGAAGAGCGGGGTGCCGATTTGACCAAGATCGCGTCGGGCTGCTCCCCTTCCGCGGCTAGAGCCAGCTGCACCGAGCGCCCCATGACCAAGACAAAGCCCAAAATGATCAGGTTCTGTACGATGCGGCGTGCCACGCGCATGTCTTCGCGCAGGGATGCGCTCGCCGGCTGATCCTGCAACGTGGCAGGCCCCTTCACTGGGTCCCCGCGTTGGCTGCGCTTGCCTGCTTAGCTTTCGCGTCCTTTGCTTTCGCTTCCTTCTCGTTTTGTTCGTCTTGCCTATCCAGGCCCATGCGCAAAGCTTCATCCGCACTCGAAGCTTGCCACTCATACTCGCTCAAGCGGCAGCGCAAACCCGAGATGCGGCGCTCGTACCACTCGACCTCTACCTGTTCCTTGTTAAGCCTCGCACCCTTTTCGAAATTTTGGGCCTGCACGTAGCAGGTCCAACTCCCAACACCAAAAGCAAGGCTAGAGAGCAATAGGGCGAGCAGACCACGTTTCATGGCTTCGGAGTCTCCTCGACTTCGGGGCCTAGACCAGTCCCTTGATCGTCTTCACTTCGAATGCGGCGCACGGCTCGCAGGCGCGCGGAGCGGGAGCGCGGATTGCGCTGCATCTCCTCGCGAGACACGGTGACGCCCTTCTTCGATAGCAACTCGAAACGGCCTTGATGGGCCCCTTCCAGCATGTATTTTTTGACGACGGCATCCTCGCCAGAGTGGAAGGTGATGATCGCCAGCACGCCGTCGTGGGCCAGGCAATCCTCGGCCGCTTGCATGCCCGCGATCAGCTCTTCACCCTCGGAATTAACCGCGCGGCGCAGGGCTTGAAAGACCTTCGTTCCCGGGTGCAGGCGCCCACCGCTTCCCACCGTATCCACGATGAGTTCAGCTAGGGCTGCCGTGCGTTTGAAAGGGACTCGCTGGCGGGCCTTAACGATGGCCGCCGCGATGGGTCGTGAACGATGCTCATCGCCTTCTTGGTAGAAGAGATCTGCGAGCTGATCTTCCTTCCAATGATTGACGATATCCGCAGCCGTACCCTCACGACTGGGATCCATCCGCATGTCCAAGGGGCCATCGGCTTGAAAGGAAAAACCGCGTGACGGCCGATCGAGTTGGAGGGAGCTTACGCCCACATCCATTAACCACCCGATCGGCCTATCACAACGGAGTTTGCGCAAGAGACGCGCAAGATTGGTGAAACGTGCGCGCTCAAAGCGCACACGCTCGCCAAAATGCTCAAGCCTCTTGCGGGCTAGATCCAGAATTTCTGGATCCTGGTCCGTGCCTAAAACACGAACACCCGCAAAAGCCTCAAGCAGCAACGCCGAATGCCCCCCGGCACCCAGCGTGGCATCCACGATCAAGCCAGAAGCGTTCAAAGAGTCAGACTTACCCCCCAGCAAGCTGACTACCTCTTGGCCCAAGACCGGGATGTGCACAGAAGAAGGATTGTCAACCACGACAAGGTCCCCCATTGATTTTGGAAACGGATTTGGGGTCGTACATATCGATTTTACGACCGTCCCCCATCGGTTCCGAACGCTCCGGATAGGAGCTGCTCCAATTCGTCGTAGCCCGCATCATCGTCCGCTGCGGAGTTGGCCTGGGTGAACTCGGTCCAACGTGCCGCGGACCAAATTTCGACCCGGTCCATGACGCCGACCATGACCACGTCCTTACCGATCGCGGCCATCTCGACCAGCTTGGTCGGGAGCAGCAATCGACCGGAGCCGTCCAGGGTGATGCGCTGGGACACGCTGAAGACCAGCCGCTGCAAGCGCAGGTCTTGCTTGGAGGCAAAAGCCTCGGTATTGAGGCGCTTGATGGCCCGGTTGAAGCCCTTTTCGGGGAACAGGTACAAGCAACCATCCAAACCCCTCGTTAGGACCGCCACACGGCTCCCTTGGCTGTCCATGGGAAGGCCCTGCTGGAAGCGTTTGGGCACAAAAACCCGCTTCTTGCTATCCACAGAGTGGTTGGACTCCCCACAGAAGACGAAACCGTCTTCCTCGGGGGATGCCTCTGCACCCTCGGTCCATTCTGATCCACTTTGCCCCATTCAGGTATCTTTTCGCCCCACCGACCATTGCACAAGCACCCACTTGGAAAATTGAGCAGGACTGCATAAAAGCACACTCCTAGTGCCAAAACTTGCCCTTCTATCCCTAGTGGCGGTATGCACGCCACCCCCAAGATATGGGGCCCGGGCACACCAGTCCGGCCCCTGAGGTGTACGCAAAAGAACCTCGTCGAACCCAGATATGGGGACGGCCTCCACCGGGTAGCCAAAAATCACTCCAAGCCCGCCCCACCTGGCCCCACCGGATTGGACCGCCTGCCAACCCCGGACCTTGGAGGGTCCAACCCACGCAACTGCGCTACTGCCTGGGGACCTCCATGGAGGATGGGACTCACGGACTCGACATGCCGCTGCACACGCTCCGGCCAAGCCCCCATGACGGGCGCCCATCGCGCGCGAGTCGTGCGCAAGGGCAATGGCCTGACCCCATTTATTGGTGCAGTCCTTATGAGAGTCGAGTGGATGAAGTGGGCCACAGCTCGCCGCAAACTGAGCAGGCGCCCACTTCATCAACTCGACTCTCATAAGGACTGGACCACTTTGCGGGGGTCATGCCAGCAACGCCAAGCTGCCCCGCCCCGCTGCCCCTTCGCATCACCCCAGCCGGCTTACTCCAGCCGGCTTACTCCCGTCGGCTTACTCCCGTCGGCTTACT
>JBLFXY010000119.1:0-11514 GCA_047611645.1 Glaciecola sp.
CGCCGAGCCCTCTGGCGCCTGATCCACGAAGGAACGGGTAAGCCTGCCGGCAAGACCGTGCTTGCACTTATTCAGAGCGACCTGGAAGAAGGGCGGAACATCCGCCGTAACCTGCCTGGCGACTGGCAACTGATTCTCCGCAGCTCGGAAGTCCAACTTTGTCCTCCCGGCCATACGGGCCCGCAAGGCGGCCGCGCGCCCGAGGACACCAGCATCTCACTCGAAGGCGATTCCGGCGGTACTTTGAACATTCCTGGCCGTCTGGTATTGCCCGGTGGAGCCGAATTGATCGCTGAAAAAGTTGACAGCCAGCCCGGCGATGGCTTTTCCACCGATCCCAATGTGGTCGAATTAGACGCTCAGGACCTACCCGGTTCCCTACGTGTTCGCTTGCCCCAACCCGGTGATCGCTTTCACCCGATCGGAGGTCCTGGTTCAAAGGAGCTCAGCCGCTTCCTAGCCAACGCGGGTGTGCACCGCGATGCTCGCAGCCAGATGCCCGTCGTCTTCGCTGAAGACGAGTTGGTCTGGGTTCCCGGCGTTCGTCCCTGTGAAAGCCGGAGAATCCGCTCCACCACGACTTCACGTATCCGTTTGACCCTTAAGCCGGTCCAGGGTTAGCGTCGGGGCGGCATCCCTGTCCCCCTTCCGAGTTCCACATCTGTGTTCCCCTCACGATCCGCTGAATTCTTAGAGGAACGCCTCGAGATTGCCCGAAGCGAGCTCGCGGACTTGTGCCGTGCAAGCGGGCGAAAGCCCAATACCGTGCAATTGCTCCCCGTCACAAAGGCGGTGGATGCGATCACCACCGCGACCCTGTATTCTATGGGTGAGCGTGAATTCGCCGAGAATCGAGCGGATGCGTTGGTGGCGAAAGATGAGAAACTAGCCGCTAGGGGCATGCGTCCCCGATGGCATTTTATTGGCCCTTTACAGCGCAACAAGGCCCGCCGGGTGGTGCGGGTGGCCTCAGTACTTCACTCTGTGCACTCGCTAGCACTCATTGAGACCCTGGAGCGTATTGCCACGGAAGAGGATCGTACGCTCGATCTATACCTACAAGTTCACCTGTCAGGTGATTCGAACAAGCAGGGCTTTGACCTGGACCAACTCGATCGGGCCGCACTGCAAGTCACCCAGGCCCCCCACTTACGCCTGCTCGGTTTGATGACCATGGGGCCGCTGGAGGACCCCGATGGCAGTGGAACCCAGCGCACCTTCGAGCAGGGCTTCCAACTGGCCCAAGGGCTTTCAAATTCGCCTGAAATTGAACTGGTAGATGGGCATTGCGGCCTATCCATGGGCATGAGTCAGGATCTCAAATGGGCCGTGCCCAATGGCAGCACCTTGGTACGGGTAGGCAGCGCTCTCTTTCGTTAGAATCACGGGCTCACAAATCCCCGCATCATCGCCGTGACCGAAAAGCCCCTCCATCTCGACATCCCCTCCCTGGGTCCTGATCCCATTTCCCTCGCTGGAAAGGATCGCTGGATTCTTGGCTCCGATCCGGCCCGTGCTGACCTTGTTCTGCCCGGTGTCGAAATTGCGGGCGTGCATTGTGTGTTGGCCCTCAAAGGACGCGCTCTTCAGGTCACCGACCTCGGTTCCGATACGGGGACGCAATTGGACGGTGTGGCCATCACCCAATGTCCCATGGGAACCGGTCAGCGACTCGATGTGGGTCATGTGAGTGTGTGGCTATCTGAGGACTCCGCTGGGGCGGGAAACAGCCTGCCTTCTATCTCGGGTTACGAGGTGGAACGCGAAGTTGGGCGCGGTGCAGGAGGTCGTGTCTACCTGGCCGTGCAGACCAGCCTACAACGGCAGGTCGCCATTAAGGTTTTGGCCCCGGCCCTGAGCCACGATCCGGATCTCGTTCAGCGCTTCGAATCCGAGGCGCGCGCCGCTGCGGCTTTGGGCCACTCGAACGTGGTCACAGTCTTCGATGTCGGTTCGCAGGATGCTGTGCATTATCTATCGATGGAGTACATGGGCGAGGGAAGCTTGGCCGATCGTCTGGAGAAACGGGGTCCCCTCTCCTGGCGCCAAACGCTGCGTGTGATCGCAGATACAAGCAAGGCTCTAGCATTCGCTGAGAGCCGAGGATTGGTACACCGGGACATCAAGCCGGCCAACCTGATGCTGACCGAAAACGGGGTGACCAAGTTGGCGGACTTGGGCTTGGTGATGGATCTGTCCCAGGATCACGAGGGTGGTCCGGCCATGGGGACACCGCACTTCCTGGCGCCCGAGGTCGTGCGCGGACAAAAACCAAGCGCACTTAGCGATCTTTATTCACTGGGCGCCACCGCCTACCAGGTGTCCACGGGCTGTACTCCCTTCGAAGGTGCGAGCAGCAAGGAAATCCTGCGTGCGGCCCTGACAACCGAGCCGGAAACGCCGACCCAGAGGGACGCTGAAATTCCAGAACCTGTGTCGCAGTTGATTTTGAACCTGATGGCCAAGGATCCCGCACTTCGTCCGCAAAATGCGCAAGCAGTACTTGAGCGCGTGGATCAATTAGAGCTCCAGCTCGGCTTGCCACAACTGAGCACGTCGGGATCCGGGCGACGCAGGGCTTTGATATTGGCCGGCCCGGTCATCTTGGCTGCGGCCTATTTCCTTTGGGATTCCAAGCAACAGGCGGCCCCGAATCCAACACCCGGCAAAACCGAGAACGTGCGGTCCACGACATCGAATACGGTTGGGCCGAGCGATTCGGATCCGGAGTTCCTGTTCGATGTTGTCGAGGGCCCCGGTGTGGGCGAAGGCGAGGTGCCCAGCGCGGATATGGGTGCAGAATTCGAATCGGAGGCCCAGGAGCAGCTGAAGGCCTTGCAAGAACTCGACCTAAGCGACGAGGTTCGCATTCAACGGTTGCGCGAGTTTGCTCAAACGTACCGGGGTAGCAACAGTGCCGATCAGGCCTTGACGCAAGCAGGATCCTTAGAGGAGCGTGGACGCAGCGTAACGCGGGCCATGGAAGAAGCCGCACAGTCACTCTCGGATGAAAGCGACGTGCTGCGTGGGCTGGGTAAATGGACGCCAGAGGCAGCCCAACTGTTGACGCCCCTGCAGGCCGTACTGACCTACGAGTCACCGCTCACTGGAGAGTTGGCTATAAGCCTAAGCGACGTGCGCAAGGAGGTCCTAATCGGTCTCTTGGCCCAGGGAGACGGTTTCCTACAAAGTATTTTGAGCAATGCTCGCGGCCACGCTAATCGAGGCGAATTCGATCAAGCACATGGCGCTCTGGATGTGCAAATACAACGTTTTCAGTCTACGGATTCAGTGGATCTAAGCCTTTTGAACAGCCAAGGACAAGCGCCTGTCGAGGCCTTGGAATTCAAATCGCGGATTCAAGAGCTTGGGATCCTGAAAGCGGAATTGCCCAGCCTACAAGAGCAGTGGATTGCAAAAACAAGAGGTATGGATCGGATCACACTGGGTCGACTTCTCGGGCGCAATTCGGGCCTGAGACAGGAGCTCTCCGCCCTGAGTCTCGAGGAGGCTCGCGTGCGTTTGGAAGCTGCCCAGGACAGTTTGCTTTCCGAGCCAGGCCGTGGCTGGGCGGCGACTTTCGATCGTGACCTCGCCGCCATGCAGGCTTATATGCATGCCTGGCAATCCAGCTACAAATCGGGCGATTGGAGCCTCTCCAACACTTTGGATCCGCGTGCCGCGCGACCGAACCATGTGGGAATATCAGGTGTTCATTCGAACTGGGTTTCCTTGGACGGGGTGCGGGTGCCCTTTGGTGATTTCCTCGTACGTGAGCGTGACTTCCGGTACCTTTTTGAAGATCGCATCGAGACCCCCCTCGCTCCCGAAGAAGCCGAAGGACTGGCCTGTTTGTGGAGGGTTCAGGCGGTTCTATCCGTGATGGGCCAAGTGCAGGAAATGCTCGTTCAGACCGGTGATGCTCGTTTCAATGAAGGCGAAGCCAACGCGGTGAACGAGACTCTAGTAAAGGCTAAGAAAGGGCAAACCGAACAGGGCATGATGGCTCTCGCGGTAGAACAGCAAACGGCTTCGGCCTTGGTGGCCGGCCTAAGAGCCTTCAGCTTGAAAGATTACGGGGCCGCCGCAGGCTACATGGAGCGTGCTTTCGAGGTGGGCCGCGGTTCCCTCCTACTCATGCTACTCAGCGATGGCACGGCCCTACCGTTGGGTGAGGCGGAATCGAAGCCGGCAGAGGCGAGCGAAGAGGAGTGAAACAAGAACCTTCGGTTTATACGAAGAAGCACCCGAAGACTACGCAGCCTGCCGCCGTACTCCAAATGCACGCATGACGTCATCGATTTTATTATCCACAGAGAACATCGCCAGGTCCATATCGTCTTCGGTGAAGTGCAAGCGGTCCAGGCTTCCTTGTTGTAGTGCAAAGTGACTTGCGTCAAAAGCTAAGGGTCCTCCCAACTGCTCGCACAGATAGTGAGCTACGTGCGCCGTGTCCGCCAGGGTTTGATACTCCAGCGGGCATTGATCTGGGCGGTGATGCCATTGCACGGGATCCACTAAGGATCGTGGCAACCCCCAGCTTGCCAGCAGCAAGGCGCTCGCTTCGGGATGATCGATATCTAGAATCATGCGCTCCGCGCTGTCGAAGGCTAAACCCTTCCTCAGAGTAAGTTCAACCAATGCATGGCTATGCTCCGTTGCAGTGGATGCCATTCCTAACTTACCCACATCCGCTAATAGCCCCACGGTAAAGGCGTCTGCCGGATTGACGATTGCGGACTGAATGGCCACCTGCTCGGCTGCGAGAGCCAGGGCCACGCTCTGCTCCCATAGGCTTCCCTGGGAGGTATCGTAACAGGTCATGCCGGACTTCTGAAACATGGGTTTCACAGCTGAACCAAGCAGCGAAGCGATCAACAGCTTATGACCCAGACGCAAAACGGCTGCTCGAATCGACCCGACTTCGACGCGCCCCGCTAACAATGCGGAATTCGCTATGCCCAACACCAGTCCTGAAAGACGAGGTTCAAAGGTTATCGCTTTGCAAACACGATCCGTATCGATTTTATCGGCTTGCAACAACTTGAGCAGGTCGCCGGTCGAAGCCGGCAACTGCGGCAATCCGCGAATAGTTTCTAGAACACTGTCTCGGTAGCTCATTAGGAGTGAGGGGGTAATGGGAGACTCGACGAACAGCCTCCACTTTTGTGGTTTTCAGCAAAAAAAAGGCAAATCCAGAAAGCGCGCGTAGGCTCCTCCCTTACCCACACCTTCGGCAAGCAAGGCAATACGTATATGGGGTGATTTCGTTTTCACTAAGATGCTCCCCTTTCCGGGAGACATGCTTCTTTAACTAGCCACCAACCTGCTATTCTGATTCTAACGCAGTGCCTTAAACTGAAATTACATACGCTACAAATGGTATCTATAAACCTTGACGACGCGATCTCGGAAGCCCTCAAAGGGCTCAAAGAGAAGGGTTTGCAAACGCCCCATTGTTTGTTTCTTTTGGGTACTGGCCAGGGTTCCGTGGCTAGCTCCTTTGAAATTCTTCATACGCTTCCTTTGCACGAATTGGCCGGGGTCCCCGCGGTTTGGCACGAGGTGGAACTTATTGTGGCCAACGCAATCACACCTCAAGGAACTTGTAATTTGTGGCTATTGGAAGACGCGCCTGGTTCCCTGCAATTTGGCACGGGTGGAGGTCCAGAGCGGCCGGCATGGGAGCGGGCCTTCCCGGTTTGGCTGGCTGCCGCCGCAGGTGCACGAACGATGGTTCACACCTCGGCGGGGACTTCGTTAAGAGAGCATATACCCGTCGGTTCGTTGGCCTCGGTTTCGGATCACATCAACCTCTCGGGGTACACCCCTCTCTTGGGTTTGGGCCCCACCAGTCTGGGCCCCCTGTTTCCCGATCAAACCCGCCTGCATCATCCGGGTTTGCATTTGCGCGCCAGCGATCATATGCGGGCGATTGGACAGTCGCTTGGAAGCGGCGTGGGCGCATGCTTGCAAGGTCCAAGTAGCATCACCCCCGCAGAAGTAAAATGGCTGGCAGGCACCCCCGCCGACATTGCGATTCAAGGATGCGCGGGACCTTGGATTTCGGCTGCCCATGCGGGATTGGCCCTGGTCGCTTTGACGTGCATCACCGATACGGGACAAAGCCCCATGCGAATGCAGGATCTGTTGAAAGCCGCCGAATCCAGCGCCCCCATCCTTGAGGACCTATTATCCCTGCTTGTGCCCGACCTGCATCAGGTGGCGCTTGAAATGGAATTTGAACTCTAGGGCCATCCGACCATGAACTCCCCTTCGAACGAGGCTCTACACCCTGTCGCTGTCATGGTGTCCGGAACAGGTAGGCATCTGGATCACCTCGCTCAGCTTTCTAGCAGCGCGGAGCTGCCTGTGGATATTCGACTTTGCATTTCATCGCGCCACGGCGTGGCTGCGCTCGAGCATGCACGACGCTGGGATATCCCGTGTCAGGTCCCAGATGAGAAGCGTGAACTGACCGCCGAGGCCTACAGTGCCTTGATCTTCTCCATGCTAGAGGAAGCGGGGGTCCGCACCCTGATCCTGGCAGGCTTTCTTCGGTTTCTACCGATACCGGATGCCTGGCAGAATCGTGTGCTCAACATTCACCCGTCGCTGCTGCCTTCGTTTGGTGGTGCTGGTTTCTACGGCCATCACGTGCACGATGCGGTGCTCAAACGTGGCTGCAAAGTCAGCGGGTGCACCGTGCATTACGTAGATAACGTTTTTGATCATGGCCCCATTCTGGTCCAGCGTACCTGCCCGGTCCTTCCGGGCGACAATTCGGAGCGTTTGGCATCTCGAGTCTTCGAAGAGGAGCTCATCGCCTACCCAGCGGCTCTGCGCTTGCACCTGGCCAACGGATGAGGGCACCGCTCTCATCCACGAATGATCGTTAGTTTTTCGAAATCTGCTTGCTAGCCAAACGCTTCTCACGTTTCTGCACATCACGCTCCAATGCGGGGCGTCCCTGGAAACTCCGCAAACCAGCGAGCATTTTTATCGCTGCCAGGCACATCGAGTGGGCGGCAAATAAATCCCGCTGCTCGTGTTCAAGAATCTTGGCCGCCAATATTCGAGTGCGGGCGCCCCAGGCGTGCTCACCAGGCATGTCCAACAATGGTTGCAAGCTCGCCATGGCCTCTGCGCCCCGATGCAAGCGCCTCAAGGCTTCCGCCTGAAGCCACCATAAGGCACACACTTCCGTATTCGACTGAACGGGCGAAGAGTCGTCCCCGGATGCGTCCCGCTCTTGCAACCCGAATCGTTGCAGGAAGGGCTGCGATCTTTGCAAGGCATGTTCGTAGCGTCGATTGGCTACCAAGGCTTCACACAAGGCCAATTCCCGGGCGACCTCGGCTTTGAGATCGTTCGGGGCATGCGCCCTTTGATCCACCTCGGCCAACCAAGCCAAAAGGGTCACCAGCGAAAGCACATCATCGCAATTGTGGCGAAACACCCCCTCCAGACGGTGAGGTCGATTCCCCAAATAGTCGAACCAAGCCTCGGGCGCTAGAGCTCCAGGAAGGTCATCGGAGCGTACCAATCCGCACAGGGCATGCTCCATCGTCTGTAAGCGAGAGTTGACGTACACGCCCCTGTGGAGCCTGCGCAATGGGTGGTAGAGGTCCAGATGCGGCAGCGCGTCGAATGGCGAGGCGATGCTATGCACCGCCATTTTGTCTTGCAGGCGATGGCGGTCGAAGGACTTACCGAAAAAAGAAACAACCCCCCCACTGGCTTCGATTCTCCTGGCGACTTCTTGCAACAACGAAGCCTCCTGCTCGGGCCCATCCATGAAACCCTGCCAGACCTCCAATCCGTCTTCCGTGAAGCTAGCCAAACCCACCATATAAACAAACACACCAGCTCCGCCCGACAGCCCCGTGGTTTCCGTGTCCAAATAAACCGCCTTCGAAGCATCCAAACCGTTCAAACTTGCGTCTCCCGTCAATAGCACGAAGTTGTCGTTGGAGACGTCGAGGGCTCGCTGCAATGGCCAATCGCCGTGCACGTACTGAACCGGATACAAGCGGCGACGGAACCAATAAGAATTGTCGCTGGAGAGCTGTAGCTCATCCGGCCGGCCCATCAGGCGCGGTACATCGCTCGGCGCGGACGGTGAGCTGGCTGGCTCTTTGGTGCGACGGGTAGAAGCTCCACCCTGCAAACGCTTGCGAACCCAGATAGGTATCTTTGGGTTCGAGGATGTGGATGACGGTTGTAGGGGCGCGGAACTCCCGGCCTCAGGTCCTGGGACAATTGGGGGCGATGGGGTCTCTACAGCGGGCGCCTTGTCCCGGCGCAACCGGGCCAATTTCGCAGCAAATGCTTTCTTGCTTGCCTCGGTGCCACTCACGCCGGAGGGGCCTCGCTATGCACACCCCGGGGATAATGCCCTTCAGGGCCAAAGTCATTGGGCTGCAACGATCCGCCTTCCAAAGGACTGGGGATCTCCCCTTCTTCTAAAGGCCCGACCTGGCCTCTGACCTCTACATCGTTCCAGGGTCCCTGCCGCAGGAAATGGCGCAGCAAGGACAGAACCAGGCGCTTGCCCTCCGGACCTGCCTGCGCACGTGGGCCCACGCATGCGGGGCAACCTTCGACGCACTCGCATTTTTCGACGACCTTAAGGGCACTGGCCAACAACTCGGGGAATGCGTCCAGCAGCAGGTTGCTCAACCCCACGCCGCCTTGCACGCGGTCGTACAGGAAGATTGTGGGCCGCCCAAAAAACGGGGACCGCACGTGACTCGAGATGCCCAGGTCACTGGGGCTGCAGCGAATGTGTAACGGAGCCATGCGGCGCAAAAGCTGGCCGAGGGCACGCCAAGCGCTGCCCCGCGAGCCCGTCTCCAGACCGATCTCTTGGGCGCTCACCTCTGAAAGGGTGATCAAAAAAGCCTCGGTGTCCAATTCCTCCGGTGGTAATTGAATCGGTCCCGCGCCCACGTTTTCGCGCGTGTAGAAACGCACCTTCTTGAAAATGGTAGCCACCGTTGTGACGTGCACCTCGCCGATCCAAATCGAAAGATCCTCACCAGCTTGCAAGCTCTTATCCGGTTCCTCGTCGAGGGCGACCCGGTTCCGCACAGAAGCCAAAGGTCGCTGCACGCAGCGCTCGAGGCGCAGCACACGCACTTCCGTATCGGTTTGTGCATCGGTGAAATAATCGGATTCCACCGGTTTGGCGTAGGCGCGGTGGTGCACGTGGTCGTAACGCTCGATGCGCCAGGTGCGGCCCTGGACTTGATAGATGGCACCCTCGTGGCAGGTGGTCAACGCGCTTTCGCGGTCGCATTCGCCCAAGGCTTTTTCGGTGCGTTCTTCGAGGATGACCACGTTGTCGAGATCCCCGCCGGCCAAGGAAACCTCCTGGGCGGGATAGGCTTCCGCCATCCAAAAGTACGTGTTGCCCCGCCGGAGCAAGAAGCCCGACGCATCCGCCAGGTACTGCAACATTTCGGGTACCAAACCACTCTCGCCAAACTCCGGCTCTCCGAGCAGGTCCCCATTCTCGTCGAGTCGAAAGGGCAACTCGAAGGCCGCACACTTGATCTGCTCGGACAGGATCACCCATTGATCCGCATCCACTCCCAGGCGTTCTTTGGGAGCCCCCATCAAGTACTCGGGATGAGCCACGAGGAACTGGTCGGTGGGTTCGCTGCGCGCGAGCATCACGACCAAGCTCGGGTTGCCCCGACGGCCGACACGCCCCGCCCTTTGCCAAAAAGAGGCCTGCGAGCCCGGATAACCCACGAGAACCGCCACATCGAGGGCTCCGATATCCACGCCCAATTCCAAGGCATTGGTAGAGATCACGACCTTGACTTCACCCGTGCGCAGACCCTGCTCGATCTCACGGCGCAGGTTGGGAAGGTAGCCGCCTCGATAACCGCGAATGTGATGCGGAAGCAGGCCAAAAGAAGCGGAGTTCTCTTTCAGGTAGCGGGTCAACACCTCCACAGCGGTACGTCTTCCACAGAAGAAAATTGTTTGGTGATGGGGTCCGCATACCACCTTGGCCAATTCGCGCGCTTCCTCGAGCGCGTTGGCGCGTAGGCCGGCCACGGGATTGATCAAGGGCGGGTTGTACACTCCCAGCGTTTGCACTCCAGAAGGCGAACCGTCCTCGTCCACCACCCGCATTTCTCGGCCGAACAGGCGCCGCCCGTGATCCGCGGCATCCCGCAGGGTCGCTGAGCAAGCGATGAATTTGGGGTTGGCTCCATAGTGCCTGGCAATGCGTAAGAGCCGGCGCAAGACACACGCCACGCTCGAACCGAATACGCCAGAAAGCGAGTGCACTTCGTCGACCACGACAAACTCCAGGTCGCGGAACAGCTCAGCCCACTTGGCATGGTTGGGCAGGATGCCTTGGTGCAGCATGTGGGGGTTGGTGAGAATCATATGCCCGCGATCGCGTGCGGATCGACGCACCTCGACCGGCGTGTCACCATCGTAGGTCGACGCGTGCCAGTCCGTGCCCAGGGCCTCCACCAGCACGCTCAGAGACGCGGTCTGATCTTGGGCTAGCGCCTTGGTCGGATAAAGGAACAGGGCCCTGGAGCGTCCTCCAGTCTCGAGCAGGCGTTGCAGGATCGGAAGGGTGTAGCAAAGCGTCTTGCCCGAAGCTGTGGGCGTGGCGATCAAGGTGTCTTCCCCATTCAGGATGTGTTCGATCGCTTGGCTCTGATGGCTGCGCAGCTCAAGAATCCCCTGGTCGCGAAGCACGCGCTGTAACTCTGGGTGCAGACGCTCCGGGAAGGGCTCCAGCCGCCCGGCCCGGGCAGGCTTGGTCTTCCACGCAGCGAAACGTTCCGCCCAATGACCAGCTTTTAGGGTCTGGATTAGCCCGGGGACCACCCCGCCCGCTGGCGGCGCCGCGAATCCCCTTCCATTGTCGATGTTCGCCATTTGTTAGGCATTCTACACTGAAGGGCCCCCCAATCTCAAACCATGGGGCCCATTCAGGACCTAATTTGGCCGCTTCTCCCGATCCGGGTCCAGCTTGCTACTTGTTCAGGATGCCAGCCAGAAGGCTGTGCAATTCCTGATACTTCGCCAGGGACCCCATACCGTTCAGTTGGATTCGGATTTCGCCTTCAGCATCGGGGCCGATTTCGGCCGAGTGCTGGGTGCCATCGGCCTCCATGAACTCCACCCGCACGGGATCGGTCAGGGTCGCCAGCTCCCCCCCGGGGAAATGCTGATCGGCGCGCAGGAAAACCAGGTGATCCAAGGCGGGCAGCAGTTCGACAGGGCTTGTGTCGGCATCCATGTAAGTCCACGTGCCTTGGATCTTGCGTTTGTACTCCCGCACTTTTGCACCCTGCGTCAGTCGCAAGCGGGCCAAACGCCCCTCCTTCAAATTCCAAAGCAACCGGCTACGCCAACCGTGAAGGGGTTTGTTGAGCCAATCTTGAAATACCAACGGCACCAACCCTACCGGTTCGTCTCCAACACGAGCATAGGTCCGCAATTCCGTGCCCGCTTCCGAGGTGTGCGTAGGGC
>JBLFXY010000120.1:0-11453 GCA_047611645.1 Glaciecola sp.
CTGTTTGTTCTAAATCGTGATTCGAAAAGCAAGGCCACGACCTTGTGGAAGTTGGAACCCAGAAAAGCGTGGGCCAAGGAAGTCCTTGTAACCAGTACGCACCTCCCCATGTTGGCCGCCAGCGTCGAAGTCGAGGTCTTTCCTGTGGGCGACTCCACCGGCTACCTGCTCGCGGTTTGGGGGGGTGGTTTCGGCAAGCAAACGCCCGAGGGCTTCCAGTCCAAGCATGTGCGTGAAGCCCTTTGCTTTGAGGACTTGAACGGGGACGGCACATTCGAGGCCGAGCAGGTGTTCAAGGACATGCGTGCACTTCGGAAGTACCACGCACAGCTTAGGGCCCAGTAGCCTTGAGATCTCGGTCGAGCCAGGAACACGACTTATGCATATTCCTTGCCGATTGGATTTTTAGCGCACTTGCCTGAGAGAACCAAGCGGCTACCGGCGCGGTCGCATGCGAGTCGCGGGCGAGAATTTGTTGCGCTGCCTCGGCTCTGGGCGAAGGATCCGTTTGCGCGACAACATGATTCGAATTCATCGGATAAGGTTGGGAACGCCTCGAAAAGGCAACCCAAACATGAGCGAGCAAACGATGAATGACTATTGGAGCCGAATGAGGCATAGAGTGTTGCGGGCCGCGGCTTTGTTGATGGCCTTCGGCATGTGTGGCACGGTGGCTTTTGCGCAAGCGGCTCCCAGCCGATTTGAGCTAGGGCATCGTCTACGCAGGCTGGAACGTTCTTTGGAGTTTCGCCAGGAATTGGGGGACCGGGCGGTCGTACTGCCGGACATGGAAGGTGCGGTGAAAGCTTTCTTCGGTATGAGTCCAGCGGGTGTGGCGCGCAGCTTGGATGGCGCCTACTCCAAGCTTCTTTTATTGGATGCTCAAACACTTGGGGATCTTGGGGATGGAGAGCAGGCGCTGCTGCAAGAGCATGTGCGGGTGGTTCTGCGCGGGAAGCGTTTCTTGCAAGGTCCCAGGCCGCTTCACCTGAAATTTGAGTTGGCTGATTTGTACCCTGCTACAAGTGTGGAAGTTGAAGCGGTGGAATCCGAGCAAGGCGCTCGGAAGCAGATCACAATGGCACAGGTCCAACTCCTGGCTGCGGATGGAGCGCTACTGGCATCCATGCAGGTTCCTTTGACCGCTGGAGAGTTTCGCTTGGACCTCCCCGAGGATTTGGGCCAAGGGGATTACACGGTCCGCTTGGATTCCAGAGTAGGCGATGTTTCCGTGGACGTGGGGCGCATGCAAATCTCCTGGGTGGCGGACATGGAAGCGCGCCTTGCGAAGTTGGAGGAGCAGCTTACTGGAACCAAGACATGGGGGCCTGACAACCGCGCAAGTGTCGAATTCGGGCTTCAAACGCTACGTCGAGCATTTTCTAGGCAAACCTCGGAGATGGACTTGCCCGCTCTCAGGGTTTTGCAACAGTGCGAAGCCCTGGCGTCGCATGGCGAAGGACTCCAGCGCTTGTCGGAATTGGGCGAGGAGTTTTGGTTGAGTCTGCGGGGGCAATCGAAGCGTGGTCCTAAGGGGCGCGGATTCCTGCGCGTGTTTCAACCGGATCGCGAGGCGGGCGAACTGCGTCCTTGCGTCATTGCTCTGCACGGGGCTGGGGGCAGCGAGAACCTGTTCTTTGATGGTTACGGAGATGGGCTGGTCCAAAAGCTTTGCGAGCAGCGGGGATGGGTGCTGATCGCCCCCAGGGGTGGATTCACCGGGATTGGTCTACCTTTCCGCCGCGTGCTTGAGTTGCTGCAAGAGCCGCTTGGCATTGACCCGTCGCGTATCTTCTTGGTCGGGCATTCCATGGGGGTGGGGTCCATAGCTGCTGCCTTGCGTGAGTCGAAAGAACCTTCGGATCCTGATTACTTGGGCGTGGCTGCGATCGGAGGGGGCATGGCCAGCACCGTCGGGAAGAAACACCTGGCGACGCCCTTCTTGGTCGTTGCCGGATCCCATGACTTTGCCCTGGGCGGGGCCCGCGCTTTGCAGCGGTCGTTGGTGGATCAGGAGTTCAAAAGCCGCTTCGTTGAGTTGCCGCAGGTGGAGCACATGGGGGTCGTTCAATTTGCCCTCCCCCAAGTGTTCGAGTTCTTTGATGCGTGTTTGCAGCGCTGATCTAGCCCGAACATTTCATGAACACACGCCCCAGACTTCGCAAACGGGCCCCTTCGGGCCCCTCTCGTCCCCTGGCAGCACTTTCCGAAATTTGCCTTCCTCGACAGGTAAGCCCCGGTCCGCAAAGCGGATCCCTACTGCATTGCCTGCGGGATCAAAATCCACAAAGCCACGCCAGGAAACGAGTTGCTGTGCCTGGAGCGCGTCTTCATGAAATGTTCGGGCTAGGGTCGCACAGGGCTAGGGATGGGCCTCAACGGTTGCGCGCAAATCATTTGGCCCGATGGGACGTTTTTTTTCATCTCGACCTCGCGTACGTGGAAAAGGCCTCGCCAAGCTTGGTTGGGCAGGGAGAAAGTCCTGTAGCGAAGTTTGTAAAAGCGTAGATTTACCGACCGGCGTCAATTGAATTTGGGTTCCCTAGGCGCGTTCCTGCTGGCCGTTTGGCCTCCGATCATCCCTCTAACCTGCAAGCCCCCCCCAATGAAACTCCTCAAGCCCCTGATCCTTACCGCCATTGCGATGGCCGCTGTTCCCGTACTGACCGCGTCCAAGGCTCCCTTCACGCCCGCATTCTCGTCGGCCGAAGCGGGCAGCTATGCGATTGATGCTTCGCACTCCTCTGTGATGTTCAAGATCAAGCACTTGGACGTCTCCTACGCACACGGCCGATTTGACACGATGGAAGGTAATTTCGTTCTCTCGGAGGAAGAGGGCAAGTCCGTTCTCAACACGAGTGTTGTCGCCAAGAGCGTCAATTCGAACAGTGAAAAGCGCGACAACCATCTGCGCAGCCCCGACTTCTTGAACGTGAAGCAGTACCCCGAAATCGCCTTCAAGTCGACGGGCTTTGCCAAGACCGGTGAGACCATGTACGAAGTTACGGGCATGTTGGACTTCCACGGGGAGTCGAAGGAGGTCAAAGTGCCTATGACTTTGGTTGGCGCGCGTGACACCGGCAAGAAATCCGGTTTCCGGGCAGGCTTCGAAGGCAGCTTCTCGGTCAATCGGCGCGACTTCGGCATGGATACCTATCCGGACGCTGTGCTGAGCAATGAGATTACGCTGACATTGGCCTTCGAAGGCATCAAGGAATAACTCATTGGCCACCCAAGCGTTTCTCTACCCCTTTATTGGGGCTCTCCTCTTCGCTTTGCTGGCTTGGGCCCGTAAGCGTACCGAAGGATCCAGAAGCGCTTGGGCGCCGGCTTTGGCTTGGGGCTTAGGTCTGGCCCTGGCCTATTATGGACTCAAGGGGGCTCTCGCTCCTTGGCCCGCAAAAGAGGTGGGGCATTGGCACTTCTTCGCCATGTTGGTCGCCATTCCGATCGCTGCGCTACAGGGTCGTACACGCTCGATACCGCACTTCTTCCTGGGCGTAGCCCTCATGGCCGGTTTTGTTTGGCTTTCGAGCGCACCGCTACGGAAGTACGACTGGCAAGGGGAACTCATTTGGCAAATGCCGGCCACCCTCTCAGCCGTAGCTGCGATTGCGCTGCTACTCAATAGCGATCTGGTTCGTGCGCGACCGAGTGGCTTGCAGGTCCCCGGAGCCTTCGCTCTGACCATGGGAAGCAGCGCTTTCGTGCTGGGGCAGTCCACGGGTGGCAGTGCCCATTTGGCGGGCGGACTCGCCTGCGTCGGGGCCGTGTTCTGTGTTGTATCGCTGCTGCGTTCCAAACAACAGGTCGGCTACGGCTCCAGTCTGCCGTTCACCTTGGGCCTTGGTGGGTTGCTTTTTACAGGCGTGTTTTTCGCGAACACGCCATGGATCAGCGCATTGCTTCTCTTGCTCGCCCCGCAAATGATCCGAGTGGGATGGCCTATCAAAAAGCCGGCGGTACGCTTCATAACGAGCGTGCTGGCCTGCGCTTTGATCTGTGGACTGGCGGCTTACCTGAGCTACGTACCCGAAGATCCCTACGGTTATTGATTTTTCGTAGTAGCGGATCCAAGGGCTCGAAAAATCGAACTCTACTCAGCGGACAAAAGCGCCTCGATGTGCCCGTGCAAGTTCTCAGGTTTGAAGGTAGGCGCGAAGCGCTCGACGTTCTGGCCCGTGCGGTCCACCAGGAACTTGGTGAAGTTCCATTTGACTTTTTTGGTGCCTAGGATCCCGCGGCCTTCGGTTTTGAGGAAGTCAAAGATAGGTGCTGTATGGGGGCCATTCACGTCGACCTTGGCGAACATAGGGAAGGTCACGCCGAAGTTCATTTTGCAGAAACTGGCGATCTCTGCGGCATCGCCGGGCTCCTGCGAGCGGAATTGATTGCATGGGAAACCCAGGACGATCAGTCCGCGATGCGCATACTTCTGATGCAGGGCCTCGAGTCCTTCGTACTGGGACGTGAACCCACAGCGGCTTGCGACATTGACGACGAGTACGACTTTGCCTTGGAACTCTGCCAGGGAGAGCGGTGAACCTTGCAAGGTCTCGCCGGTGAATTGAAAGAGGGTGGTCATCGTGTGAATGGTTTGGCTGGTCGATTGAAGATCGAGCATGGTGTGCGAATTCGAACTTCTGAATCGGTTCCAACATACATAATAGTGGGCTTCGCGCCATGTGTGGGGGTGACTTGAAGGGTTTGCGTCCAGAACTCTTTGGCTAGCAATGCTTCGTTCGCATGTGTGCGATTTGTGGCACCTGGAGTGGGAATAAATTTTGCCGGATCCTGCATCCACAGATCGGGCTGATCCTAACGACAGGGTGTTCCCAAAGACCTACCGACCAAGATCGTCGGTTCCCCATGAAAAAATCACTTCTACTTACTTTCGCATTAGCGACTTCGCTTGTGGCGAGTTGTTCCAGCTCCAGCTCGAGCAACAGCTCGAGCGCAAACCTTACCCAGACCCTTGGCAACGAGGGCTTTACTACTCTGCAGGCCGCTATCGAGGCCGCTGGATTGACGCCGACTCTTGCAGCGGGCGGCGACTTTACAATCCTGGCGCCCACGGAGGCTGCCTTCAGCGCGCTCCCTGCTGGAACCCTTGCATTCTTGCTTGATCCGGTCAATCAGGCCACTCTGCGCACGATTCTGGAGTACCACGTGATACCCGGAATTGCAGATTCCACGGTGGTCAGTGGCCTGGCGAGTGCGCAAACCGTGCAGGGTGAATTTGTGCTCATCGACTCTGTTTCCGGTGGCTTGCGCATCAACGAAGCGGCCGTCGCAGAAGTGGATATCCGCGCGAGCAATGGGGTGATTCACTCGATTGATACCGTGTTGATGCCGCCCGTGGATTTGCTGGCGACCCTGCAAGCGAGGGGCTTCAGCACTTTGCTGACCGCATTGACAGCGGCAGGATTGGACGCCACTTTCATGGGGGTGGATAAATACACGATCCTGGCACCCACGGATGCAGCCTTTGCCAACCTGCCTGCGGGAGTTCTTGCAGACTTGCTGCTTCCGGCTAACCTCGCCACTCTCCAAGATGTGTTGACGTATCACGTTGTGGGTGGACCGGTGACTGCAGGGACGGCGGTCGGCGCAGAGAGTCCGAAAGCCCTCAACGCCGTGACCTTGCTATTCTCTGACTCTCCTGCGGGAGCCACGGTCAATGGGGTGTCTATTTCAATGACCAACATCCCTTGCACCAATGGAATCATTCACGTAATCGACGCGGTGCTGTTGCCCCCCGGCGACATCCCGACAGTAGCCACTAATGGTGGTTTCTCCACCCTGGTTCAGGCTTTGATCGCCGCAGACTTGGTGGATGACTTGATGAGCGCAGGTCCTTTTACGGTCTTTGCCCCCACGGATGCGGCTTTTGCCGCTTTGCCGGCCGGAGTTCTTGCTGACCTGCTGCTGCCCGCGAACCAAGCTGACTTGATTTCGGTCCTGCTCTACCACGTGGTCGCAGATGAGCTGACGGCTCAGGAAGTCCTGGCGGCGGCCAGCTTCACCACCCTGCAAGGCTCCGACGTTGCGATCACCCTTAACCCCGCTCAGGTGGGCGGCGCAGACATCTTAGTGACCAATGTGCTCGCCAGAAATGGAATTGTGCACGCGATCGGCAGCGTATTGCTGCCGCCTGGTTTTATCCCCTTGATGGCTGATGGGGGGGGATTTTCGGGCCAGGAAGCTCCGACCGCAAATAACGCAGTCGATCGGGAAACCCGACTGACTGATGCTCCGGCTCCGCTCTGGATCGGTTCTCAAGAAGTCTCGTTCGGGAAGTTTGATCTTCGCATGGGGAGTCCCATCCAGCCCATCGAGGGCGAAGGTGCGGTACTCAACTTTGAGGGCCTCGGAATGAAGACTCAGACGAACGAAACCCTCGGTGGCAGCCTGGCCGGGAGCATTCGCATTGCACTTGATTGGCAGAAAGTACCCGCCGAAGTCCAGCTCGATGTTTTGTTTGCCGGTAAGCCTGACGCCAAAAGTGTGCTTGTCCTAGCCCTTGAAGACGGAAGTCGCGTCGTCACTGAGGCTGGTTCAAGCAAAACCCGCGGTGATCTGACCACGAGCACCTGGAGTCCTGAGCTGGCTGGCATGACTGTGGTCGGTGCTGACTTACTCTTAGAGCTCCCCCAGGCGTCCTCAGGGATCCGCGGGGTAAAGGTTCACACCCTGGACCGTTAGAGACCCACCGTCCGGTGAGCTGTGATCCCCTCGGGCCCCTGGAACTTAGTTTCAGGGGCCCGTTTTAGTGCATATACACTCGCTTCAGCCTCTTGATTGGCCCCCAGGGACATTCAAGGGGTAATTGCAAAGCGATTGCATCCGTGCTGCTAGACTTTACGAAAAGCCATGTGTTGGAGGGATGTGCGCCTTTTGGTGTTTCCAGTCCCTCCCGAGGAGCCCACACATAATGACAGTAATTTCTGAGCCTAAATCCCAATTGGGTTGGTCCCATTGGCATGACCCGTCCACTCCCGTACGCTTGGGCGCTTCCTCGTGTCTGCTTGGCGAAATGGTGCGCTATGACGGTGGACACTGCCGTGACGGTTTTCTGACCGAAGTGCTGGGGCCGCTCGTTGAATGGGTCTCTGTTTGCCCCGAGATGGGCATTGGAATGGGGACACCCCGGCCCACGATTCGGCTGAGTGAGGACACGGGGGCGGTGCGCCTGGTCGAGAGTCGAAGCGGCGTGGATCACACGGAGGCCATGCAGTCCTACGCTCACACGAAACTGAAAAAAGTGGGGCCTGCGAATCTGGACGGATACGTGGTCAAAAAGAACTCACCTACCTGCGGTTTGCAGCGTCTCGCTGTGTACAAGGGCGACATGAAGGTTCACAAGCTAGGCGTAGGAACCTTTACCGAGGTGCTGTGCGCTGAGTATCCGGACCTTCCTGTAGAGGAAGACGGCCGACTCAATGACGCCCGCCTCCGCGAAGGCTTTGTCGAGCAAATCTTCTGTCGCAACCGGTGGCGCAATTTGGTCAAGGGAGGCTTGTCCCGCAGGAAGCTTGTCGAGTTCCACACGGCGCACAAGCTTCAATTACGTACCCACGACGAAACTTCTTACCGTAAACTGGGCCTGCTGGTCGGAACCGCTGGCAAAACCTCGGACAGCGAATTGTTCGAGGCCTACGGTGAAGAGTTCCTGCACTGCATCTCCATCCCCGCTTCATCCAAGCGGCACATCAACGTCATGCACCACGTGATGGGATACTTTAAAAATGTACTGCCCAGCACGGTCAAGCACCACCTGCTCGATAGCATTGAGGAATACCGCAAAGGACATCTTCCGTTGATCGTTCCGCTCTCCTTATTGGCCTTTAACGCAAATCAGCATCAGGTCGAGTATCTGCTGGGTCAAGTGTACTTCGACCCCTATCCTCGGGAATGGATGCTGCGGAACCATGCCTAAGACATATGCATACTGAATCGATCAATCCCCGGATAAGATCTCTCAACGCCTACGAAGTGAACTCTCGTGGGCGTTTTGTGCTCTATTGGATGACCGCCAATCGGCGCTCTGTTTGGAACCATGCCTTGGACCGTGCTCTGGAATGGAGCCGGGAATTGGGCAAGCCATTGCTCGTCTTGGAAGCCTTGCGGGTGGACTATCCTTGGGCGAGTGAGCGCATGCATCGTTTTGTGCTCCAGGGCATGCGCGACAATTTGGACGCCTTCGGCAAGGCCGGCGTGCGCTACTACCCTTATGTCGAACGCCAAGTGGGGGAAGGCCGAGGCCTGCTGAAGAGCATGGCTGAAGAGGCTTGTGTCGTCATCGCCGATGACTGGCCGCATGGGTTTGCTCCACGCATGTTGAGTTCCGCTACCGAGCAAGTTTCCGTGCCCATGGAAGCCGTGGATTCTGTGGGGTTGTGGCCGGTCCGCGGCCTAGGAATACCCTTTTCGAAGCCCTTTTCTCGGGCCTATGACTTTCGGCGCTTCCTGCAAAAGGAATTGGAGCCTGCCCTGCACCATGGCCCCAAAGCCAGTCCGCTCAAGGGCTATGAGGCCCCGAGCAAAGCTAGAATTTCTCGTTTGATTCAGGAGCGCTGGCCGGAGTGCACTTCGGCTTGGCTGCGGGCGGAGGACAGCCTCGCGGCTTTGCCCCTGGATCACTCCGTGCAGGCGGTGGACCTGCGCGGTGGGCCGAAAAACGGGCAGCGGCTGCTCACATCATTCGTCGCAAGGGGCCTTCCCAAGTACAACGAAAAGCGCACCGACCTGGATTGCCAAGGAACCAGCGGGCTCTCACCTTTTCTTCACTTCGGACACGTGTCCACGCATCAGATCCTGCACGCAGCGGCTAAATCGGAGGGGTGGAAATTGTCTATGTTGGATGCCACAACCCAACAGAGGAAGGGCGGTCGATTGGGGTGGTGGCAGATGGGGGCTGCCGTGGAAACGTTCCTCGATCAGGTGGTCACCTGGCGCGAGCTTGGATTCCATCGCAGCGCTCTGGATTCGAAGTTTGGGTCCTTTGAGGGTTTGCCCGCTTGGGCCCTTACGAGCCTGCAGGAACACTCCGCGGATCCCAGGCCGTACTTGTACTCGCACCAGCAGTTCGAGGCCGCGGAGACACATGATGAGCTGTGGAATGCCGCGCAGAATCAGCTTCGTCGGGAAGGCATTCTGCACAACTACATGCGCATGCTGTGGGGCAAAAAAATACTGCACTGGAGTCGCAGCCCCAAAGCCGCTTACACGACGATGGTGGAGCTGAACAACAAGTATGCGTTGGATGGGAGAGATCCGAATTCGGATAGCGGCATCGGTTGGGTCTGTGGACTCTTTGATCGGGCGTGGGGTCCTGAGAGACCCGTGTTCGGAAAGATCCGTTACATGTCTAGCGCGAACACGAGGCGTAAGCTCAGGGTTAATGCCTACGTGGCTCGGCACAACCAAGAGCCCACTCAGGGCCGCCTTTTCTAGTTTCTGCACGCACTAAAGATTGTGGCCTAAGGCCATATATCCGCTGCTAAAGGGCTTTAATCCTTCACAGCGGATTTTTTTGTGGCCGTGGTATCTAGTGTTCTGCGCACAAAAAAATGGATTTCTGCATTTTGGGAGAACTGCATGCATCCGTCTGGCTGGGGGTAGCGAACTGCCTTTTGAGAAAGGAGCCAGTCATGGTTCCGAGAGAGATCAAACCAAACCAAACTAGGACTATTCCCATGCTTACTTCCATCCTCATGCTTTCGATGCTCGCCGGCTTCCCCGCCGACGATACTTGTAGCAGCTCCACCGCTGTAGTCGCCAACCAAGCCAAGTCGAACATCGTCGAGACCGCTGTGGCCGCCGGCAACTTCAATACTTTGGCTGCTGCTTTGACAGCCGCCGACCTGGTCAAGCCCTTGCAGGGCAAAGGGCCTTTCACGGTCTTTGCTCCGACCGATGCAGCTTTTGCCGCCCTCCCCAAAGGTACTTTGGCAGACCTGCTGAAGCCCAAGAACAAAGCCGTTCTTCAGTCCATTCTGACCTACCACGTCGTCCCCGGCAGCTACGCGGCCGCCAAGGTGGTCAAGATGCCTTTCGCCTCTAGCCTGAACGGCCAGCGAGTCGCTTTCAAAGTCTCCGATAACGGAGTTCAGATCAACGGCGCCATGATCACCATGACCGACATTGAGTGCTCCAACGGTGTGATCCACGTCATCGACGCGGTCATCCTGCCGAACACGAACGACATTGTTGACACAGCTGTGGCCGCTGGCCAATTCGGCACCCTGGCCGCAGCAATCCAAGCTGCGGGTTTGGTCGAAGCCCTGAAAGGCAAAGGGCCCTTCACGGTCTTTGCACCCACCGATGCTGCTTTTGCAGCCCTCCCCAAGGGCACCGTCGCGAACCTGCTCAAGCCCGAGAACAAAGCCATGCTGGCGGCCGTGCTCAAGTTCCACGTGGTCCCCGGACGCGTCTACGCTGACGCTGCTGCTAAGGGCGCCCAAGTGGCCACCTTGCAGGGCGGAATGCTCGAGACCATGGCAAAAGATGGCAAGGTTTGGGTAAATGGCGCGGAGGTCATCGGTGCCGACATCGAGACCAGTAACGGAGTGATCCACATCATCGACTCGGTGCTCCTGCCCGAGTAATGAGCGGATTCTGGCCGGCTCCTCTTCTGGGGGGCCGGCCTATCTGCATTGAGACGCAAGCTATGGTTACCTCGAACATGGTAAAAACGGCATTCGTCTTCGCTTGCTTTAAGAAGTCTGTTGGAAGGGCTAGCAGAAGCGTTAACATGGGAGCCTCGGAGTTGGGTCCCAATGGGATCCCCAGCCCTCGGCCGAGGACGCGCCATCGCATGACCACCCTCTCCAGCAAAACACAAGATCTACTCCCGCGTATCGCTGCGGGTGAAGCTACAGCAGTCAATGATTGCTTGCAGCGTTACAGTCCCTTGGTGTGGTCCATGGCCCGTAAGTTCTGGAGAGACATGGCAACGGTAGAAGACATCGTGCAAGAGATATTCATCGATGTTTGGAAGAGCGCCGGCCGCTTTGACTCGAATAAGGCCAGCGAGACAACTTTCATATCGACGATCGCGCGCAGGCGCATGATCGATCGCCAACGGCGTCAAGGCAGTGCCATGCGCACCGAGCCTGTGGACGACCTGCAAATTGGTGTAGAGGACTTGGGGCTCGCGGCCATCGACGTGATCGATGAAGCCAGCGTAGTGCACAAGGCACTGGAAACCCTGAAGCCCGAGCAGCGGCGCGTGATCCTCATGTCGGTGGTGGAGGGGCTCACGCACCCGGAAATCGCAGCAGCAACGGGTATCCCACTCGGCACTGTGAAGAGTCACATTCGGCGTGGCTTGAACGATGCGGCCCAACTGATTCGAGCTCAAGAGAAGGATGCGGAGAAAGACCCTAAAGGGGGTGGGCGCTATGACCAGTAATTTTGGTAACTGGGACGACTCAACCCTGGACTTGGCC
>JBLFXY010000121.1:0-11385 GCA_047611645.1 Glaciecola sp.
AGACTTGGAACTTCCAGGGTTGGTTCCGCGATCAGTACCCGCAAAGCACCTCCAACTTCACGAATGGAGTTTCGATCACGTTCCAGTGATGTGAAAGGAGTTACCAGGAGCCCATGCGGGCGATCTCGAAGTGGGGTCGTAAGACTCCCTTCCGCTGGACAGTCTTACGGTTTGGCCCTCTCGTGCTGATTTATTCCAAGCGTGAGGGGGTCACTCACAACTCAGCCGCGCCCGAAGCGTTTCTGTCCAGCTCCGCCTCGCTGGGGCCCAGATTGAATGGGGGCGGCGGCTGTGGTGCGTCGGCGGATACCTAGGTGGCCTTTCGGCACGTGCACCTGTCGTAAGGGCTCGCGAGCCAATTGATCCAAGATCTTCTGGCGTTCCCTTGGCGTGGGTTTTGCCCCGATCAGTCCGCCATCTTCGCGCATAGCCAGGGTGAACTCAGACCAAAGCTCCCTAATAAAAGGCAGCCAAATGGGGGAGCTCATCAGGATCACGGTGTATTTGAGTAGGGCGACGGTATCCATGGGGTTGCGAGGGGTCTTGCTTTTATCCTATCGACAAGATCGGCACCCGTCTCCGTTACTTCTCAGAACAAGGTTCACGTTCCTATTCGTAGAAGGCCTCTGGCTCATCCTCTGCACCGTACGTGGAGGTCGGCAGAGGAGATAGGCTGGCTGACGCCTAAGAATCCCTATACGGGGAGTTAGGAAGGTTTGCTCGGGATCGTGCGACCCAAGCGGTAGCCCTTTCCGCGCACCGTCTGAATTAGATCACTTCCGCTATAGCTGAGCTTCTTTCTAAGGCGTCCTATATGGACGTCAAGCAGGTTTGTGCCCGGATCGAAGGGCATGCCCCAAACTCGCTCCAAGATGTCCTTCCGCGAGATGACGTTGCCATCGGCTTGAGTCAGTACGAGTAGCAGGTCAAATTCCTTGGGCGAGAGTTGAACGAGAGTGCCATCTCTGAACGTTTTACGCAGGGCAAGGTCAAGGCGCAGGTCCTCGATGAATAGGGAGGGCAATGAAAGTCGTGCTCGCAAGGCGGCCTGCAGCCGTGCGGCAAGCTCGTCCAAATTGACGGGCTTGACCAGATAATCATCCGCCCCTAAACGCAGTACTCGAACTCTTTCTTCGACGTTTTCAAATCTACTTAGGAAAACAATAGGAGCCTCTTCGCCGCCCTCTCTCAATAAGGTGAGAAGTTCCCAGCCCGAAATACCAGGCAAGTTATTGTCGACCAGCAACGCGTCGAAATGGTGCCGACTTGTCGATCCCAACAACTTAATAGCTTCCTCTCCACTAGTGGCCAGAGTGCAGTGGATGGATTCTCGCGCAAGCCCAATCTGAATTACGGCGTCGTAGTCAGAATCGTCATCGATAAGAAGAACTTTCAAGTATAATTGATATGTAGCGGGACTCACCCGAAATCGGGTTTACGGACAGAAGCAGACAGCAATGTGTGGACCAATATAATACATATTTAGGCCCTTTAAGGGACTCTTTTGCTGCACATCTAAACTCGTGTAGTGTCTAGGACGGGAGCGGGTGGATCGAGTGTTAGAGTTCTGTACAGAAGAGCCCACCCTCCACGCGTCTGCACCCTAGCTTTCCTCGTAACCGATTATATCCCTTGAGTCACGACAATCCCTCGGAAAGGCCTTCTGGTCCGCCCAATTCGCAAGGAGACGACTTCGCTAGCCGGTGGCAGCAAGTCCAAGAGCTTCTACTCGGTGACCACAAACGGGGCGTGCAGCAGAACTTTTTCGAGGTTTCCCAGCGATTTGAAACGGAAGGCCAGCGCTGGCTTTCCCTGATAGAAGCGCTCAAGGATAGCCATGTAGAGTTGACAAGGGTGTTGGGGCGCGAAGTTCAAGCTCGTCAGGAACTGGAGGCGGAGCTTCGTAGCCTTCGCAAGGACACTGTTTCGAAGTCGCAATTCGCGAACCACTTGCGCAGCATCGCAGACGAATTGCTGCCCGGGGGAGATTGATCCATGGTGGAACTTCCGACTCACCAGGAGGGTCCCGAGCCGGATTCTGGACCCGAGAGTGTCGATGATATACCCGCGTCCCGAACGGGTGAATTTGTACGTTCCGCCGATGAGCTGAGCGAGTCAGAGCGCTGGGAAATGCTGCACGCCATCTTGGTGGGGCCGGAAACTGAGCGCATTGAACGCTTGGAGCAAGTGCCGTTGGCACCCAAAGCCAAGGATGTGGGACATGTTCTGGCCGAGGCCACCAAGCGCGCTGCGCAGGCAGGGCCCGAATTGGCAGAGGCCCTGGCACCGACGATTGAAAAGGGATTGATGAGCTCGGCTCGCAAAAGCCCAGATCGTCTCGCGGAGGCCATATACCCGGTATTGGGGCCTGCGATTTGGCGTTCCATCCAGGCCACGCTCGCGTCGGCTGTGCAAACTTTGAACGTAACCTTAGAGAACAGTTTTTCAGCACGAGGTTTGCAGTGGCGCTGGCAAGCTTGGCGGACGGGTCGACCATTTGCGGATGTCGTACTTCGGAACAGCTTGGCCTACCGCGTGGAGCAGGTGTATTGGATTCACAAGGAGACCAGCGATCTGCTGTGCGAGGTCTCGGGAGCGGAGGATTCCTTGCGTGATCCCGAGCTGGTCTCGGGCATGCTGGCAGCCATTCAGGACTATGTTCAAGACTCATTGGAGGGCGAAGAAAATGGCGCTCTCGAGCCACTAGAAGTTTCTGGTTTTAGAGTGCTCATGGCGCAGGGACCGCAAGCGGTCCTCGCCGTACTTGTCCGCGGCACTCCGCCCGAGACTTTGTCCAGGGACTTGAATCAAACGCTCGAGGGTTTGCATCGCAGCTTCGGAGGCGAACTGCAGGACTTTGAAGGCGACGTTGAAGTATTCGAGCGATCATCGCCTGACTTGCGGGGGTTGCTCTGCCAGGGGGCCAAAGGAACTCATTCCAGCAAGAAGGGGCAGTGGCTGATCGCAGCCGTGGCTTCGGTTGTCCTGCTCGTACTACTCGTGGGTTGGATTCAGGATCGTGGTTTGCGTGCTGATCGACTAGCAGCCTTGGCCGCGCTGAATCGGGCTCCGGGCTATTCCGTGCAACGGGCGGGCAGTGCCGATGGCACCGAGCAGTGGGTTGGATTTAAAGACCCCTTGGCCGAGCCTTGGGCGGTGGTATGCGAACTCTCCACCGATGATTTACAGGTTTCCATCGACTGGACACCCTTTGTTTCTCTGGAGTCCGAAATGGTGCGCAAGCGTGCCGAGTACGTACTTCAAGCCCCGTTCGGAGTTCAACTCGATGTGGACCAAGGGTCGTTAACGATACGTGGGGAGGCTTCCACAGATTGGGTACGCAAGGCTTTGGCCCAGGCACCCAGCCTGCCGGGTGTGAGCCGGGTGGACACTTCCAAATTGGTCGACGTGGATCGGCGCGCCATCGAACAGCATGCGCGATCCCTGAATGGTTTGACCTTGCCGTTTGGCCGAGGGTCCTCGCACTTCGACCGCGGGCAGCCCGTGGTGCAGGCTCGGATGGATGCTCTCAAAGCGCTCGACGGGCGCATTCAAGCGTATGGGGGAGCCCTCATGCGGCTACAATTACAGGCTAGTTTGGGACGGGTCGAGACCTATGAGGGGGGCCTCTCCCAGCGCCGCTTGATGGAGGTCCAGCAGGCGTTAGGTCGCCTAGGTCTGAGCGCTACCGTGGTGGAGGTTATGCCTGCTCCAGGAGAGGAGGGCGGGAGAAGTCCCTTGTCGGGAGTCCGGGTCGGTGTATTCACCCTGTTGCCTAAGCCCTAAAGCCTTGCAGGCGCGTGCTGGTTAAATCCCAACCGATGATTCGACAAGAATGATCTGCTTGCTCGGCTCGTAGCATTGCATGTGCTGGACCACGGACCTGGGGTACCTGAGGAATTGCAACAGTGCCCTTTTTAGCGCTTTCCCCGTGCCCAGAACTTTACGCCGGGTGCTGGAGATCTGAATGGGACGGTCAGCGTGGGGCTCTTCTCCGTTCGTTCTTCGGTGGAAGCTTGGGTCGGGCGTGCGGCCTACGCACGGCGGCCCGGGGGCGGTTCCAAATTCCGGATCCGTTCCCCTTTGCTTTCCAGCGACCTGTAGCCCTCATTTATGGGGGGATCCGACCGGTCAGACGTTATGCTGCCGGGGTCATGACCCAGATACCTTCTCGCAAAATTACGGTAATCGGAGCTGGATACGTGGGATCTACCTGCGCACAGCTCTGCGCACAAAAGAACCTGGCCACCGAGGTGGTTCTGGTGGACGTTCTTGAAGGTCGTGCCCAAGGCATCGCCCTGGACCTCAATCAGAGCTCCGCGGTGGAAGGGTTTCTGACCCGGGTTACCGGAACCAACGATACTGCGCTGACCGCGGATTCGGATGTGGTCATCATGACCGCTGGCCGCCCTCGCAAGCCGGGCATGAGCCGCTCAGACCTGCTTGAGATCAACGGACGCATCGTCAGCGATGTGGGGGCTAGCATTCGCCGCCTATCGCCCGATGCCATCGTGATCGTGGTCACAAACCCGCTCGACTCGATGGTGACCTTGATGCGTCACCATACCGGATTCCCGGCCCGTCGCGTGATTGGCATGGCAGGGGTTTTGGACGCAGCGCGTTTTGCTTGGTTCCTGGCCGAGGCCACTGGCACGGCCGCCGCAGATGTGGACGCCATGGTATTGGGCGCCCACGGCGATTCCATGGTTCCCATGCCGCGCCACTGTTCGATCAACGGTGTCGCCGCCGAGGATTTGCTTGATGCGGACAAGCTCGACGAGTTGGCCCATCGCACACGCAACGGCGGTGCTGAGATTGTGGGCTTGCTTAAGACCGGAAGCGCCTGGTACGCACCCGCCGCAGCCTCCGTCGCCATGGCGGAAGCCATTCTAAACGACTCGCGTCGCATGATGCCGTGTGCCTGCCGCCTCAACGGTGAGTTCGGCTTTGAAGGCCTGTACATGGGGGTGCCCGCGATTCTGGGCGCATCCGGTGTCGAGCGCATCGTGGAGCTTTCGCTCACCGCGGAAGCGCGCGCGCTCATGCAAAAAACCGCTGGCTCGGTACAAGCCGACATGCAGACCATGCAAGAACTGGGTTTGATGTAAACCCGTCTTGTCTATCCTGGTGGGGGCTAGCCAGGGGCCGGCTCCCCCCGAACCACAACCCAAAAGCTAGAGAGCCATGAGCACTCGTACGGAATCCGATTCCATGGGGCCTATCGAGGTCCAAGACGATCGTCTTTGGGGCGCGCAAACCCAGCGCAGCCTGCAGAACTTCAAAATTGGCGGTCATCGTTTCCCCCGGCCCATGATTCGGGCCCTGGGTATTGTCAAAAAATGCGCCGCGCTGGCCAACCATGAGTTGGGCGAGTTATCGACGTTAAAGACGGCCGAAGTCGATGCGCTGCTCAAGGCTGCCGACGAAGTCATTGCCGGCGACCACGACGAGATGTTCCCCCTTGTCGTATGGCAAACAGGCTCTGGTACCCAGAGCAATATGAACACCAACGAGGTGATTTCGAATCGGGCGATCCAGATGCTCGGTGGGGAATTGGGCAGCAAAACGCCTGTTCATCCCAACGACCACGTGAACCGGGCTCAGTCCTCCAACGACTCCTTCCCGACCGCCATGCACGTCGCCGCAGCGGAAGAAATGAAGCACCGTATGCTGCCCGCACTCGACAAGCTGCGCGCCAGCTTGCAGGAGAAGTCGACCGCATGGGATGACGTGGTCAAGATTGGCCGCACCCACCTTCAAGATGCCACGCCCTTGACCGTGGGCCAGGAGTTCTCCGGCTACGTTCAACAGCTGGCCGACGCCATGCGCTGCATCGAGCAAACTTTGCCGGCCTTGTACGAACTGGCTCTGGGTGGAACCGCCGTGGGTACGGGTTTGAATACGCACCCCAACTACGCGGTGCTCTCCGCCAAGAAAATCGCTGATGAGACAGGGCTGCCCTTCGTGACAGCTCCCAATAAATTCTCCGCCCTGGCAGGACACGATGCGATCGTCTTCGCGCACGGGGCGCTCAAGACCAGCGCGGTGGCTCTGATGAAGATCGCCAACGACATCCGTTGGCTTGGTGGGGGGCCGCGTTGCGGCCTGGGCGAACTCACCCTGCCGGCCAACGAACCGGGGTCTTCGATCATGCCCGGCAAGGTCAATCCGACCCAGTGCGAGGCCATGACCATGGTGTGCGCCCAGGTGATGGGCAACGATGTGGCTGTGACCGTGGCCGGTAGCCAGGGCAATTTCGAGCTCAACGTCTACAAGCCGGTCATGATCCACAACCTTCTGGAGTCCGTGCTGTTGCTGGCGGATGCCTGCGACTCCCTGCGCACCAAGTGCGTAGAGGGTCTGGAGCTCAACGCCGAGCGGGTCGACAGCCTCATGAAGCAGTCGCTGATGCTGGTGACCGCGCTCAACCGCCATATCGGCTATGACAACGCCGCTAAAGTGGCCAAGAAGGCCTTCACGGATGGTGCGACCCTGCGTGATACCGTTGTCGAGATGGGATTCATGTCAGGCGAAGAATTCGACGCAGCCGTCATTCCTGGCGAGATGGTGGGGCCCCGCAAGGCCTAAACTGACCCCAACCCTGGTAGAAATACCCAAAATCGTGTCAATCCAGCTAATCGTGTCAATTCTAGAAATCTCCGGGTTTGACATGGTGGACTTGGCCGCCCAGTGGGGATAAACTCCGCGGCCCGGAACTGAACGAGGACCTCCCATGAAGATCAAACTGCGCAACAGCAAATCCAAGAAAGCCAAGATGACTGGCTTCCGTACCCGTCAAAAGACCGTCGGTGGCCGCAAGGTCAACAGGCGTCAACGCGCACGCCACGGCGCTATCTAATAGCGGACGGTTCCGCGCAGCGCTCTTAATCAGCGCGTGGAATTCTAGCGAGCTGACAATATAACAAGCCGAGGAGGCCTGGGTTACCAGGCCTCCTCGGCTTGGTTAGTAGCTTTGCAGAACCGCGCGTTTTCGTTGCTTGCCTAGGGCCGGGCCCAGCAAACGGACTCAAGCAGGACTTAATCCCGTTTAAAGCAGCGGGCGAGGGTCAGGTCCTGGCCCCGGTAGGAAGCGCCCAGGCGGCCTTCCCCGTACAAAGCATCAGGGCGCCCGCTTGTCCTAAAGAATCGCAGGCGGAAGAACGTCTGGCCATGCTCCACCTGGAAGGGCACATCGTGGGCACGCACCTCGAGGACCGCTGGCGTACCGGAGCCCACAGGGGTCCCTTGTTCATCCTCTTGCCATCCGAAGCCATTATCGAAGAAGCCGGCGTAGTTGTTGCGCAGCTCCCCAATGCCCACATCCACCGGCAGCATTTCTGCTGCTAGGTGAGCTGGAATCCGAATACGCTCGTGGCTGGCAAATATGTAGAAGTGCCCGGGATCCAGAATGCAGCGCCCTTCCTGGGCCCGTACGGGGTCCCAAAAGGCCTGCGGGTCGTGGGTCCCCTGTTCGGCGAACCGTAATAGGGGTGAATTTGAACGCGAGCGCCAGCCCGCAGGGTCGCGATTGTCAAGACCCACTGACAGCAGCAAGTCGCCTTGCTCTCCAAAGCGTACTTCCTGTTCCCCGAGGGCTCGATCGCCTTCGAAAGCCAGGGGCGTCTCGCGGTAGACCTGCTTGAGCTCTTCCGTGCTCAAGCCCGGGTCTCCCCGTTGGAGTCGAACCTGGCAAAGGCGATCCCCCCGGCGTAGGTGCACCGAGAAGGACAGGGGGCATATTTCGAGGAACAGGGGTCCCCGGTAACCCGCTGGCGCCTCGTCAAACCGTGAATGGCCTGCGCTGAGGACCCTTGTGAATAGGTCGCAGCGGCCCGTGGAACTGCGCGGGTTGAAGCGCGCAGATACATCCGAGGGCAATGCCAGGCTCTCTTCGAGTTCCACTAGGTAGACCCGACCGCGCTCCAGGCGGGCTCCATCACCCTCCAGATCCACAACACCATCCTCAAGCTGATTGCGATGGTCCTCGATCGAACCACCGGTCGGCAGGAACCCTGCTCGCATGGCCCAAGCCCGCTTTCCAAGCCGCAAATCCATGCTGGCGGGCTGGAACTGGGCGGGTTCGATGGCCAACCCACCTTCGAGGGTTCGAATCGCGAGTCCCGAAAGGTCTCGCAGTTCCCGGTCGATCAGGATGGATCCAGGTGAGGTTGGAGTGGGCATGCGCGGAATCCTACCAATCTTCTTGCCCAGTGCCCATCCGCTACAAATCCAGACAAGCTTTGGTTCTATGGGCTTCACTCCGCTGTGGAGGGTGGAGATTAGGGGGGGGGCCAGCTAGACTCCTGCCCTCCTCCGCGTATTGCCACGAGGGGGAATCCATATAGAAGGCCCAGCCCACTCCACTTCGGAGCCCCAGGACCCTCGCACACCCACATCAAACGAGAGATGAAGATTCACGAGTACCAAGCCAAGCAGCTCTTGGCCAAGTACGGACTATCCGTGCCCGAGGGCCGGGTTTGCACAACCGTCGACGAGGTCGCGCAAGCCTACAAAGAACTCGGCACTGCTTTGCAGGTTGTCAAGGCTCAGATTCATGCCGGTGGTCGAGGCAAGGGTGGCGGAGTCATCCTCGTCCGCAGCGAGCAGGAAGCCCGCGATGCCGCCGAGAAGATCATGGGCATGACCCTGATCACGCACCAAACCGGGCCGGAAGGTCAGTTGGTACGCAAGCTGTGGATCGAGAAGGGCTCCGACATCGAAACCGAATACTACTTGGGCATCGCGATCGATCGTGAGACCAACTGCCCGGTCATGATGGCGTCCAGCGAGGGCGGCATGGAGATCGAACAGGTGGCTGAGGACAACCCTGAGAAGATTCTCAAGGCCCCGCTCACCGCCGACGGCAAGCTCGACCCGGCCGACGCCGAGCGTCTGGCTGAAGGCATGGGCATTCCCGCCAACTTGGTGGCCGACGCAGGCAAGTACTTCGACGGACTTGCCGAAGCCTTCTGCAAAGAGGACTGCTCTATCGCGGAGATCAACCCGCTCGTGACCACAAAGGACGGCAAAGTCATGGCCCTGGACGCCAAGATCGACTTCGACCCCAACGCCGAATTCCGTCACAGCGAGTGGGACGAAATGCGCGACGTGCACGAAGAAGATCCCAAGGAATTGGAAGCCAGTAAGTTTGGCCTTTCGTACATCTCCCTGGACGGCAGCATTGGTTGCATGGTGAACGGCGCCGGCTTGGCCATGTCCACCATGGACGTGATCCAGCTCTACGGCGGATCGCCCGCCAACTTCCTGGACGTGGGCGGTGGAGCCACCGTCGAAAATGTGACGGCTGCATTCCGCATCATCCTGTCCGATCCCAAGGTAGAAGGCGTTCTCGTCAACATCTTTGGTGGCATCATGAAGTGCGACATCATCGCCGAGGGCGTCATCGGCGCCGTTCAGCAAATTGAACTAAACGTGCCTCTCGTCGTGCGCTTGGAAGGAACCAACGTGGAGTTGGGACGCAAAATGCTCGAGGAATCGGGCCTGCCAATCATCCCCGCCACCGACTTGGACGACGCCGCCAAGAAAATCTGTATCGCCGTAAAAGGAGCCTAAGCCATGAGTATTTTCGTAGACAAGAACACCAAGGTGATTTGCCAAGGCTTCACCGGCAAGACCGGAACCTTCCACAGCGAGCAGGCCATCGAGTATGGCACGCAAATGGTGGGTGGAGTCAATCCCCGCAAGCCGGGTACCGTGCACTTGGGCTTGCCCGTGTTCGGCACCTGTGAGGAAGCCAAGAAAGCAACCGGATGCGACGCGTCCGTGGTCTATGTGCCGCCGCCCTTTGCCGCCGCCGCCATTATCGAGGCTATTGAGGCCGAGATTGAATTGGTCGTGACCATCACCGAGGGCATACCTGTGCTCGATATGGTGCGCGTCGTGGATGCCCTCAAGGGTTCCAAGACACGCTTGATCGGCCCCAACTGTCCGGGCGTCATCACCCCCGGCGAATGCAAGATCGGCATCATGCCCGGTTACATCCACAAGCCGGGACGCGTGGGCGTCATCAGCCGCTCGGGAACGCTGACTTACGAAGCGGTGTGGCAATTGACCACCCGTGGAATCGGTCAGTCCTCCTGTGTGGGCATCGGCGGAGATCCGGTCAACGGCACCGACTTTGTCGACGTCTTGACCGCCATGAACGAGGATCCCGAAACGGACGCTATCGTCATGATCGGTGAGATCGGCGGAACGGCCGAAGAAGCGGCTGCGGACTACATCAAAGCCAACGTTAGTAAACCTATGGTCGGTTTCATCGCGGGTCGCACCGCGCCTCCTGGCAAGCGCATGGGCCATGCTGGTGCGATCATCGCAGGCGGCAAGGGGACCGCAGCCGAGAAGGTCAAGGCCTTGGAAGCCGCTGGTGTTCTTATGAGCCCCAGTCCCGCCCGCTTGGGCGAGATGATGGAAAAGCGCTTGGAAGAGAGTGGTCTGCTGAGCACCGCCAAGGCGTAGTATTTTTGGCAGCCTAAAGTCCTTCAGGACGTTGCCTATCGGGGCCCTATTCGCTTTGGCGGATAGGGCCTCGCTTCCTAAGTGGGAAGCGAGCTCTTCAGGGCCGGAGGCATACTCTTTTGCGATGCTTCTCACCGAGCCCCTACCTGGACCATTGGGCCGAAGCGCCGCAAAGTGCCCACAATCTTCGGCTTGAAAAGGCGGACACAGCCCCTCGTGGATCGGGCGGGTTCCAAGTCAAGACTTACAAGCGGACCGCTGCATTCGCATCGAATAAGACCCGCAGCTCCCGAGCCATGGGTCCTTTTGTCGATCAAGGCTTCGCCGCAACGAGCAGGAGTCGCGTGCCCGGGTCGAACCCTTGGCTGGCGGGTAGGTCCACCACGCGGTCCCACTTTGCGCGGAATCCGGCGGGGACGGGTTCACCATCTAGGAGCAAGCGCGCTCCCAACCAAGTCGGCTTCTGGGGCATGAACCAACTTGGGCTCACATACTGGTCGTGCCCCGGAGAACGACGGTTTCGGGGCGTTGTATTCTTTGGCCTAGGTGCGGACAGAATCTCGGGGGAGACGAGCCCGAACTGATCGTACAGGCGCCTTTGACTGAAGTATCCGATGGCCCCAATCGCTTGAACCACAAGGCTATCGCCCTGGTCCGTGTGTAAGGCGACAGCCCGCCCCAAACTTTTCCATTCCATGGCTCTAGCTCGCATGGCCTGCCACTGCTCGCGTTCGGTGCGCACCAACGGCGAACCATCGGGCTTGCGCGCGTTGAACCGAAAGGCCATGGATTCGAGAAGACTCGTGGAAGTGCAGAACTGATTCCAACCCGCTGGAAGGCCAAGGGACATGACCAGCAAGGCTCCAGCGGCTACCGAATACTTCTTGACGCCTCCACGTTCCGGCCCCA
>JBLFXY010000122.1:0-11350 GCA_047611645.1 Glaciecola sp.
TCGCCAAACGAAGTCAGAAGGATGCGTTGTTCCTGGGTTCCACACGCCCCCTGCTGTGTCGAGCGGGGCTGCTGTGGTACCAGCTTGGCGACCTACCGAAGGCGCAGCAGATGTTGGACGATGTCATGGTCAACGAATGGAATCATCCCCAAGATTTCCGGGGCAGCCAATTCACATCATCCTTGGGCAAGTCCCAACAATTTGAGCTTCAAATGCTGCTGCAGGAGCCTGGTCCCGAGCGCGGCGATTTGAGCTCAATCGAAGCGCTGATCACCAGCTTGGACCACAAGAATCCCAAAGACATTGGAAGCCCCGCTGGTGTGGCCAACCTGCATCGACTGCGTGCCTTGATGCTATTGGATCGAGATCGTCGCCAGGAATCAGAAGAGGCTTTCATGCGTTGCTTCCGCATCCTGCGCCACGCCCTGCACCAGGATCCGAACAATGCTGCTTGGCGCGATTCTCTGGCCAGAGCGCTGATCCTTTGCACTGAGACCTTCGAAGGCAATGGCATTTCAAAGTCCCGGTGCCAATCCATGCTGCAAGAAGCGCGCGGACACCTGGAAAATTTGCGCCAGAAAGGGGCTGACTCGCCGGCGGTCCTACAGCAGATACAGAAAATTGACGCCCAATTCAGCAGACAGAATAGGCGCTGAGGGCGGACTGCTAAGCATCCAAACGATCGCGCAGCCACATGCGAGCGACCTTCCAGCGGCGCTCGACCGTGGCGGGAGACTGCTCCATAACCTTGGCCGTTTCGTCGATAGTTAGCCCCGCAAAGAATCGTAACTCCACCAACTTAGCGAGCTCCGCATCCACCTCTTGAAGTTTCTCCAAACACTCGTGCAATGCCAATACATCCAAGGATTGCTCTTCAAAGGAAGCGATGACCTGGTCCAGCGGGACCGGTTCCGAGGGGCCTCCGCGCTTGACCGCCCCACGCTTACGCGCGTGATCCACTAGGATGTTGCGCATAGCTCGAGCTGCGAGCCGGATGAAATGTTGCCGGTCTTGCCATCGGGGCGTTGCGTTGACCCCCATGAGCCGCATGTAGGCCTCGTGAACGAGCGCCGTGGGCTGCAAAGTATGGCTGTCACGCTCCGAGCGCATGCAAGAGGCCGCCACGCGACGCAGCTCGTCGTACACGAAGGGCAGCAGCTCATTGCCGGCGGCCTCATCCCCCGCGCTGAGGCGGGCTAGAAGTTGTGTGGCTTCACTGGAGGGCGGTTTCATGGCATGCCCTACACGCCGTGCAAGGTAATGACAGTGTACTCCATGGTACGGTCCCCTGTGTGGCCCCGGAATTCCTATGAATGTAAGGCCTGCGCAAGGGTAAAATAGCACCTACAAGGACCCACCTAGTCCCACCTGGAGATTCCCATGGCTTCCATTCTCGACAATTGGTCTACCCACTCGGTGTTCGTGCTCTGCGCTGCCGCTGGCGGCGCCGTACTTTCTATCCAGCTTTTCATGCTGATGTTTGGCATCGACGGCGATGCGGATGTGGATCTGGACGCTGGAGACGGTTTCGGATTCGTTTCGATTCGAACCCTTTCCAGCTTACTGGCCACGTTCGGCCTGGTCGGTTGGTGGGCTCTGGACGCGGGTTACAGCGTTCCCGCTGCGACCGGCTTCGGTGCTCTCGCTGGCTTGGTCATGATGGGCTTGGTGGCGTGGCTGTTCTCCCTGCAATCCAAACTCCACCAGGATGGCACCACCATCACCGCGGATGCCGTGGGCGTGGTAGCCACCGTTTATTTGCGAATACCCGAGTCCGGCGGGGGTATGGGCAAAATCACAGTGATTGTGGGCAAGCGGTCGCACGAGTATTCCGCGACGACCCAAGGCCCCGCCATTCCCACGGGCACCCAAGTTCGAGTCAAGCAACAACTCACCGAATCCACTTTTGAGGTCGAGACCCTCTAAACCCTCTAAGAATCATGACACACCCCCTGCTCCAAACTCCACTCGCTGCTGCCGGCGACCTCAACCTAGACCCCACGGTCCTCCTGGTGGTTATGGTTATCGTCGTCCTGGTCGGATTCGTTCTGATCCTGGCACGCCGTTTCAAGCGCTGCCCTTCCAACAAGGTCCTGGTCATCTATGGACGCACCACCAAGGGTGAGTCCGCCAAGACACTGCACGGTGGCGGCACCTTTGTTTGGCCCCTCATCCAGGCTTACGATTACCTCTCCTTGGATCCCATCCAGATCGAGATCCCCCTGGAGGGCGCACTCTCCTCGGAAAACATCCGCGTCAGCGTGCCCAGTGTTTTCACCGTGGCCGTGGGCACCGAATCCCAGGTCATGAACAACGCCGCCGTGCGTCTGCTCGCGCTCACCCGCGGGGAAATCATGAAGCAAGCCGAGGACATCATCTTCGGTCAACTGCGCCAAGTGATCGCCTCCATGAAAATCGAGGAGATCAATAAGGACCGGGACGTGTTCCTCTCCAAGGTGCAAAGCAGCTTGGAGCCCGAACTCGCCAAAATCGGTCTGGTGCTCATCAACGTGAACATCAAGGACATCACCGACGAGTCCGGCTACATCGAAGCCATCGGCCGCAAGGCTGCTTCCGAAGCCATCAACCAAGCTGAGATCGACGTGGCCCGCCAGGTCCAGCTCGGCGCCATCGGTGTGGCGGAAGCCAACAAAGAGCGGCTGATCAAGGTGGCCGAACTCGAGAAGTTCCGGGACGTGGGCACCAAGCTCGCGGAACGGGACCGCGAAGTCGAGATCGCCGAACTCGAGAAGGTCCGCGACGTGGGCACGGAAACCGCACAACGGGACCGGGTTGTGCAAATCGCAGAACTCACCCGCGACCGGAATATCGGCGAAAAGCGCGCCGAGTTCGAACAGGAATCGATCGTGCGCGACGCCCAGCGTGAAATGCGCATCCAAGTGGCCGACGCCGACGCCAAAGCCGTCGCCGGTGAGAACGATGCCAAGGCCCTGGTCGCCAAGACCAACGCCGAGCTCCAGGTCCAGGAAGCCAACGCCTTCCAGATAGGTGAAACCCGCCAGCGCGAAGCCCGCGCCGCCGTGGAAGAAGCCGCTTACCTGGCGCAAGCCAAGGCCGCCACGGCGGAAGGTACCAAAATCGAAGCCGAGAAACGCGCCGAGCTCGAAGCCACCGCCAAGGCCATCGCGGCCGAGACGATTGTGAACGCCGAAGCCCAGGCCGCCAAGACGCGTATTCAAGCGGACGGTGAAGCCTCCGCCATCTACGCCAAACTGGAAGCCGAAGCCCGCGGCCAATACGAGATCCTGGCCAAGAAGGGTCAAGGTATGCGCGAAATCGTCGATAGCTGTGGCGGTGCCGACCAGGCCTACCGCCTATTGATGCTCGAGCACGTGGATCACATTTCCGAAACCGCCGCCAAGGCCATCTCCAACATCAAGTTCGACAAAATCGTGGTGTGGGACAACGGTGCTGGCGGAGGCAAGGACGGTGCGGGTGGCACCGGAACGTCGCGCTTCCTGAGCGGATTGGCCGGCGCCCTGCCGCCCGCCATGGAGATGATGCGCGACATCGGTGGCGTGGAAATGCCGGAGTTCTTTGGCCGCCTCGTCGACGACAAAAAGGAAACCGCAGAAGTGGCGGAGTCCTCCGAAGCCGAGGACGCGCCCGAGGCAAAGCCCACCACTGTGGTCAAGCCCAAGCCCAACAAGCCGACCAAGAACAGCAAGTAGCTGGGTCTCCAACGAAAAAGGCCCCGGTCCCCTGCCACGCAGGAGACCGGGGCCTTCTTATGGGTGCCCGCTTCGTTACGGGTATTGAACTTCGACCACAGTGCGGATTCCTCCACGCACGTAGAAGTCTCCCTCCACGGTCATCGCGCGAGGCTGGGTCAGCTTGACCAAGTCATCAAGAATTGCGTTGGTGACCGCTTCATGGAATTTCCCTTCATTGCGGAAGGACCACAGGTAGAGCTTGAGGCTCTTGAGTTCCACGCAAAGATCCCCTGGCACATACTTGATGCGAATGGTGGCGAAGTCCGGCTGGCCGGTCTTCGGGCAAAGGCATGTGAACTCGGGGCAATCGAAACGAATCTCGTAGTCCCGCTCGGGATTAGGGTTGGGAAAGGATTCGAGCTCTTTGCTGGACTGCTGCATGGAAGGTGTGGACATGGGTGCTGGATTCAATCCGGATCGAGGCCGTCTGGTGAAGCCGCCGGTTGGGGGCGGATTCTCCCTTGCACCCGCCCCCAGGGTCAACCCCCTAGTTCGCGGCGCCCCTGAGCCCTCGCCAACGGCACACCATCCCTGCGTACTTCCAAGCGCCATACCAAGGGCCCCAAATCAGCGACCAAGAGCCCATCCACCCACTCAGCGATGCCAGCGGCGCGCAATCGACCCCGCACGGCCTCTCCCAAATGGAATTCCCGGTGGTCCATGGTCTTCAAGTCCAAGATCTCCAGATACCACTGGGACTTGGCCGGCCCTTGCCACTGGGAAACATCGAAGACCCAGTCCCCAAAAACCCGGCGCGGAACCACTTCCGGCGGAAGCGATAGGGGCCCGCGGCTCAACTGGACTTCGACCTCCTTTCCCAGGATTCCTGGTAGCCAAAGCGCGCTCACGCGCCCGCCCAACAGCCAAGCCAAGTCCTTGGATAGGTCAAAATGGGCCAAGCGGCTGGAGGGCTCACCCTCTAACCAAATTCCAAACACCTCGTGCTGAGGATCGGGACCGATAGCCCCCTTCCACCGCACGAGTGGCGCTTCGCCAGCCTCGGGTATGGGGTCATCGACGCGCATGGTCAGGCTTCGATAGGCCAAAGGATCCACATTCAAGCTGTTGGCCCCAGCCTTGCCAATCCAGGTTAGATCCTGAGTCGCCGTGCGGAATGGATCGATTTGCACCCCTGGACCCAGAGCTCTCAATTGCCCTTGAGTCTCCAGGGGGTCGCCTGCATGCCCGAACGCCGCTTGTAAACCCAGGTGCTCCCGCAGTCCAAGCACCATGAGCCCAGCAGCACATTGACGCCGAAACTCGGGCTGAGCGCTGAACATGGCCAGTGCTTTCGCATTCCCACCAGCCACCCACGGAATGTTTCGCCACCGAACGGGGCTTTCAAATTGAAACATGGGATTGAGTAAATGGGCCATCGACCCGCTCATGGCCATCTCGTCCTCCATCATCCGCTGTGGGTTCAGGATGAAAAATCCGCCCTGCCAATCCTGTGCATCAGCGAACTCGACCAAGTCTTTGCGCAGTATCGAAATTCGATCGGCGGCTGCTTCGTAGGTCCATGCATGGCCACGCCCTAGCAATCCGAAGGCGATGCAAACCAGGGCCGGAATCAGAGTTCTTCGCAGGCCTTGAATCGCCGTGGCCGCAATGGCCGACCCCACGGCCATGACAAAAGTTGCGGGGAAAAGCACCTCAGACCCCGCCAAAGTTCCTGGCTCCACGCGACGACCCAGCGAGGCCAATTCCACCAACAGCAAGGCAGCCGCCCAACCCAGCAGGATACGCCCCCACAGTCGTGGAGCGCTGCGTGCCGCCACAAAACCAGGATGCAAGGCTAACAAAAGAGCGGCGACGGCCAGCGCGTAACCGACGATGCCAATGCCGTTCAAGTCGACGGGCAGGAGCAATACGCCCAATTTTTCCAGCGCTAGCGCCCAGCCACCCAACTCGGGCAAAAAGTCCCAATGCGAATGTAAAGTATCCGGGGCGAAGCGCGCGCGCGCCACCCACTCCACACTCACCACACCAAAGGAGATCAATCCCGCCAAAGCCGCCGTGCGCAAACGTGCCCACTTGGGGCGATAGCGCCGCGCCGAAAGAAATTCGAGCAGCGCCACCAAGGGCGGCAGGAAGTACGCGAGACGCCCCGCGAAGGCTGCGAGCAGAACCAAGAACACAGCGGATCCCATGATGCGCGGCGCACGGGTTTGGCGGGCTATGAGAAAGCGCAACATGCCCCAACTACCTGCAGCCGCTGCCAGTAATTCTCCACGACCGGCCACGTGGGCCACCGTGCTTACGCCCAAGGGATGCAGAAAAAGGAACAGGGCGGCGGTGACACTCGCGCTGCGCGCTTGCTCCGCGCCCAAGAAGGGTTCGAGTGCTCGGACGAGCACCGCGCGCAAACCGATGGCCGCCACGAACAGCAGTAACAGGTTTTCCAACCGCAGCCAGGCCGCGCCATATTCGGACCAAGCCACCGTTCCTGCGGCGGATTCACGGGCCCACAGGGCTTCCGACCCAACCAGGGAAAGCGCTGCCAGGGGTCGGCCGTCGGTGCCGGCCACCGAGAAATAGCTGCCCAACGTGCCATCGATCTCCGCAATGCGGGCCAGCAGTCCAAAGTCCCCACCGAAAAAGCCTGCGGGTAGCAGAGGCGCGTAAACGACCAAAGCCAGGGCTATGGCCAACGCCACAATACTGACTTTTCGGGAACGCTCGGACATCGCAAGAGTCTAACGCGCCCTCCCCCCTACGCACCCCCGGACCCAGAAGAACCCCGGTCTCGTACAGCCTGGAGTGCACGATTCAGGGAATTAGAGCGACCGAGCGGCTGGCAGCTCCCGAATGGGTTCAGACGCAGTCACGCCCCCCCGGCTTTAGAGCGAGGGGTCTTCGCAGGGCTCCGCAAGGAAAAAGCCTTCGCTGCCTTTGTTTTGATAGAGCGGCATGACCAGGTAACCGTCTTTGGTGGCCAGCACGGGACCGTTTTTGTTGTCGGCAAGGTGATCGTTCATGCGCACAAAATCGAAACTCTTGAAGCGTCGATCGTTGGGGCTGGCCATGCGAAAGTGCATGGCTTTGATGGCCTCCCGGTGACAAATACGAACATGCTTGGGTTTGTCATCCGTGGCATCGGCCAACACCTGGCGAGCTCGCTTGACCATCTCGTGGTCATCGGACAAGAGCCCGGTCACCGCAAGCGAGGACCAAACCGCCGCTTCCAGGTGGCGAGTCGTCTTTTCAGTGCGGCTTTCGCCGCCTTCCACAACGATCGACGGCCCATTGTGGGCTGCGAACCAAGAGGTCAGTGTGCCTTGGATGGCTTCGCTCAGACCGTGTACGCAGGGCATGCCAATACGGCTCGCGAGTTTCTCGCTCGGCTTACCTCCTAGAACGACAGAGAACGGAGGCCCTCCGCCTGAAGTGGAATGCAAATCCAACAGGAATACAGTGCGGCCGCCCGCCAAGGCATTATCGATGTGCGACAAAAGGTCGCGCACTTCCGCGTCTGTAGGGCTATCCAAGCAAGGATCCTGAGTGCGCACACGGGCCACGCTTTCCACATCCCAGGCCCGATTCAAGTCCGAGCTAAGAAAGCGCTTCTTGTGGGCTAAGGCCACTCGATTTCCGCGGAGGGCCAGTAGAGTGCCGCCCAACTTAACCGAATCTTTTCCAGCGCGCAGCTGACGCGTGACACGCTCCAGGGCATGCACACCTCCGGGTTCGTTGCCGTGCAAACCACCCACGCAAATCAGTATTGGACATTGACTCGGAGCGTCCATCTCCCCGTCCACCTGATCGATGATGCGAGCTTCCAACTCGTCTATTGCATCCGACGCAATGGGTTCCACGCAACCGGCTTCAGAAGGTGCGGTCTGCCCCGGGGCATGCTTGGGGTTTTGCCCGAGAAAGTCATTCATTGCGAAGAGCCTCATCCAGGAGTCGCGCTGCGGCTCCCACAAAATCATGTTCCGTGACGATGCCTACCAGGCGATCGTTTTCTACCACCGGCAAGCAACCCACTTTGCGTGCGCGCATGAGCTCCATGGCCTGCAACGTGGAAGCCCCCGGATGGATCGTGGCTAGGTCGATAGAATGCATGATTTCCTTGACCGCCACCGGCCGCTGATCGCTGCGACCATATCCCTTGGCAAGGATTCGAAGCAAAGCCCGCTGGGTAATCACGCCCACCAAGTGTCCATCGTTGTCCTCAACTGGAACCCGATGCAGGTGCTCCCAATCCATGAGGGAGGCCACCAGATCGACCACATCTTCCGGGTGCACGGTGAACACATCGCGCGTCATGACCTGCCGTACAGTCTTGAAGCTGTGCCGCCAATCCGGCTTGGATTCCAACGTGGCCAAACGCCAGTTGTGTACAGGAACGCCTTCTTGTTGGCGGGCGTAGGTAGCCGCGGTAAGCGCCCGATGGCGTTCGTCGGGAGTCCCTTTGCCCTCCATGGCTGCCAAGGAGTCCAAGGCCCATTGTGAACCGGTGCGACCGCTGCCCACCCGCTCTTCGATGACTCCTAAGTAGCGGTCGATGGATTCCGTATCGATCTTTTTTTGCTGCAGCCCTTCACGCGCCATCGGCAATAGGCGGTCTAAGATCAAGCGCTGCGCCGTGATAGGCGTACCATCGATCCAGCGGAATTGGGCGTCCAGTCCATAGCGGGCGGCAGCCATGAAGTTGGCTTTGGCGTGGTCGAAGACCATGGACTCACGCACGTCCGTGTACTGCTCCCCCATGGCGATCATCAGTCCAAAGAAGAGCGCCGCGCCGGCCATCTCGTCCAAAACCGTGGGGCCCGCCGGCAATACGCGATTCTCGATGCGCAGGTGGGCTACGCCATCCTTCACGCCGTAGCAGGGTCGGTTCCAGCGATAGACGGTTCCGTTGAACAGGCACAGGGCTTTCAGCGGAGGCATCTCGCCCCGGTCAAGCATGGTCAGGGAGGACTCCCCCAAATCGGAGGAGAGCAACACACGGAAGCGCGCCACATCCTCGCGGAAAATTTCCATGACCGACTCATCGACCCACTTTTCACCGAAGCTCACGCGCGGGCGGGAACCCCGGTTCTGCTGGCTCTGGTTGCGAGCGTCCAGGGATTGCTGGAAGAGGGCCACGCGCGTTTCATGCCAAAGGCGATGCTGAAGTAGAACCGGCGAGTTGACCGAGCAGGCCAACACCGGTGCGGTCACGACTTGCGCCAGGTTGTAGAGCTTGGGGAATTCTTCGGCCCCTACCTGAAAGTGAATTTGGAAGCTCGTGTTGCAGGCTTCCATCATCACGTTGTCGTGGGTCGTGCGCAGCTCGTCGAGACCCTTGATGTGGGTGGCAAAGTCGCTGCCTCGCAAGTCCTTGAGAATCTGATTCAACGCCAAATAGCGCGGCTCTTGAACCATGGCATCCAGCCCGAGCTCGTGCTGGTGCAATGTAGGGAGGATTCCGCAGAGCAGGATGCGCGAATCTTCGGCCTGGGCCGCCACCCGGGACTGCTGGACCATTTGGGCGATCTCATCCTCCATGTCGGACAGGCACGACCCCGCAAGCACCTGCGGGCTGGCATTGGCCTCTAGATTGAAGCGCGCCAACTCCGGGGTAAAACTGCCCTGCAAGCGGTCCAGGACCTTATCCGCCACATTGTGGGCCTCGTACGAGCTGTTGATCAGGAAAAGCTCTTGTTCCGCCCCGATACGTCGGATCCCAGATTCAATGTGCCCTTCCCGAACCATGCGGTCCAAGGCCTGCAAGTCTTGCAGAAGAGCCTGGCTAAATGCCCTGCGCTGCTCGTCACCGAGCACGTTTATGTCGTGTTCACCCATGATAAGACATCGTAACAAACCCCCTGGGAGGCCTGGGAACCTAATATGCCAGTAGGATTCACGCCTTCTGCCCCATTCCGGGCTCCCGATTTTGGACCTTGTCCAGGATTAGCTCCCGAGAAACTCGGAACCTTCCACAAACGGCTCGGTTCGTGGTGCAATACAAGCCACTCGCCTCGTCTTCTCTCCGGAACACCCATGAAAACTCTCCCCATCATTCTCGCCTGTATCGGCAGTGGTTTCGCCGGCGCCGCGAGCCTGAATCTCCTGACTCCTTCCACTGCCCCGGCAGACGGAAACCAGACCGAATTGATCGCAACCCTGCGCGGAGAAATAGCAGCTTTCCAGGACCAAAGCCGCGCGGATCGCGAGTCCCTGGAGGATCGACTGGCGCGTATGGAGGACGACCAGCAATTGGTGGCTCCCAACTTCGAGCGTAGCTTCGTTCCGGATCGCCGCGACGAGAACATCTCCGATGGCAATCTGCCCCTGGATGCTTCCTCTCAAGCCATCCGCATCGGCAACTCCACGATTCAACCCGAGCAATTCGAAGCTTGGGTCCGGCGTGCGAGCGCTTCGATCGAAGCCCAAAAGCAGGCGGACCGCGACCAGGAACGCTTGATTCGCGAAGGCGAACGCACCGAAGAACGCATCGCAAAACTGACCACAGATCTGGGCTTGGACCAGCACCAACAAAGCGAATTCCGACGCCACCTCACGGATAGCAGCACCGCTCGCAGGGACATATTCGCGACCATGCGCGATGGAGGTGGCGATCGCACCAGCATGCGCGAATCCATGACCACACTACGTGAAACGAGCGATACGGACCTACGCACGTTCCTGAGTGAAGAGCAGTTTACGACCTACAAGGATTCTGGTGGAGACCGCGGAGGCGGAGGACGCAACCGTGGCGGCGGCAATGTCACCGGTGGTGGTAATAATGGCGGCGGCGGTGGTGGCAGACGCGGCAACTAGTCGCGTGCCAAACACTCCCCCTGGAGAGTGGCCAGGTGAGCAGGCTCGGTTCTTGAACCGGGCCGCTTTGCGTGCAGGCTCCCAGGAAACCTGCGGTTTGATTCTCGGAAGTCGGGAAGGGTCCACCCTTCTCATCCATCGCTTGAGCCATTGCGAGAACCATTCCGAGGACCCCGAGCAACGCTTCCGGATCCCTGCAGCGCACCTGATGGCCTGCGATCGGGCGGCACGCTTTGAGGATTTGCTGATCGTGGGCGCCTGGCATAGTCACCCCGGTGGCCAAACGCGACCATCCCACTCCGACCTGGAAGAGCTTCCCGAGGGCTGGCTGGGCCTCATCGTGACCCCGAACCCGGAAGGCCCTCCCGGCCTGCAGACCTATGGGCGCGCTGGCCGCACCCTCGAGTTTTTACACGCCTGAGACGCAAGGCGAGTTTAAGCATTGAAGGACGTTATGATGGCGCGCTACTCCACAGCAGCCCCATGACTCACACGATGCCGACCCTGAACCTCTCCCGACGCCTACTCCTAGCCGTCGCTACCCTTTCCGCACTGGCTGCGGGATACGCCTTCTCGCCTGATACAGGTGAAGACGCTTTCCGCCAGCTGGGTCAAGAGTTGCCCACTCCAGGCCCCTATCGCACCGCCTCCGGCGCCCCGGGTCACGAGTATTGGCAGCAGCAAGTCGACTACGTAATCGATGTGCGGCTGGACGAAGAGCAACGACACATCCACGCCAAAGAACGCATCACGTACCACAATCAGTCCCCGGACGCGTTGACGTACTTATGGGTAGCTTTGGACCCCAACATCATGGGTCCCGACTCCCACGCCGTGGCTTCTTCCCT
>JBLFXY010000123.1:0-11306 GCA_047611645.1 Glaciecola sp.
ACTCCGACTGTCGTTTTTTGGAATAGTTCCCACGTGTATGCACTGCTGCCCTCGAAAGACCAATGGGTGATTAGATCCATCGTCGACTCGAGCACCTCGCCGTTGCGCATGGAGCCGTCGGACAGGTGATAACTGTAATCCCGAATGAGCATTTCGCCTTCCCAGCGGTATACGGATTCGGAAAAGGCTCCGCGATCGGCGATCTCGATCCCGCGCAGTTTTCCGCTTCGGGGGTCTGGGAAAATAACCCTCAGGCCGGGCAGCGGGTTGGAGAGCTTGGCCTTGTCTCGGGTTTCCACGTAGATGCAAGCACTGCCGGGGCCATTGACAAAGCTGTGAATAATCTTTCGGGTGAAGTGCTCGTCCACCAGCCACTCTCCGTCAACCAGCTTGGTTTGCAGTTTCCAGAACGCAGATTGGCCTTCGACGGCCGGTTGGGCCTCCGGCTTTGGAGTTTCAGGGCCCTCGTGAACGGGGACCTGGGGGGCGAATAGCATGAAGCTGAATGCGAGCGAGCTGAGTAACATAATTATTCCTGGTTAAGGCCTGCCCCATGCTCCCTTGGTGGGGCGTTGACGTCAAGATAGAGGGGCGGGCGATTCGCACCAAAATCAAGGTCTCAGGTGCGAGGCTCCCGGGGTCGATAAACTCATACGACACTATGGATTCGAAAATTCGAAAAAAGGCTGGAAGGCCCATGTGGTGGCCCGGTTGGGCCCAGCCTGCTTGGGAGTTTCTCAATCAGGAAGTGTGGTCCGTGGAACTAGGGGCTTTGCCCACCTTGCGGCGCTACTTCTACCGACTCTCCCGCATCACATACCTGGCTGTGCGCGGGTTCCACGGGAATCACTGCATGTTCCGGGCCTCGGGACTGGCTTTCATTACGGTGCTGTCGATAGTTCCGCTACTGGCAGTGGCCTTCTCCGTGGCCAAGGGGCTAGGGGCTTACGACCGTTTGCGCTCCGAGGTGATTGATCCCTTCCTCGAAAAAGCCTTCGAGTCCACTCAGGTAGCGGCTGGCTCCGAGGTGCTGGCCGAGCAAAGTAGTAATGTGCGTACGGCCATCGACCAGGTCCTGGAGTTCGTGCAGGGCACGAACGTGGGCAACCTGGGGACGTTGGGTATGTTGGCTTTGATCTACACGGTGATCAAACTGCTCGGCACCATCGAGCAAACGCTCAACCTGATTTGGGGCGTGCGTCGCGCGCGCACTTGGGTGCGTAAGTTTGCTGACTACCTATCGATGGTTGTGATCGTGCCCCTCATTCTGGTATCCGCTACGGCGTTCGCCACCAGCATGAAGAGCGAAACCTTCAACACTTGGATCGACAAACTTTCGCTAGGATCCATGTGGGAACAGGTCATTGGTTTAGGAACCATGGTCGCGCTCTGGTTGGGTTTTGCATTCGTATATCTGTTCATGCCGAATACGCGTGTGCGCTTTAGATCCGCATTGCTCGGTGGCATTGTCGGGGGCACGCTGTGGTGGTTGATTCAAATGGGACACGTGGGGGTGCAGGTCAATGTGGCCAAGTACAATGCGCTCTATTCAGGTCTTGCAGCCATCCCGTTGTTCCTCATCTGGGTGTACCTTTCTTGGGTTACCGTTTTGGTTGGAGCGGAGTTGGCGTGTGCCCACCAGAACGAGCCGGCCTATCGCCAGTTGGCACGCGCTCGCGAGTTCGACCATCCACTCAAGCAGATCGTTGCGGTGCGGGCTATGGCGCGCGTTGCGGCGGCTTTCTTGCACGGCGATCCGCCCTTACGCCCGTTGCACATGAGCGCATCCTTGGCCGTTCCGGAACGCACTTTGACCGAAGTGTTCGAACGCTTGGTAGACGCCAACCTGCTCGTTTTTGCCGAGGATGAGTTCGCGGACGACGCGGCGATTGTTCCAGCCAGAGATCTAGATCACATTCGCATACAGGACGTGTATGACGCCCTCAATGGCAAAGTGGGACCTGTGGAGTGGGCGCCCGTGGACGCCGCAGACCGAGCTACGGACGCTCTCCGGCGCACATTTGAAGGGCAGCGATCAAATACCGCTGGCAATGTGACCATGCGAGAATTGGGCGAAACCGTGTTGGCGGAGAACGCCAAGGGCAGCGTACCGGTCGTAGAAGAGGGCAAACCGGGCTAGTTAGTTTGCAACGTCTAGGTATACTTTTCTCCCGTGTCTGAAGCCGATCAGGAAAACTACAAGCCCCGGCTCCGGCGGAACCTGGTGCTCATCCGGTGGATGGCATTCAGCTGGATGTTCCTGATCCTGATGCCGGTCATCGTCCCGTTTTTCAAGTCGGTTGGCTTAGACGATGGCGATGTGTTTCTTGTGCAGGCCATTTTTTCGGGCGCGGTGGCTTTACTTGAAGTTCCTACCGGTTATGTGTCTGACCTATTGGGTCGCAAGCGCACCCTGGTCTTAGCGGGGTTTTTGCATGGGGTGGCATTCTCCATGCTGCCTTTCGTGCATGGTTTTGCGGGCATCGTTGCCTTTGAGGTCGTAGCTGCTTTAGCCGTCAGTTTGTATTCGGGTACGGACGTCGCGCTGCAATACGATTCCGTGGAAGCTCTCGGCGAGGAAGAAACAAGACGCAAGGGCCTAGGCCAACGCTTGTTCTGGATGCAGTCTGGTGAGACGTTGGCGGCCCTCGTTGGCGGATGGTTGGTACTGAGCGGTCTCGAGAGCGTGGCGTTCTGGAATGCGGTCGTGGGTTGGGTGCCATTCTTTGCAGCGCTCTACTTGATGGACGTGCGCATCAAGCGCATGGGACGGCACTCCCATCGAGAAAATTTAGGGCGCATTGTGCACGAGCTGTTCCGTGTTTCACCGGCGGTGCGTGGCGTGCTCTGGAACCTGATTGCCTACGGATTGTCGACCCTGTGTGCGGTGTGGGTTTTTCAGGGCTATTGGGAAGCCATGGGCGTTCCCCTGCACTACTTCGGTTACCTGTGGGCTGGTTACAATTTGGTCGTGGCATTGGTGGGGCGTTTCGCCCACACGATCGAACGTGTGCTCGGGACACTCTGGACCCACCGTGCTATCGCCTTCCTTCCGGTCATTGGATACATGGGCATGGCCTGGGTCTTTGGTGCCGGCCGTGGGCCCATGTGGTGGATTCTCGGCGTGGTCATGGGACTCACCTTCCAAGTGGGTCGCGGCCTCACCCAGGTTGTGCTGAAGGACGAACTCAACGTGCGTGTTCCCCCGGAAATGCGCGCTACGGCGAATTCGATCTCTTCACTTGGTGTGCGCGTCGGTTTCGTGGCCTTAGGCCCCGTGCTGGGCCATATCATCGACAATCACGGACACACTCCTGCCTTGCAGACTTTCGGATTCGGTTATCTGCTCGTCGCCCTGTTCGTCGCTTGGCCATTAATGCGCCTCATGACAAAAGAGCGCGAAGCCAAACTCATGTAACTCGACCGCAATCGGCCCGGCAAACTGCGGGCTAGGTATCCTCCATGCAAACTTCTAAAGCTTCGAACAAAAACTGGGTCTGGCAGTGTGCAAGGGCGTTGTGCCTAGTGGTATTCGCGGTGGGTTTGGTTCGCACCGCGTGGGTTGCCGAAGACGCGTTCATCACTTTCCGGACGGTCGACAACTTCTTTAACGGCTTCGGACTGCGTTGGAATGCGGCGGAGCGAGTTCAAACTTACAGCCATCCGCTCTGGATGATCCTGCTGTCGGTGGGACGCTTCATCAGCGGCGAATACTACTTCGCCTCTCTTTCTTTGGCGGTACTTTTTACGGCCATTGCGCTGTATTGGACGGGATTCCGATTGAGCGCTTCGGTGGCCGGGGGTGTATGCGCACTGCTCATCCTGGCATTTTCGAAGGCTTTCGTGGAGTACTCGACCTCAGGCCTCGAGGCACCGCTGACGCACTGCCTGATCGTACTTTTTGCGGGTCAGCTATTCTTGAACGGAGATGCGAAGTCACGCCTATTCAGAATGGCGTGCATCGCCAGCCTGGCAGCGGTGAATCGGGTGGATACGTTGGCCTTGTTTGGGCCTGCACTATTGTGGGCCTGCTATCGTGTTGGATTCAGGCAGTCGGTACGGACCTTGATCGTAGGCTTCCTTCCTTTGTTCGCCTGGGTGGGATTCGCGACGCTTTACTACGGCACGCCGATACCGGTGACGGGGTTTGCGAAGGCGATGACAGGACTGCCACAGAGTGCACTGTTTGCCCAGGGGTTGCTCTTCTTTCAGGACGCCTTGGTGCGAGACCCGATCACGCTGCCGGCCATGGTGCTGGGGCTAGGCCTCGCTCTTAGAAAAGGTGCTGCGGAGATAGCGTTGGCCCTGGGAGCGCTCCTGTATTGCGTCTACTTGCTCAAGATTGGGGGAGGGTACATGGCAGGACGTTTTCTGACTCCTCCGCTATTGGTTGCTACCATTCTGATTGCCCGCTCCGTGGTTCCGGCAACTCGGTTTTGGAAACCAGCCGCGCTTATCGCCACCTCCGTCGTACTCGGGTTCATGTGCAAAACCGCACCGATCTTGAGTGGCAGCGATTTCAGTGCTCGAGGAAACCCAGTCCCGGACTCGGGCATCGTCGATGAACGCGGACAGTGGTATCCGCGCACAGGGCTGCTATCGGAGTCTCGGGACATTCCTATTCCCAATGGGTTGGAAGCCATGCTCGGCGTGGATTTCGATCCGAGCCACCCCCGAATATTCTTGGACGGTAAAGTGGGATTGGATGGATTCCTCGGTGGACCGGGCGTGCACTTTGTGGATCCCATGTTGTGCGATCCACTTCTGATGCGCCTACCGATCTGGAACTCGGATGATTGGCAGGTTGGTCACTTCATGAGAAGTACTCCGGATGGCTACTTACGGTCTCTTGCGCTCGGGAAAAATATGATCCGCCATCCTGGTTTGGCCAAGGGCTACGACGATCTTCGCTTGGTACTCCGAGGTGATCTCTTAGATACAAAGAGGCTGCAGGCCATTTGGAGTTTGGCGTTTGGATCCGGTGCGCAGGGAATTCGGGAGTTCGCAAGAGATTCCTACCGCAAGCCCGAAATTGTAGAGGTGCAACAATCGGGTTTGGTGGCTAGCGTTGAAGCCAATACTTCCGTTTGGAATGAGAGTTTCCATCAGATCGGGACCGCTGGCGTTTTGGTGTGGTTGTCTGCCGAATCAAAATCGGCGGAGGTGGCCTTCATGGTCGGAGGCTTGGCGGAATACTCCGTTGCGTTTCGCAAAGACGGAAAGTCGGTAGGGTCGGTGACGCAATTCGCAGGGGGAGCTACGAAGCTATTCCCTGGTGTCCAGCCCATGATCGTCCCTGTTCCGCAAGTGGCCAAGGAGTCCGGTTTTGATTCGATCTTGATCAAGCCTAAGGTCTACCGCCGCACTGGGATCCACTGCCTCGCTAGCTTGCGCCTTCAGGATTAGCGGAGTCGAGGCGCTCAATCTTGCATCCGATGCTGCTTGAGCGATCCTATCCCGGGTTATGGAACTGGCCTAATACAATCGATCGACGATCGTTTCGCCGATGGCGAGGGCAGAGGTCGCGGCGGGAGAGGGGGCGTTTAGCACGCTGAGCAAGGCGTTGTCTTTGCTGATGAGGAAGTCGTCCACCATGGTGCCATCAGGCCCGAGTGCTTGGGCGCGTACTCCGGCGGGAGCGACGGTGAGGTGTTCTGCTTGGATTTCGGGAACTAAGTCGGAGAGGGCTTTGACGAAAGCCTTCTTGGAGATGGAGCGCCAAACCTCGCCACAGCCCGTGCGCCAGTGACGCGCAGCCATCCGCCAAAAACCCTTGTAAGAAAGCGCGTCCCATAGATCGGCCGCATTGATGTCGCCCCAACCATATCCCTCGCGCGCCAACGCCAGCACGGCATTGGGACCACACTCGACGCCGCCTCCGATCATGCGCGTGAAATGCACGCCAAGGAAGGGGAACTTGGGGTCGGGTACCGGGTAAATCAAACCGCGGCAGAGATGCTGTGCGGCAGGCTTGAGTCGGTAGTACTCACCGCGGAATGGCACGATGCGAGCAGGGCGTATTCCACCCGTCATTTCCATGGTTCGATCGCTGTGCAGGCCCGTACAGTTGATGGCATGTTTGGCGGTTCGAACCCCATCCTGTGTTCGCAGTGTGAGGCCCTGAAGTCCGGGCGTGATGCTGGAGACTTCCTGCCCCGTCAACACTTGGCCGCCGTAGTCTTCGACGCACTTCTTCAATCGTTTGCACACCTCCGAGTAGTCCACAATGCCCGCGCTGGGCACGTGCAGAGCTGCCACGCCGCGAGCGTGGGGCTCCAACTCTGCTAGGCGTTCTTTGCCGATCGATTCGCATTCCACACCGCTGGCCAGCCCGCGTTGGTGGATGTTGTTGAGCAGGGGGATTTGCTCCTCACGGGTCGCCACGATGACCTTGCCCACCCGTTCGAAGGGAATGCCCTGTTCTTCGCAAAAGGCTTCCATGGAGGCCTTTCCCCGGCGGCAATTCTCTGCTTTGAGCGAACCCGGCTGGTAGTAAATGCCGCTGTGTAAAACCCCTGAGTTGTGCCCGGTTTGGTGACTGGCTACTTCTGATTCCTTTTCCAGAACGGTCAGGCTTCGCCCGGGGAATTTCTGCAGATAGCGGTACGCTGTGGCCAAGCCTACTATCCCTCCACCGACGATGATCAAGTCCTGGTGTTCGTTCAAAATGCGATCCTGTCCTAAATCCTCGGCGCGAGTTCGGCATGATTCGCGCGCATGAGAAACCGGGACAAGGATCATAGATCCTTGTCCCGGTTTTGTATGGCCCGATTGGGTGGAATCCGTACAGCCAGTTTTCGGCTGCGGTCCGTGTCGCAATTGGGTTAGAAGCTGAGTTGTGCGCCGATGAAGGGACCCGTGAAGTCCAGGTCGGCCACGATCCTCTCATCATCGTCACCTTTGTAATCCACATCCAGCGTGATACTGCGGTAACCAAGGACGATGCTGCCCGATGCACGGGTGGCGCCACCGATGAAGTGATAACGGGCCATTAAATCCAAGTCGATGAATTCGGCATCGTTGCCGTCATAGTCGAACTTGAAACCAGCGATGTAGCCTCCCAATTCGATAGGGCCCACATGCACATTGCCGCGCACGGCCAACATCGGAATGGGCAAGGTCTCATCGAAATCGATGACTTGCGCGGTGGCCTGGTCTGTAAAACTGCCCTGCATGTCGAGGAAGTCCACTCCGAAACCCAGGCCGAGCTCGGCATCGCCAGGAAGGAAATCCCAAGTGATTATGGCGCTGTGGATGCCCAGGTCTAGCTCAGAATCCACGTTGGCTCCGATCGGGATACTGATGGTGCCGTCGGTGAACTCGCCGGAGAGCACGCCGCTTCCCGACCAGCTTCCCGATTGGGTACTGACCGAAATGTGAGGGCCGAGCCATTGGAAGTCGACCGCCGCTCCGGGCACGCCCTCTTTGTCATCCAAACCCAGCTCGCTGAGCGAGTTTGAGGTGAAGAGAGCCGCATCGGAAATGGCAAGGGTGCCTTCGGGTGATAGCTGCGTGTAGCGCGCCGTACCATCGATGGCGGGGGCGAAGCATGAGGGCAGGAGGACAAGGGCCAACAGGCTGAATTGGGTTTTAAATTCCATGGTCGTGGAGGGGGTGATGGGGTCCAGCGAAGCGACGCTCCGGAGACACAGCAGTACATGAGTTGCGACTAGCGGTTGGGGAAGAGGGTCTGCAACTCGATGATCAGAGCCTGCTTTCTCTTCCAAAGTTCGCACATGCGTTGCTTTCGACCAATAAGACCCAATCCCGTAAGGGTTCGCCGCAGGGCTCGCGGCTTCTCCCAGTACAAACTCAAGCGGCGTGAAACGTAAGCCAATGCCCAAAACGTAGCTAGGGTGCCCCAGAAGCCCGGTAATGGGGTTTCTATAAGCGTTACGAGGTACGCGAGCACGATTCCCCAAACGGGGACGAGTACCGAGGACGCGATGGTTGTAACGGTGACCAATTTGTCCGGTGTGCTGCGTCCGATGCGGGCGATGGTGTAGGCCAAGGCGATCGGCGGAGCCAGGAGGGGTGCCAAAAGTATGCCCCACGCCAAGCTGAGCACGCTGGTCAGCCGCCAGGAGAATGGCCTGAGAAGTCCTTGTTCACACAGGTCCCGGGCTTCCAATCCGAACGCTTCCAGCTCTCCCCCAAAAGTGGTTAAGCGTCGTCCCATGTCCTCCGCGGACGCTGGGTTTTCCTCGGCCCAGGGTTGCCAGGCAAGGGCCAATGCTCGGGCTCGGGGCGCCGTTCCGTTGGCGTCATCACTGAGGATGCGGTCAGCGTTGAGCAAGACCTTAAACGTGGACAATTCGTCAACCGGTACTATCAGCTCATCCAACCGCTCCTGCAGCAGTGCGGTGACCTTCCGTACTGTTTGGCGGGCGTCTTCTGCATAGTCCGCAATGGACGCATGCAGGTCGAAAGGCTCGCCCACCCAGAGGTGGACCCGGCACAGGAAAGTCTCCTGTTCCTCGTACAACAGTGCCACGGGGATCAACTGTATCGGTGGGCTATCTACCTCTTGGGCACCCAGCACCATGCGCGCGGCCCCCGTCTTGAACGGCCGTGTGCGAAAGCTCAAAAGTGATTCTCCCTCGGGGTACAGGGCGATCGCTCCACCCGCGCGCAGGACCTGGTGGATCTCCCGAAACGAATCGTGGTTCTTGGACATGTCCACTTTGTCCTTCTGGCGATAAATGGGGATCGCACCCACAGTGCGAATCACCCAGCTGATTCCTGGCATGCGGAACAGCGAAGGCTTGGCCAGGAAGTACTGCTGACGATCGGTCAAAAACAGCGGCATGTCGGCATCCATCAATCCGTTCACATGATTGGTGTAAATGACCAACCCGCCGGTCTCCGGGATTTGCCCACCCCAGGTATGCCGCCGATAGAAAGTACCAACCAGGGCTTTGGGATAGGCGAGGGCAAGGGTGCGCATCGGGGGAATTGTAGGGTTTCCGATTGAAGCCAGCTACGCAATGATGTCGAAGCTTTTAGGGCCACCGAATTCCCGCTTCGCTGCCCTCCCGAGTCTGCGGCCTTCTCCTGATTACCCCAACTTCGTTATGCTGAAGAACAGGAATTCCCCCGCTAAGCCCCGGACCGGGAGCCATTGGAGAAATACGCATGCAAGACCAGCCTTGGTTTCAACATTACCCTGCCAACACGCCTCACGAAGTCAAATACGAGGAGCTCACCCTGCCGGGCATGCTAGAGAAGTCCAGGAAACTGGGCCCAGATACGATGGCGCTGCACTTCATCAAGTGCAGCATGACCTATGGGCAACTGGGTTCGGAGGTCGACAAATTTGCCGCAGCCCTGGTCGGATTGGGAGTAGAACCAGGCATGCGCGTTGCCGTTCAATTACCCAATATGCCCCAGAATATGATCGCGTTCTACGCGGCTCTATCCGTGGGCGCCGTCGTGGTCATGACCAATCCGCTTTACACCCTGCGCGAAGTTAAGCATCAGTGGTCCGATGCGGATGTTCATGTTGCGATCACCGCGGACTTCGTATGGGATCAGACACTCAAGAACCATCAAGAAGAACTGGCGCCTAAGCATTTCATCATTGCGTCCATTCCTGACTACTTCAGCTTCCCGATCTCCTGGTTGGCGAAGATCAAACTCAAGCGCCAAGACCCTGCGCGTTGGGCGCCGGTACAGTCGAGTGCGAGCGTACATATCTACAAAGACCTGATGGCGCGCTCCACCGGCCCCGTACCCAAGCACAAGGCGGATTGGAATGACCTCGCGCTGCTGCAATATACGGGCGGAACGACCGGGGCTTCAAAGGGAGCCATGCTGACCCACAAGAACCTATCCTGCAATGTCCAGCAGATGACAGCATGGTTCCAAGGGATCGAGCGCGGGACGACCACGATGATGACAGCCCTCCCGATGTATCACGTTTTCGGTTTGACGGTCTGCATGGCCTTTTCCGTCTACAACGGCCTTAAGCAGGTCCTAATCCCCAATCCACGCGATTTCAAAGCCTTGGCCTTAAGCCTGTCCGAGCAGAAGGTCAATCTCTTCCCGGCGGTTCCCGCCATGTTCAATGCTTTGAACCAGTGGGAAGGAATCGGCGGTTTGGACTTGAGCTCACTCACCTATTGTTTTTCGGGTGCCGCCCCGATATCCGATAGCATTTTGAAGGCCTTCGAAGAGCGCACCAGTTCACGCATCATGGAAGGATTTGGCATGACCGAAACGTCTCCGGTCGCGGCGGCCAACCCGCTCGCTGGAACGCGGAAGGTGGGATCCGTTGGCATTCCAATTCCCGATACGATGATTCGCATCGTAGATATGGAAGATGGTGAAACGGATATGGAATTTGGTGCTGAAGGCGAAATCATCATCAAGGGCCCGCAAGTCATGCAGGGTTATTGGAATCGGCCTGAAGAAACGGCTGAAGCCCTGCAAAACGGCTACATGTATACGGGTGACTTGGGAATCATGGATGAAGATGGTTTCCTGCGCATCGTCGGGCGTAAAAAAGACATGATCAACTGCAACGGCATGAAGGTCTATCCCGATGAGGTCGATGCGGTCCTGATGGAGCATCCCTGCATTCTGGAGGCGGCCACGATCGGCGTACCGAATGCAAAGCGAGGCGAAGCGGTCAAATCGTATGTGGTTCTTCGAAAGGGAAAGAAGGTCAGCAGTGAAGCTATTCTGGCGTTCTGCACCGAGAACCTGGCGCGCTATAAGGTTCCCCGGGACGTGACTTTCCTCGATGAGCTTCCCAAGAGCAGCGTATTGAAAACCCTGCGGCGTGAACTGCGAGCCATGGAAGAGCAGGGCCCGACACACTCCTAGCCCGAACATTTCATGAACACACGCCCCAGACTTCGCAAACGGGCCCCTTCGGGCCCCTCTAGTTCCTTGGCAGCACTTTCCGAATTTTGCCTTCCTCGACAGGTAAGCCCCGGTCCGCAAAGCGGATCCCTACTGCATTGCCTGCGGGGTCAAAATCCACCAAGTCCCGCCAGGAAACGAGTTGCTGTGCCTGGAGCGCGTCTTCATGAAATGTTCGGGCTAGGGCATGCGACTTCAGGGAAGGCGCACTTTGGAGCGTCCATTCCGGGCATGAGAAAGCTCCCCAAGGCACAGCATTGCTTGTGCCTTGGGGAGCTTTCTCGTTGAAGTTACGCTGCTTGGGAGCTTCTCAGCAGACTGCTAGAAGTACCAGGAAAGGCCAAACGTCAGAAAGAGGCCTTCCAGTTGAAGTGAGCCGTCGTAACGGGATTCTGTGCCAAGGACGGGCACACCGGGAATGGGATTCAGAATCAAGGGTG
>JBLFXY010000124.1:0-11269 GCA_047611645.1 Glaciecola sp.
CTGGAACCCTCTGTGTTGCGTTCCACATCAATCGGGGCGTGTGTGACCCCCCTCAGAATTAGGGTGGTGGTGTCGATATCGGATGATCCGAACACGAACTCCAGAGCGCGATCAGGGTTCAAGCCGATGAGCCTGGGGTTCACCGAGATGCTGCGCATGTTCTTGGCTCCCAGGATGTACAGCCGATTGGCGCGTGGATCCACGTGATAGGTGAACGGAGTGAATTGACGGTCGTCGCGGGTGAGTACCGAGAATCCGTGCCAGCGGCCAGATCGATCCGCAAGGATCAGGTGATTCCGGAGGGGCTCAGGCATGCCGAGTTTGTAATGAGTGAGCCAATCGAGCGTCGCGTCTTCGTCCATGGTGTTCCAATCGTGAACGGCATCTGAGCCGCGCAGCGAATCGCCCACACCGCCTCGAAGGGCTAATTGGTTGTCGAACTGGTCGCATTGGGTGAGCAGGTATTCGACAGGATCCGAGAGCGCTGCGAACGTGCGAACGGGTGTGGACGTCAGGTTCCGGATCATGTCCGTCTCTTGGTCGATGGTGCCATCCACCGGGTCCAAATCAAAGGTGGACGCGCGCAGATAATCGAATCCGAAGCTGTCGGGTCCTCCTCCAAACATTAGCTCACTATCGAACAAGCTTGTGTCGTTCGAGAGGGCGTAGCCGTGGGGCAGGGAAGTGGTTCCGGTGTGGTTGACCACCGCCGCGAAGCGTCCTGTGTAGCGATCTTGATGACGGGCCGCGTAGGACGTAACTCCCCCGCCACCCATGGAGAATCCGACTCCATACAAGCGCTCCACATCGATCGGCAGCACGGATGCAACCCAGTTGAGGGCTTGCTCCACGTTGCGTTGGGAGTATTCGATTCCGAAGTTGAACTTGTGAGCACCGAGCGGAGCGATCACATACCAGCCGCGCGCGCGCGCCTTCGTGAAATAATCGGTTGATTCGAGCAGGTCCGTAGGAGTTTCACCATAGCCGTGGAACAGAACCAACAGGGGTGCCCGGCCAATGGGTCCATCGGGGATCCCGATCAAAAATTCTTCCTCCCAGTTGGTGTGGGTGTTCCCCAAGGTCACTTTGTATAGGCCCCTGGAGACGCCAATGATCTGGTTGGCCCCACTGCGCATGGAACTCGGTGTCCCGCCCAAGGCTCCGAAGCTCTCTTCGCCCAGGTCTTCCCCGTAGATGCCGTACAGGCTTGGGATGTCGCCCACCGCGCGGCTCTGGTCCCAAGAGCTGTAGGGGTTATTCTTGGAGGGCAACACCACAGCACTGAGAGCCAGGATAAAACCGGTACAGATGATAAGGGGGAGGCGTTTTTTCATGGGGTGGGGGCGCTAAATAGAGGGGGCCGGGTGGTTGCCGGAGCACACGACAGCCAAGACCTCGACGAAGCTCTACATCGACATAGCGGGCTGTAGGACCGAAGCCGTACGCGTTTTCTTGGCCGTCGTGCCACGTTCTCGATCTGGTAATCTCGTAAGGAGGCAGATTCTCTGGGCAATTCCTCCGCCCAGGATCAGGGAGAATCGTAGGGTGGCGCCATGAAAGTGAATTGGATGCTCGTCGGAGCCTTATTTGGGGCCCTTGCCGTTGCCATGGGGGCCTTCGGCGCCCACGGGCTGAAGGCCCAGAATCCCGGCCCCGAAGCCTTGGACTGGTGGAAAACCGCAGCCCAGTATCATTTGCTGCACGCTCCCGTTTTGATGATCTTCGGCCTCTTCTTGGACCTGCACCCTAAGGGCGCACACGCCAGCCAGGCCCCCGGCTTTTGCCTCCTGATCGGCGCCGCGATATTCTCGGGCACGCTCTACGCGATGGCCCTCGGGGCGCCCAGCATATTGGGCGCAGTGACCCCCATAGGCGGGGTTTTGCTCGTTGCGGGTTGGAGCCTTTTCGCCTGGCAGGCCCGTTCTGTTGCTGTCGAGTCCACACTCTAGGAGTCCTTAATGCCCATTCAGTATCCTACAACCAGCATCGGCGAGGTCGCTATTCGAGCGGCCAAGGGCCATGTGAGTGACATCCTCGAGCATGCGATTCAGCTCGAAAAGCAGCAAGCAACGGTAGTGATCTGGGACTCCGAGTGTGAGTTGGCTGTGGCGCTCGCCAAGGCCTATCAGCTCTGCTTGCCCGAAGCGACTTTCATTCACTTCGACCGCACCCCGCAGGAAACGATCCTCGCGGCGTTCGAAATTCTGGAGCCGGGAGATCTCGTGGTGTTGATTCAGTCCACCAAGTTCAAACTGGCCGCTTGGCGCATTCGCTTGGAGCTGTTCCGGCGCAATTTAAAGGTGGTGGAGCATCCTCACCTGCTACGTATGCCGGGTGAGGAGGCGTTGATCTACATCGACTCCCTCGCTTATGACCCCGTATATTATCGAAGCGTTGGCGCCGCACTAAAGCAGCGGCTCGCGGCCGCGCAAGTGGGCGTGGTGCACAGCCCCGGAGAGCAACTCACTTTCCCGGCGGGCTTCGACGAAGCCAAGCTCAATGTGGGGGACTACACCGGCATGGCCAATGTGGGCGGACAGTACCCCATTGGCGAGGTGTTCACCGAATCACGGGATCTAGAAGCGGTGCACGGTCGCGTGGTCATAGCGCTTTTTGGCGACATGGACTTCACCGTGAACCGTCCCGCAAGCCCGATCACATTGGTTGTGGAAAACGGCCGAGTCGTGGGCGCAGAAAACTCCACTCCTGCATTCGACGTTGTGCTCGATAGCATCCGCGCGGCTGAGGGGCAAATCTGGTTGCGCGAACTGGGGTTTGGCATGAACAAAGCATTCACCCGGGACCGTGTGGTCACGGACATCGGGTCGTATGAACGAATGTGCGGCGTTCACCTGTCATTGGGCGCCAAGCACTCGGTCTACAACAAACCGCAGATCAAGAAAAAGCACGCGCGCCAACATGTGGATGTGTTCGTCATAACGGACTCTGTCACGTTGGATGGTGAAGAAATCTACCGCGACGAAAACTGGGTTGTCGCCAGCTAGCGGTCGACACGGCGTCATACGCCCTGCCGCCGGTGGGTGGCAGGGCGTATGACGCCGTATCGAACGATGGCGCATGGCGAATCGTCGGTCTGATGTGAGTGTAGCCCTGGGGTTTGAATGCACCGAGTCGGGCGCGCCCTGTGCTCTAGGAAGCGTCCTAACCTTTGACGGTCCATGAGCGGCACAGTTTTAGGGGTGCGATCGAGTAGCTGCTGAGGCTGATCGAGATGGTTGGCAGCGAGAACCATGCGGAGGACGATGCCGCAAAGGCGACTTTGAAACTACTTCGCGATCGGGCAACAACCACGAAGGGGCCGATATCCGGTCGAGTGGGCTCGCAGTCGCCAGCAGTGAAGAAGTGTGAGAGGTGCTGTACATCTCTCTCGGTGAAGCGGTGAGTTGTTTGATAATCTTCTGGTATGCAAATACTTCAATCCGCCTTGTTCTTCTTTGTAATTACACTGCTTTGTGCCTGCTCGAAGGAGGAGTCGTCCGTTCTTGAGCTGCATGACGTGCCCAAGGCTGCTGATTTTCACGAGGACACAGGGATTCGCGTATCGGCTCCCATTCGGACAGACGAGGGACCTCACCGGGTCACTTGGCGTTGGACGGTCACTGCGCCACCTCAGGTATCTAACATGGTTACGGGGCCCTTCTATTGGTACCTGGAATCCTCGCCGCTAGGGGCCTCACCAGGTCAAGGCAAGCGTCAGATCATTACGGCAACCCTAATTGTGGACGGGCAGGAAAGGGAAGAAGGCTACCTATTGCGGTACCGAATGGAAGGCCATTTTGGAGGCGCGTTCGGCTCTGTCGAAGCATGCGAAATTACACCCACCGGGTTCCGCATTGAGCGCTTGGTAGCGGTTTCCCAGGCGGAGCAGAGAATCCCAGAAGGAGGTGCAGCAATTCTTGCGAGCGTCGACGGCAATACACTCATGCTGCACACCACGGGGTTGTCAGGTCGACTCTCCGAAGAGGGACTTCGCAGTCCCTGGGCTGAGCGCTTTAAAGAGCGTGCCTACAGAGGAGGCGAAGAGGGGGGGGGTTGGCGCGAAGAGAACTGATCGCCTGACTCAGGGGCGTTCCAGACGGTTCCAAACGGCGTCTGACGCCGTCTGGAACTGTCGCTTTGGCTCAGGGGCAGTCTTTGTCGACGACCCACCACGGGTTGCCTTCGGGGTCGGCGAAGCCGCCGAACCAGAAGTTGTTTTCTTTGTCGAAGGAAGGGCCGAAGAGGGCTTTGGCGCCGGCGGATACCAGATGTTTGAAATAACCGGGGAGGTCGTCGACTTCAAACTGCAGTAGAACCGTGTTTTTGCTGCGGTCTTTAGGCTCTAGACCCATTTCCTTGGCGGATCCGATACCCACTCGAATGCCACTTTCGGTTTGCAGGTGGGCGAAGTGATAGTCCTTCTCGAACAGGTCGGTGATCTTGAAACCGAGGGTTTCGCAATACCACTTGACCATGGCGTCGAAGTTCTCGGCGAGGATGACTGATTCGCGGGGGCGGATGGGCTGCATGGAGGTTCCTATTTGATCGGCTTGTAGGCCTTGATGGCGGCGGTCAGGATTTCCTGGGCCTTGGCTCGATCGGCGAAGCCGGGGACTTCGATCACGCCGGGGCCTTTGTAGTTGCTGAACCAGGTCTTCAGGATGGTTGTCGTACCGGCGAATTGGGTTTCCAGATCGCCCAGGTTGTGAACCGAACCGAAATGGGAGTCGGGGCGCACGGCGATGAGTTTGTCGTCTTGCTCGCCGTCGTCGATCATGATCATCACGCCGATGAGTCGTGCCGGGGTGACCGAACCGCGCGGGACGGCATCGCCGAGAATGACCACGTCGAGCGGATCCCCATCGCCGCCCAGTTCTTCGGGCAGCAACGTGCGCGGGATCATGCCGTAGTTGGCCGGGTAACCCAGGTACTGCACGATGCGGGGTTTGCCATTTCGAACCTCCCAACGCAATTCTCCTTCGGGCTTGGTGACCTCCCACTTGCCGGTTGTGCCGGCGGGGATCTCAACAATGACGTTGACGTCGCCGTTCTCGAGTTGGGGCTGGTAGTCGTTTAGGTAGCTCTTCCCGTGCTCGTGGAGCAGCGGCGTGGTGTCGCTGGCGGGCAAAACCTTGCAGCTGGACGAGCAACACGAGCTGAAGCAGACGGAGAGCAGAAGAGCGGGGAGCAAGAGGGATACTTTCATGGTTATGCGAAACGTTCGGCCAGACTTAGCATGGTGTCAGCGATTTGGTCGGCCTGGGCGTCGGTTGTACAGGCGGGAGGCAGCGCGTAGACCACGTTTCCCAGGGGGCGGAGTAGTACGCCAAGATCAAGGCTGGCTTGGTGCAAGGCCGGGCCCACTTGGCTGAGATAGCCAGCGTCTTTGGTTTTCGAGCCTACAAGGTCCCACGCAACCATGCCACCGACTTGTCGTAGTTGACTCACGCCTGGGTGGGTTTCCAAAGGTTGCAAACGTGCACGCATGCGTTCACCTAAGGCCTGCAACCGATCGGGGACTCGGCGTTCTATATTAAGTTTTAATGAAGCGAGCGCGACGGCGCAACCGACCGGGTGAGCCGTGAAGGTGTGGCCGTGGAAAAAAGTGCGGTTGCGATCCTTACTGAAGAAGCCTTGGAACAACTCATCGCTAACCACCGTGGCGGAGAGCGGAAAGATTCCGCCGGTCAGGCCTTTGGCCAAGCACATCAGATCGGGGCTCACGCCCGCGCGTTCGCAGGCGAACAAGGAACCCGTGCGACCGAATCCAGTCATGACCTCGTCGGCGATGAAGGGCACACCATTGCGATCGCATTGTTGCCGAACGGATTGCAGGAACTCTACGGAATTTGTGCGCATGCCCGCCGCGCCCTGGATGAGCGGTTCAACAATCACGCCGGCGGCACGGCCTCCCAACTGTTCAAAGGCTTGCTGCAGCGCTTCCGCTGTGGGGTCGATGCGCACGCAGTTGAAGAGGAAGGGTTTGTACGCTTCAAAGAAGGGATCGGGGTCGCCCACGGACATGCTGCCGAAAGTGTCGCCGTGGTAGGCGCCCTTGAGTGCGATGAAAACCTGCCGCTCGGGTTGACCATTCTGGGCGAAGTTCTGCAAAGCGATCTTGAGCGCAACCTCTACCGCAGTGGAGCCATTGTCCGAATAGAACACCCGGTCGAGCCCTTCTGGGGTGACCTCCACGAGGCGCTCGGCCAGTCGCACCGCCGGTTCGTGGGTCGCTCCCGCGAATAGAACATGGTCGAGGGTTTCGAACTGCTGGCGCGCCGCTTCGATCAAAACCGGATCCCCGTGCCCATGAAGAATGGCCCACCAGGACGAGATCGCGTCGATGACTTCACGACCGTCGGTCAGCGTCAACGTAGCGTCCTTGGCGGAGGCGACCTCCATTGGATCGCGCCCCAAACCGTGTTGGGTATAGGGGTGCCAAGTGCAGGCGCGGTCGCGCTCAATCAGGCTTTTTTGGGTCATGGCGTCAGTCCAACCAGGTCATGTCGAGGGTGGCAACCAGGTTCTGCAGCGCGCTATGGTCGAGCGGATCCAGGTGGGGGATTTGCACGATGGGACACGCCAGCTTGGTTTGCAGACCGGCGTGGTTTTCGTTGTGGATCGGGCCGACCAGGATCAAGGCCTTGGGCTTTTGTCCAAAGGCTTGAAGGGCATGCAGGGTGAGTTGCGTGTGATTGAGCGTTCCGAGTCCGGAGCGTGCAACCAGAATCAGATTCGGTTTGTGGCGCGCAACCCAGTCGCTGTTTTGGAAGTCTTCATTCCACGGAACGCACAAACCTCCGGCGGTTTCGATCACTAGCGCACCCGCGTTGTCCTGTAACTTTTGCACGAGTTGAGCGTCGACAACGTTTTCATTGATGCGGCGGCCTTCGGCCCAAGCAGCTTGATCTGGACTAGCGGGCAGGTCGAATTCGTATGCGGGCTCGTGAAAGTGGACTTTGATAGAGGTCGTGAGTTCACGCACCGCTTCCGTATCCGACGGTTGACCGCTTTGAATGGGTTTCCAATACGCGACCGGGCCGTTTTTAGCGAGAGCGTGCAACACGATGGCGCTGGCGACCGTTTTGCCCACATCGGTGTCTGTTCCGATCACGACCCAGGGCTTTGCGGTGGGAGGAAGGACTTCGATCGAAGCCTTCGGCATGAGCGGCTGAAGGGTCTGAACAATAGTATTCAGCTCCTCGGGCGTGTGCTGCGCGTGCACCACGATGCGCAGTCGAGAGGTTCCCTTTGGAACGGTAGGGGGCCGCACCGCGTGCACGGCAATTCCCTGTTCGCGCAGGGTTTTGGCGGCTTTTAGTGCTGTTTCGGGCGGACCCATGGGGACCGGAATGATGGCACCATCGGGTTTCGGTAGCCCGAGCTGCTGGGCCAATTGCAGGGCGCCTGTCAGGATTTGTGTCCGCGCTGTTTCCTGTGAGGCCACCCATTTGATGGCCGCGGTCAAAGCCGCAGCCACGGGCAGGGCGATGCCCGTCGTGAATACAAAAGCGCGTGCGTGGTTGATAAGCGTGTCGCGCACGGCATGGCTTCCCACGACGAATGCGCCGGCAACGCCCAACGCCTTGCCTCCGGTGATGATGCGCGCAGCCAGTACTTCTTCCAAGTCGGAATTCGGTTCCAAGGCTGCGCAAGCTCCGCGCCCTTGAGGCCCCAGCAACCCCACAGCGTGGGCTTCATCCACGATCAGTGACGCGTCGTACTTCTTGCATAGGGCTGCGATCGCGGCCAAAGGCGCCAGGTCACCGTCCATACTGAAAAGGCTTTCGGTGACGACCAAGCGGCGGCGGGAGCCGCTGGCTCCAATCAACCGATGTTCCAAGTCTTCTAGATCCAAGTGCCGGTAGACCGAAATGCGAGCTCCGGAGAGTCGGGCTCCATCGATCAGGGAAGCGTGATTGAGTTCGTCGGACAGCACCACATCGCCAGCTTGCGCTAGGCACGTGATCAAACCTAAGTTGGCTTGAAAGCCAGAGGGGAATAGCAGGGCTGCGGGTGACTTGAGCCAAGCCGCCGCCGCTTGCTCTGCCTCGCGAGCGGGTTGTGCGTCGCCGCCCAGCAGGCGGGAGGCGCCGCTTCCCACGCCATGAACACGGGGCGCTTCGGCCGCAGCTTCGACGACCGGCCCGGCTTTCGAGGCTCCAAGAATGTCGTTGGTGACGAAGTCTGCGAATTCGGGTGCCGGGACCGGAACGCGCCGCATATGAGCCTTATCCAGGCGTTTGAGGGCTTCTTCCAGCTCGCGCTGCAAGCGGTTGGGCACGGTCTTACTCTCCGACCGGGGAAAGACCCAGGCTGGCCAACAGTGCGGCGTCGGTACCAGGTGCGGGGTTGGAGGTCGTCAGCAATTTGTCGCCGACGAAAATTGAATTCGCACCAGCCAAGAAGCACATAGCTTGGGCGGCGTCGGGCAGTTCTTGGCGGCCTGCGGATAAGCGTAGGATGGTCTTGGGCACGAGGATGCGGGTGGCTGCGATGAATGCGACCCACTCCTGCCAGGAGATCTCAGGGGTGTCGCCCATGGGCGTGCCCTCCACGGGAACCAAGCGGTTGACCGGGATGCTTTCCGGCTGCGGGGAGAGGCTGGCCAACTCGAGTAGCAATTCAGCGCGCGCGGTGAGGCTCTCGCCGAGACCTAGAATTCCGCCGCAGCAAACAGAGATATCCGCATCGCGTACGGTCTGTAGGGTTTCCAGGCGATCGTCGTAGGTGCGCGTCGTAACGATTTCTTCGTAGTGGCTACGCCCAGTATCCAGATTGTGATTGTAGTAGTCGAGTCCGGCTTGCTTGAGGCGCGCGGCTTGGTCCCCGTTCAACATGCCCAAGGTCACGCAGGATTCGAGCCCCATTTCCTTGACGCCTTGTACCATCTCAAGCACGGAATCAAATTCCTTGCCGTCGCGCACGCCGCGCCATGCGGCTCCCATGCAGAAGCGATCCGCACCGGCTTCCTTGGCCTTGCGAGCTTCTTCGAGTATGAGTGGCACCGACAGCAGCTTCTCACGTTCGATAGAGGTTTGGTTGTGAGCGCTTTGCGAGCAGTAACCACAATCCTCGGGGCACGAGCCCGTTTTGATCGAAACCAGCTGGGAGCATTGGATTTTGGTCGGATCGTGGTGCTGGCGGTGCACGCTAGCCGCTTCGAAGACCAACTCTAAGAGCGGACGGCGGAGCAATGCTTCGACCCTTTCGAGGGTCAGTGGGGTTTCGGCTGCGGTGGTGGCGTTCATTGCGGAATTCTAGCTGTAGAGCAGCCTTTCGGTTGGCTTTTTTCTTACTAGAATGGTCCCCATGGATATACCGAAGCCGACGTATTACTGGGATTACATCAAGGTCGATCGCCTCTTGAGCCTCCAAGGCGGTTTGGAGGACGATGACGCCAATATTTCGACCGAGGAAGTGCTCTTCGTTACTGTCCACCAGGTGTTTGAACTGTGGTTTAAGCTGATTTTGAAGGACCTGGCAGCGACCCGGGACCTCTTCAAGGCGGAAGTATTGAGCAACGAGGACATGGTCCAGGTTGTGACGCGCCTGGAGCGCTGCGCGACCATTTTCCGGGCTGCCAACCAGCACTGGGATGTGGTGGAGACCTTACCCCCGCGGGAATACCTGAAGTTCAGGGGCAAATTGATGCCCGCTAGTGGCTTCCAAAGCGCCCAGCTGCGGCAGCTTGAAATCCTGATGGGGCTGGCTGAGGAAGACCGCATCGCCTTCGGCGCTCCGGGCAGTCACCTGGCCTCCCTGCGCGGCAAGAGCGGCACGGAGACCGAGTCTTCCCGACGGGTCGCAGCGCAAATGAAAGACCTGCCCACGCTAAAGGATGCGGTCCTAGCTTGGCTGGAACGCACACCGATCGGAGGCGCCGATCATCACGCCGGCAGCCATGAAGAGTTCATCGATCAGTACTTGGCCACGCACAGCAGCGAACTGGACGAGAGTTTGAAAATGGCCAAAACCGTCGCGAGCATGGATGATGATGACAGGCGACTGAACGACCTTTACGACGGGGAACGCGCGAGTGTCAGAGCCTTTCTCAAGCCGGACGATGAACGAACCGCGCGCATTCGCGCTGCGATTCTTTTCATCGAAACCTACGCCGAAGAACCCTTGTTAGCCTGGCCGCACCGTGTGCTCGAAGGCATTTTGGAAATGGAACAACTGTTCGTGATCTTCCGCCAGCGTCACGCGCGCATGGTCGAGCGCATCATCGGCCGTCGCACAGGAACCGGCGGGACAGCGGGCGTCGAGTACCTCGATCAAACCGCCCTTAAATACCGCATCTTCCCGGACCTTTGGACCGTGCGTAGTCTTCTGATCAACCCCAACGTGGCTCCGGCGCTCTCCGGGGCTGACTTCTTTGGATTGCGGGCAGAAGAATAGCGGACCAGGTTCTATTGCTAGGAGCCTGTGCCCGTTATTCACTACCGAACTCCCCTTTTGGGAGGTTTTGTCGTCATTTCGGGTAAAGTTTAGATGTGGGGGACTGGAGTCATAGCTTGCCCACGGTCCCTTAATGCTCCCTTAACACGGCTGTGTAGGTTTCATGGAAGACACCTCCGAGGGGAGCCAAACAAACATGAGTCAAACCACGATCCTAATCATCGAAGACGATGCCGATATTGTTGAATTGATGCAGTACAACCTGGCCAAGGATGGCTTTAAGGTGCGTATTGCGCGTGACGGCGAGGCCGGGATACACGAAGCCCGGCGCTATCGACCCGACCTAATACTGCTGGACCTTATGATGCCGGGTTTAGATGGTCTCGAGGTGTGCCGCCGCATCCGCCGTGATGTGGATTTGGCGGGGACGCCCATTGTCATGGTCACAGCCAAGAGCGAGGAGAGTGATGTGGTTGCAGGACTCGAGCTCGGAGCCGATGACTACTTGGCGAAACCCTTCAGCCCTCGGGAGCTGCTCGCCCGCGTGCGCGCGGTCTTGCGCCGGGGTAAGAGTGGTAACGATCACAAGAAAACGCGCATGGAGTTCGAAGGCGTAGTACTGGACCGCAATCGGCACGAGGTCTCGGTCAATGGAGATCTTATCGAATTCACACGCGCTGAATTCCGTCTTCTGTGGGCACTCGGGGAAAGTCCTGGTCGGGTTTTCGCTCGCGAGGAATTGGTCGAGTATATTACAGGCGGCGAAGCGTTCATCTCTGACCGCAACGTGGACGTGCACGTGAGCGCCGTTCGCAAGAAACTTGATCCCTACTCCAGCTTGGTGAAAACCGTGCGCGGGGTAGGATAT
>JBLFXY010000125.1:0-11215 GCA_047611645.1 Glaciecola sp.
CCCCAGGTACAACTCATCCAATTCATCCATGAGCTGTGCGATCGTATCGGCATCGTCGGTCAGGATGCCCGCTTCAAAGTTGCGTCGCTTTGGGGACTTGGCCCCAATGCCAGCTCCGGTCAGGTTCGCGGAGCCCACATAAGCCAGGAGGCCGTCGATGATGATGACCTTCATATGCATGCGCACGCACAGAATACGCTCGAAGCGATCACTCTCCACCAGCGCCGGAAAGCGATCGAAATCCTTGCGAAAAGCCGGCCCCGGCTCTTTAGCGTGAATCAAACGCACATCCACCCCATCCTGCACTAGATCCGCCAGCACCGAAAGAAATGGGATGTAGCGCCCCCTCGGACCTTCCACATGCACATCCTTGATGTCGGCCGTTGCAATCCAAAGGAAGCGTTTTGCCTTGGGTATTTCAACGTCCACAACCCGATCGTAGTGCGCTTTGTTCAGGATCAATTCGTGCAACAGCCCCATCATACCTACTGGCCCCACGGATCGCACGGGCACGAAAAAGGGTTTCAATGCAGGAATCGGGAGCTGGATTCCAGCGGGACGTTTGCAAGGCGCTGGAGCGCTGTCAAAGCTAGAGGTATGGTAAAGTTCCCCTTCCGACCCCACCGTAAACGTCACCTTATCTTTTTGGCAGCGCTGCTGGCCTGTGGACCGCTCGTGGTGGACCAAACCATCGCTGGGTCCGTGCCCGTGTACACGTCCGCACAGGCCGTGCCCAAGAGCCCGGTCGGACTGGTTCTGGGCACTGCTCCCACCTTTCAAGGCCGGCCCAACGTGTTTTACACCGCGCGCATCAAAGCCGCGGCCGAGCTCTATCACGCGGGCCGAGTACGAGCTCTGATCGTCAGCGGCGACAACTCGCGTGCCACCTACAGCGAACCGGACGCCATGCGCGCGGACCTCATCGCCGCCGGTGTACCCGCGCGCCACATCACCTGCGACTACGCGGGCTTTCGCACCCTCGACTCGGTGCTGAGGGCTCGGGAGGTCTTTGGGCAAGATGACTTCGTTGTCGTCTCGCAAGCCTTCCACGCGGAACGCGCCGTGTTCTTGGCTCGGCGGCACGGAATGAAGGCCAATGCATTTGCTGCGCAAGATCCCCGCGCACGCGCCTGGATCAAATTCCGCGCACGGGAAGTATTGGCCCGCTGCTTGGCGGTGAGCGACCTACTGCGCCGCAAAGAGCCCAAGTTTCTGGGACCCGAGGTCTCCGTCAATTTGCGCGAACAATGAGACGTGACATTCAACGGGGCGGAGCAAGGCGAGAATAATTTCGTGCCCACCTGTCAAGGAATGCCCTTGAGTTGGGTTCACCGTATCGGCGACACCTCCGTTGATGAGATCCCCATTGAAGGTATGTCGCCCCAAGCGTTCCAGGATGCCCTTTCCGACACCAGGCTGGCGCAAAGGCTGCAAGCCCTGGGTATTGTGCAGAGCGACGAGGAATAGACAGAAAATTCAACGACAAAAAAAGTGCCCAGGCCGCTTGGCGACCTGGGCACTTTATGTTGATTGAGGAAGCGTTGGAATCAGTCGTCCACGCGTCGCACGTCCGCACCCAATGCTTGGAAGCGTTTCTCGATCTGCTCGTAGCCGCGATCGATGTGGTACACGCGGTGGACTTCGGTTTGACCTTCGGCAACGAGACCTGCCAATACCAAGGCCGCTGAAGCGCGCAAGTCGGAAGCCGTCACTTCAGCCCCGGACAATTGCTTGGGACCGCGAACGATCGCCGCAGAGTTCTGACGTCGAACCTCCGCGCCTAAACGCTCGAGCTCCGGCAAGTGCATCCAACGATCGGGGTAAATCCGTTCGGTGATGATGCTGATGCCATCGGCCTGGGTCATTAAGGCCATCCATTGGGCTTGCAAGTCCGTCGGAAAGCCCGGGTAAACATTGGTGCTCACATCGGTGGAGCGCGGACGCCGATCGCGCACATCGTGTGCTTTGGTTTCGATCCAGTCTTCGCCGCAATCGAAAGGGACACCGGCCTCCCACAAGCGATCGACCAAACAGGTCAAGTGATCGGGGCGGCACTTCTCCACCCGGACTTGTCCACCGGTCATGGCTCCCGCGATCACGTAGGTGCCCGCTTCGATGCGATCGGGGATGACTCGATGCGTGCATCCTGAAAGTTCGTCCACGCCATCGATTGTCAGAATCGGTGAACCGTGGCCGCTGATCTTGGCGCCCATAGCGATCAAGCAATTGGCTAGGTCTACGATCTCGGGTTCGCAGGCAGCGCCGTGGATCACGGTTTGACCTTCGGCCAAGGTGGCGGCCATCATCACATTAGCTGTGCCCAGTACGGAAGAACCGAAAGCCGAGCCAAGGTACATTGTGGCCCCTTTCAAGCGACCATTCTTAGCCACCGCAACCACGTCCCCATGTTCGATATGGATCTGAGCGCCGAGCGCGGCCAATCCCTTGAGGTGCACATCGATGGGGCGGACCCCGAAGACACATCCACCCGGCAAGGCCACGGTCGCCCTTCCCTGGCGGGCCAAAAGAGGCCCCAATACGCAGACGGATCCGCGCATGGTGCGCACTTCTTCCCAGGGTGCCTTGGCCACCAAATCGCCGGCGCAGGACACTTCGACCGTGCCATCGGCGGCTTGCTCGCCCTCTGCGCCCAGTAGACGCAGCACTCCCAACATCTTTTGAACGTCGCTGAGGTGCGGTGCTCCCTCGATGCGAACCGTCTCGCGGGTCAGGATCGAGGCCGCTAAAATGGGCAGAACGGCGTTCTTAGAGCCGGCGGTGGCCACGGAGCCACGCAGCTCCCTTCCACCCCGTATGAGTAGTTTTTTCATGAATTCCCCTCTGAAGGGCCCGTCCGGGGGGTCTGGCAGCCGAACTTCGGCGCTTCCCTCCCGTCTATCGGTCCCCTCAAACACCAGCCTATGAATCGCGGGGCGGCACTTCCACGGCCTAGCCCGGTGAATTAACCTGGACCTTGGCTGGCTCCGAAATCTGGACCTATTTCGCGCATCTCGCCCCAAGGCCCCGCATAGGTTGACAGCCCCCCCAGATTAGGTCTATTCTCTCAGGCTTCCAGCCATCCAGGAAGCCACCATTTCCGACCAGGAAATTGGCCTTCCCCCCCAGCGCTACTCTATTGCGCTGACCCACTTTAAGTGCCGAACATGAACGTCACCGAAGACAAGCCCTTCGAACTGGCCCACGACCCCATTCCGAGCTTCGCCGCCCTCGTGCAAGAGCGAAGCCGAGTGTACGTCACCCTTAAGGATCTCGAGTCCTTCCAGCGCACCGTGCAAGCCATGGGCGTAAGCGGAGAAGAAGGCCGACGCCGTGGCCTCGGCCAGTGGTTAGTCGGCGACTGGACAGGCTCTGCCGCAACTCTCGCCAACTACGAAGACGACGACGTGGCTGCATTCACGCGCGCCAACGCTTTGATGAGCTTGGAGCGTTTCGAAGAAGCCGCCAGGTTGTTCAAGACGCTTTCGGATAAGTATCCCAGCGAGCCGCGTCCGCGCGGCGGTTGGCTCGATGCGAAAATCGAAGCGGGTCTTTGCCAAGCGCAGGACGACGCCATGATTAGCGCAGTTCAGTCCGAACTGGAGCAAGCTCCCGAAGACTTCGCTGCCAGCGCTGAGGGACACTACGTGTCCGGACGTTTGGCCGAGCTCGGTATGAACGCATCCGTGGCATTGGATCACTACCAAGCCGCCCAAGACGTGGATCCGACCCACCGTCGCAACAGCTTCCGCTTGGCTTACCTCGCCGAACGTAGCGGCCTCGATAGCCTGGCTCTCACCACGTACGAAACCATGGCCACCATGGTGCCCATCGATCGTTGCGTGCTGACCAACCTAGGTCTGCTCTACGAGGACATGGGTCGCGATCAGGACGCCGCAACCTGCTACGACACCATCACGCGCAACTTCCCCGGCGATCGTCGCGCTCAAATCTACTTGAACGACGCCCTCGCCGGCATCGACATGTACTACGACGAGGACCTTGAGAAGAAGGAGGATCGCCTCAACCAGATCCTGCGCATTCCGATCACGGACTTCGAGCTTTCCGTTCGCGCCCGCAACTGCCTGTCCAAGATGGACATCATCACCCTGGGAGACCTGGTGCGACAGACCGAGCCCGAGCTGCTCTCCTACAAGAATTTCGGCGAGACCTCCCTCACCGAGATAAAAGAAATCCTGGGCAGCAAGGGATTGCGCCTGGGCATGGCCCGCGAAGAAGCGGTTGCCAGCATCTCGCGTTCGGCCCCCGTGGCCCCCACGCCCGAAACCGACGACGTTCGCAGCAAGCCTATGAGCGAGCTCAAGCTTTCCATCCGCGCCCGTCGCACGGTGGAGAACCTGGGTTGCATGACGCTCGGCGAGATCGCCGCGCACTCCGAAGAAGAACTCCTCGGCATGCCCAACTTCGGCGTGACCAGTCTGCTCGAGCTGCGCAACAAGCTCAACGAATTCGGCATCTCGCTGAAGGGCGAGAACTAGTACCCGAACCCAACGTTCGATGTACGACTTTTTAGAGGGTCAGGTAGCCAGCCGCAAAGCTGCGAACCTGACCCTACTTATATCTGGAATAGGGTACGACCTGCGCATCCCCTTGGGTGTGCCGATGCCCCAGGCCGGAGAGGCCGCTCGCCTCTTTGTGCACTTCGTCGTGCGCGAGGATGCGCAAATTCTTTACGGCTTCCCGGATGAAAGCCTGCGGGACCTGTTCCGCTTGCTGCTCAAAGTTCGTGGCGTGGGCCCCAACATGGCGTTGGCCGTTCTGTCGGGTTTATCCCGAGACGATTTCCTAAGCGCGGTGCTAAGTGACGATGTCAAACGCTTGCAGGCCATCAAAGGTGTGGGCAAAAAAACAGCCGAGCAGATTCTGCTCGATCTGAAAGACAAAGCCCAATCGCTGGCCGCCGATAGCTCGCACCCCAGCGCGACCGGGGACATCCAATCCGCAGGTCCCACCGCCAAAGGAAACATCGAGGATGCAGTTCAAGCCCTCATGTCCATTGGCTACCCCGAGAAGGATGCCACCAAACGGGTGGAGAAGGCCGCAAAGTTGGGCGATCCCAACGATCTGGAAGAGCTGGTACGCACAGCCATCCAATCCTGACGGACGACACCCTGACAGGTTGGGATCATTCCTATCCATGAAGCGAGGGGAGAGCTGTTCGCAGCCTCCCCTCGCTTCGTTCATGGAACTAGGGACCGCGCGCACCGTAGACTGCACGCCACGCGTCCGCTTTGCATTGAACCGGACAACCCCCCATTCGATTTTTCAGCCACGGGGCTCCCAATGAAAACCATTCGCATTCGCCGTATCCGCTTGTTGTCCGCCGGAAAAATGATGGGGTTCGTGGGCGCGTTCATGGGCCTGCTCAACGCCATCCCTTTTTGCCTGATGGCCGTACTGGCTGCCGGAAGCTCCGTGGCCACATCCAACGGTGCCCAGGATGCGATGGACGCCGCCCAGTCCGTGGGCCTGCCGGCAGCCTTCTTCGGAGTGGGCGCGATCATCGCCCTCCCCTTGGCCTACGGCGTCATATCCTTTATCGGTGGCATCGTCTACGCCCTCATCTACAACTTCGTCGCCGGCTTCGTGGGAGGCCTCGTGCTCGAAACCGATTGAGCCTATCGCTGACGCAAACTTTCCGCACCCTCCGATGCTCCATCCGGCCGGACGTCGCCCCAAACGTCGCCCCAAACGTCGCCACTAAGAGCAGTAGGTCGCAATTTTGCAGCAAGGTGCGCCACGCAGTGCCACACGGGGGAGCCCGTGCCTTTTTGCCCAGCCGTCCTGGGCCTGCTTTGCTACCTTTGCCCCATGACTGCTTCCACCGATCCGACCTCGTCCGCCTCCCCCTCCAGCCCCCAGAAGCGATTCGGATTCTGGGGCATTGTGAAGCTGACCTTCTGCACGGTCTTAGTCACGGTCATCGCAATGGAACTCGTACTACGTATGGGCCTGTTCCCGGCCTACTCTAAAAACGCGACGCGTCCTTCGATTGAAAACTTGCAGGAATCGGCCATGTCCGTCGGACACCCCTTCCTGGGTTATGCCCTCAAGCCGAACCTGACCAAGGATCACGGACAACCCCACCGTCTGACGACGCACAACGCGGCCGGCTATCGCGGTGAGCTGCGCGCGATACCCAAACCCGAGGGCGTCTATCGCATCCTATGCTTGGGCGGTTCGTCCACCCACGGCACCACGCCCAACACGGATGCTGATACTTGGCCCGCGCGCTTGGAACAACACCTCACCGAAGCCACCGGCAAGAATATCGAAGTCATTAACTTTGGCGTCTTTGGATACAGCACATTTGAAAGTCTGGTCAACCTTTCGTTCCGTGGCGTGAAGCTCGAGCCCGACCTGGTTCTGGTCTACCACACGATCAACGACATGCGCAGCGCGCTCTACAACGCGGGCGGCGAAATCCAAAGCGACAACAGTCACTGGCGTGCCGTTTGGCCGGAGATCATGCCCAGCCCTGGCGAACAGTTGCTTGAGAGAAGTCTGGTCTACTGCGCGCTGCGCAAACAATTCACCGGCTACCTGGCGCGCTTCAAGGTACTCGACGCTTTTGCGATCGTGAACTACGATCCCGCCGCCGTGGACCCCTACGCCAACGATGTCGTCAGCCCCGTGGGCTTCGATGCCTACAAGAACAACCTGACCAGCATCGTGGCCATCGCCAAAGCCCACGGCGCCAAGACCATGATGATCTCCCAAGCCATGGATCGCGCCGACCTCAAGGTCGGCTCCCGCCAATTGCAATGGGACTCGATGGATCGGATGGGCCGCATCCTTTTGAAGGTCTCCCAGGACACCGGTGCAGGTTACTGCGAAGCGCGCGCGGTCATGGAACAAGCCTTCGCTAAGGTCACCCCCGAGACCCAAGACAAAGAGGGGCGCTCCAAAGAACTCATGCGCAGCTCGGACCCCGACGAAGTACAAGCGGGCCGCGACCTCTGGATGGAATTCTCTCGCGAAGGCGTCTTCACCGGCGATGTGCACCTGACGGACAACGGCGCCAACATCCTGGCCGAGGCCATCGCGCAATCGATCCTAAAGGGCGACTACTTACCCAAGTAGTCGGAACCGATCAAACCCTCACGCGCGGCCACGCGCAGGGCTGTGGCGCGTAGGGCTTCGATGGGCACGCGGTGCAGTTGGAACACCAAGCGGTGCTCCTCGTCCATCTTGAGGCCTTTGAGCCACGGGGCTTGCTCGCGCAGCCCCAAGCCTAATTCCGCCACCAGGTCCTGGAGCAGGTCCGCATAGGCGGGTCCATGGGGCAAGCCAGATGGGGTTCCTTCGGCCAAGGCCAGAATGTCGACCAGAGCCAGGCGCGGGTCCGGCATCTCGCACAGGGCCACCAATTGGGCCCGGTACTCCAAGCGCTCTTGCACGCGGATTGGAGAGAAGCCCAGATCCGCTAGGAAACCAAAGGCCGCATACCAATGCTCACTAAGCGGCAGGTAGCGCGTGCGCTCGCACAGGTGGCCCTCCTCGTGGACGGCTGTCAGGCGCACGACTTCGTCGAAGCTGGGCGGCAAGAGGCTTCCCGGAGCCAAGCCTTTAGCCTGGGCATGCTCCCCCATCCAGGCCAGACGATTGCGATCGGCTTGGCCTAGGAGTGCATGGGTTAGAATCCAAGGGTCCATGGGCGCCGGTTCCTTGTCCAGGTAGGGAAAGGGTACGGGCTCGGTGCGCATGGCGATCCGTTCGGGCGCGTGCACGGGCAGACCGGGATCGGCCAGGATCTCTTGTAAACGCAGCAGGCGTTCCCGGGAGCCGCCCGCTTGAAAGCGCTCGGCCAAACGCTGCCAGCCGGAGTGCGACAACCGCACCGCTTGCAGGTCCACGAAGTAACCCTCGTGCAAGGCCGCGCCCGCTACGCTGGCGCCCTGTCGCACATTACGCGCGCCCACGTCCGCGCCGTCGCACCAGAGCACTGTGCCTTGGAACGCTACGCCCAAGTGTTCGCCTTCGATGGGTTCAGCGTACACCAAACGCAAGATGGTTGCGTCCGGAGCTCCCACGCCCATAGCGCTCCCGAAGATTCCGACGCGACCCAATCGGCCCAACTCCTGGGCCAAGCCGGGAACGGGTTCCAGAACTTTCCCAAGTCCCCGCTGGGCATCCCAACGCGCAATTTCCGGTCCGGGGTGCACGACTTGGGCAAAGGGCCCGAAGTTCAAACGCGGTGAGGCCACCAGTTTGTCTTCCAAGTCCGCTTTGCTTTGCTCGCCGTAGAAACGCGGCCCTGCGGTCCAGAGTACTTGGGCCACGGCGCGCAGCAGGTCATCCAGACTTTTGACTGTACCGTCGTGCGACTCTGACATCTGCAGCGGGGCGCTAGGCTCGATTGCCGCAAGTCCTCGATCGACCTTTTGCATCAACTCGGCCAACCCCGCCAGACAGCGCTTAGCCAGGGTGGCCTGGGCTTCCATTGCCATAGCAGCGTTGAGCTCAATTCCCCCTGGTAATGTGCGTGCATATGCCTGGGCTTCGTCGAACCAACCCACTGCCATGAGATCGTCCAGCACGCGCTGCGCGACTTCTGCATTCGATGAATCCGCGCGGTGCATAACCATCGCCTGCTGAAGGCTATAGAACTCCGGCCTATATATGAAAATCCCCCCTAGCGACTCGGGGAGACTGTACCTCCAATGATCCCAAGCCTCGACCACTTGACCCTTGCCGAACAGCTCCACAGTTTCGGCGCGAACCGAACGCGCTACGGGCGAACGGTTCGCTTGCCCGCCAAACGCATTGGGGTCTTCCGCCTCGAGCAGTCGCAACGAAAGTTCCCGCGCCCACTCGCCTGTCGTGCCTTCCAAGCTGCGCAAATACAACCAAGCACGAGCCTGCGCGGGGTCCACCACGCCCGATTCCGCTAGGAGCGCTAACTGCAAGGGGGAGAGATCCCCGTGGCGCAGCAGTCGTGCCGCGCGCACCTTGGCCCGCAACAAATCGGCTTCGGTGCCCGTGGCCAACTCCACTGTAAGCAACTCCAGCTCCACTCCATCGCGCGCCGCCCCGGGATCCATGGCCTCCCAAAATTCAGCGAGGGTTGCGCGTGCCCCTTCCAAGTCGCCCGCTTGGCGCTGGAAGCGGCCCATGGCCTGGGTGAACAAGCGCAGCTCTTCTGGATCGCGCGCCAATTGCATGGCCTGGCTTTGAAGGTCACGGGCCCGACCCAGACGCCCTTGATTAGCTGCGACAAACGCCATGCCGTGCAGGGCCCAGGGATTGCGCGGTTCCGTGCGGTGAGCTTGCTGAAAGCGCAGGGCGCTGGCGCTCGGATTCAGGCGGCCGCTCAGATAACCGTGCAGATCTGTAGCGTCTCCGGCCTGCATGGCCTGCCAGTGGGCGCGCAGTGCCTTGGGCCCCAGTAAGCCCTCTCTGGAAATGTCATCCAACCTGCGACGCGGCACTTCCCAGTCGGGCGCCAATTGAATGGCCTCCAAGAGGGCTTCACGCACCAACGTCGTGTCTGTTCCATGGCGCAGCAAAGCGCTGGCGCGTTCCATAGCGGCACGCGCGGGCTCGCCGGGACCGGGAAGGGGCTCCAACGCGATGGTACGGCAAGCGCTGAGCGCCACCCCGACCACCAACCACATACTGCAACACCGCAGCCATCGCGCCATTTTAGTAGTCCAAAGTCAGGAAGGCTTCCATCACGGAATCCATGCCGCATTCGCGCATCACGGACTGCTTGAGTTTCGCTTCCTGGATCCAATCCGCCAGACTGTCGCCCTGACCTCCGCGCACATTGCCCGTGATCATGCGAACCTGATCGACGAAACCGCTTTCCAAATAGCGCCGCAATAGTGTGGGCCCCGTCTCCAGTAGAACGCGATTGTAGCCCTGGGCGGAAAGCCAGGATTGCACATCGAGCAAGCGCAAATGTTGACGATCCACGCCGCGGATCGGAACGATTGTAGCGCCCGATTCTTCAAGTGCGCGCCAACGCACCGCGTTCGAACCGGGCAAGCACAGGATAAAAACCGGCCCGGAGCTTTCGCCTTCGCCCGGCACTTCAAACAATCTCGCGTCGGGAGGCGTGCGCAACCAAGCGTCGAGGATGACGCGGGCAGGCGGCTTCGACGTATCGCCGGGAGCCCTCACGGAAAGCCGCGGATCGTCGGCCATCACGGTGCCCACACCGGTCACCATGGCATCCACCTTACCGCGCAGGATTTGTACTTCTTCTTGGGACTCGGGACCGGAGATCCAACGGCCTTCACCCACGTCAGCGGGCGGGCTCAATTGTCCGGTCATGGTTTGGGCCCACTTGGCGATCATCCATGGGCGCGGCCGGCGCACGCGTTCATTGGCCATCCAACGCAGGAAGTGCGGGCTCACATCTTCCAGTCGGGAGATACCGTCCATCACTCGGACGCGCAAACCGGCGCCCTCGAGCATGTGTAAACCCCGACCCTTGTGGTCCGGATTTGGATCTAATTGAGACACCACCACGTTCCGGATGCCCGTGTTCAAAATCGCTTCGACGCAGGGCGGAGTTTTCCCTGCGGTCGAGCAGGGCTCAAGGGTGACCGCGAGCGTGTCCCATTCGGCCTCAGGAACCCCGCTGGCATGGGCGGCTGCAATGGCCTGGATTTCCGCATGGGGCCCGCCGAAGGTCTCGTGGAATCCGATCCCAATCACCTCTCCAGCAGCCAAGACAGCGGCTCCCACGCAGGGGTTAGGCGCTACCTCAAAGCGGAATTGGGCCGCTTCGCGCCCCAGACGGTCCAATAGGGACCCCAGGACTTCCGGATTGAGGATTTGAGCGGTCATATTCATCGGGGAGGGGGGTCCTACGCAGGAGAACCCTAAGGGCTCTCGTCTCCGAACTTCATCCTAGCGCGCAAGACCAGTAAATGGCTAGGAAGTCCCGAGCACAGACCCACCACCGGGTCCGCACCTTACATAGGACAATATCGGCACGAATGACCTCAGAAATAGAGCACCAACACGTTGGGTCCCGCTTCAGCACGCGGCACACTATGGGCTCGAACCTGCGGCCTCGGGCCCTGCCCCACCCCAAACCCCTCGTATCACCCCTTTCGACGGCGGCGCCCCCCCCCGCAACGTCCCACAATCAAAATGAGCAAGACACCCCTGCGCGTGGCAGTCACCGGCGCTGCTGGAAACATTGGCTACGCCCTTCTGCCCCGCATCGCTAGCGGACAGATGT
>JBLFXY010000126.1:0-11164 GCA_047611645.1 Glaciecola sp.
CATCATCGTGATCAAGCGATCACGGCGTCGTTCCATGGTGCGCGTGGCCATGATGGCCGGAATGGCGCAGGCGAAGCCGGATAGCATGGGCACGAAGGCCTTACCGTTGAGCCCCATGAGGCGCATAATCCGATCCATCAGGAAAGCGATGCGCGCCATATACCCCGAAGCTTCCATGATCGTGATGAAAAGGAACAACAGTAGAATTTGGGGCAGGAACACGATGACCGAGCCCACTCCGGCGATGATTCCTTCGGTGATTAGGTCGTGGAAGAATCCGTCGGGAAGAATGTTGCCGACGAGGCCCCCGAGCCAGCCAAAAACGCTCTCAATCGCGCCAATCGCCGGATCGGCCCAGGAGAAGAGCGATTGGAAAAGCACCCCCATGGCCAGCAGGAAGAGCGGGAATCCGGACCATGGATTGAGTAGGAGCGCATCCAGGCGCTCGGACCAGGTCGCTTTGGTGGACTTAGCTTCGCGTAGGAAGGTCGGAGCCACGCGGTCGATCCATTCGAAGCGACCGCGTACGATTTCCTCGTCGATATCGCGCTCTTGTTCGCTTGCCAGTTCGCGACGTTGAGCGACTTGTTTTCGAAGGGCGCTCGGAATGCCCTTTAGTTCATCGTCATCGTCTACGGACAGTAGTGCCCAAAGTGCCACGGCCTGACCGCGTCGCTCGTCGTCGCAATGCCAATCTTCGGGCAGGGTTTGACGCAAGGCTTCCACATCCGCTGCGAGAGCTTCGGTGGGCGACCACCTGGGTTCGCTGACAGCGCTTGAAGGATCCATCAAGGCTTGGTCAATCGCCTCCAAGAGTGCGGCGGATCCTGTACCGTCCTTGGCGGAGATGGGCACGACCGGGACGCCGAGGGCTTTCGCCAAGGCGTCCACATCGATGCTTTCCTCGGGCGCATTGAGGCGGTCCACCATATTGAGCGCGACGATCACGGGGCGTCCAAGCTCGAGCAACTGCACGACCAAGTACAGGTTGCGAGTCAGTTGCGTGGCGTCGACGACCACCAAGACCAAGTCCGGAACGGGGTAGCCGCCGGATCCGCAGCTTGCCAGGAGGGCGATCTGTTCTTCTTCACTGCGCGCTGCGAGACTGTAGGCGCCGGGTACATCCGCGAGATCGACTTCGCCGCTGCGCTTGAGCTTGAGTTTGCCCAGGTGGCGATCGATGGTGATGCCGGGATAATTTCCGACCTTCAACCGTTGGCCGGTCAGCTTGTTGAACAGGGTCGTTTTGCCCGTGTTCGGGTTGCCGGCGACGACAACCAGGGGGAGAGTGACCCCCTGCCCCGCTTTTGAGGCGCTCACTACGCGACCTCGGGTTCCACCATGATGCGGCCAGCTTCGGCCCCGCGTAGGGTCAGGTGGCAGCCGCGAACGACGACCTCGACCAGGTCGTGCACGTCGGAATAACGCAACAAACGTACCTGGGTCCCCGGGAGGAGGCCCATTTCCATGAGGCGACGGCGGAAACCGCGGTCTCCGTCAACTTGAATTAGGCGGGCAAAGCGCCCGCGCGGGAGGCAAGGGAGGGGTGTCATGAGATCTATGTTGAGAATCGGTCTCAACTGAGAAGGACTTTATAGCACAACCCGCAATTCCCATAGGGGCTTCTTCGAGAGGATTGCTCTCCATTACGGAAAAGGTCAGAAACCGGCCATAAACAGCCGTAAATGGCTATTGACTCAGATTTTAGTCCCGGAAAGGGGCTCTTCGGGCTCCTCGGTGAGGGCATCCGATTGATATAACTGCTCCTGAGATACCTCGATGCCCGTCCAGAGCCCCCAGAAGCCCACCTTGCAGAACCCCAAAGAAGTCGCCGGCCGCGCCGCCGCCCAACTCGTGAAGTCCGGTATGACCGTGGGACTGGGAACCGGATCCACGGTGTATTTCACCCTACTGGCCTTGTCCGAGCGCATGGCCTCCGAAGGGTTGCAACTCCAGGCCATCCCTACCTCCGTGGATACGGAGAACAAGGCCACCGAATTGGGCATTCCGCTGGTTGCTCTACACGACGTGGAGAAAATCGACCTGACCATCGATGGCGCGGATGAAGCGGATCACAGTTTCCGCCTGACCAAGGGTGGGGGCGGAGCTTTGCTGCGCGAAAAAGTGGTGGCTCACATGTCCGCGCGCATGGCGGTCGTCATGACCCCCGACAAGTTGGTGGAGCGCCTGGGCAAGACGTTTGCATTGCCGGTGGAGGTCGTGCCTTTTGCAGCCTCTTTGGTGCGCCGCAAGCTCGAAGCGCTGGGCGCCAACGTCGTCCTGCGCGTGGCCTCGAATGGCTCGACCTACGTCACCGACAACTCCAACCACATCCTCGATGGCACCTTTCCGAATGGGATTGAAGACCCGCTAGAAGTCGAAAAGACTCTCGCGGAAGTCCCCGGAATGGTGGAGAGTGGCTTGTTCATCGGACTGGCCACGGAGCTCTACATGGGCAAGCCAGACGGAACCTGCGAAATCTTGACCCGCTAACCCACAATACTATGGTGATTCAAACCAAACTGATCGAGTACACGCACGACGGCACCCTGCTCGAAGGCTGCCTTGCTTGGGACGATGCGCAGAGCGATCCTCGGCCGGGCATTCTTGTCAGCCATGCTTGGGCGGGACGTGGGTCTTTCTGTATCGAGAAAGCCAAGGCTTTGGCGGAACTCGGCTATGTGGCGTTTGCTCTCGACTTGTACGGGAAAGGGGTGTTGGGCCAGAGCAAAGAGGAAAACGAGGGCTACATGCAACCCTTCTTGGACGATCGCACGCGGTTGCAGGATCGGCTTAAGACTTGTCTGCAGGTGATGCGTGCTCAACCTCAAGTGGATTCCGAGCGCACGGCTATTATGGGTTACTGCTTCGGCGGTTTGTGCGCCATGGACTTGGCGCGTAGCGGCGCGGACATCCTAGGCGCCATCTCGATGCACGGACTGCCCTTTGCACCGGAAGAGACCCATCCGATCAGCGCGAAAATGCTCATCTGCCATGGTTGGGACGACCCGATGGCAGACCCTGAGTCGATGGTCGAATTGGGCCAAGAACTGAGCGAAGCCGGCGCGGACTGGCAGCTTCACGCTTACGGAGGAACTATGCACGCCTTCACCAATCCGGAGGCGGATGACCCGGACTCCGGCATGGCCTATGATGCCGACGCGGATCGCCGATCGTGGCAAGCGGCCTGCAACTTCCTCGCGGAAGTCTTAGGTTAGTTCGTCTCCGAGTCTTGCAGTCCGTCGATTGTTCGGCGGTCGGCTGGGTCGGGCTGGAAGAGGAAGTTGTTGGCGTAATTCTCCTGATCCCAGAACCGTTCGCCGGTTTCATTCTGGTGGACTCGCGGATCGAATTCTTTGAGAGGCCTTAGCTCGCCGGTCGGAAAGAATTGGCCGCTGTAGCCTTGCTTCAGGACTTGTTGGAAGACTTGGCCCATCTCGCGATCGCAAAGCCTGAGATGGCGCTGTTCGCACTCGACCATGATCGCGGGTCGTTGTGCAGCCATGGTCTTTTGGGACCCAGACAAAACCTCCCATTCAAAGCCTTCCACATCTATTTTGATGAAGTCCACGCGCGGCAATCTGTTCGTTTCTACGAATTCATCCAGCGTGGAGACATCCACTGTGTGAATGGTGGGCGTCCGGTTCGATTCGCTCGTGGCCACATCGGGAACCAAAGAAGCGCTCGCGGAAGTCGAACCGGTGGAGTCGGGTACATGCAACGAGAGTCGGCCGGCGTCGGATCCCAGCGCGAACGTGTGGATGAACACATTCTGCCAGCCGAACGCATGCACGATCCCTTTTAGATAGTTTGCAAGTTCAGGTTGGGGCTCGAAGGCGTGTACCTGACCGGTGGATCCAACGGCGTGACGCATCCAGTACAGCCAGCCGCCCTTATGGCATCCCACATCCATGACCACATCACCTTTGCGCAACATGCCCAACATGGCTCGGATCTCAGCAGCGTCCCACTTGCGCAGGAATTTACGGGCCCGCCAATAGAAACGTAGTCGTTTCAAAGAGTGCTTCCTGGGTAGAGACGTTGGCTTCGAATGTGCATTTTGGATCCGCTCTAAGGCGTCGGTATGCATGATGCCGGGAGCTGGGCAGGGGGAAGGCTACTTTCTTGGATTCCACGTGGCTTGCGTTGGGGATACGGACCTGGAAAGGCTTTCCGATTCAGGAATGTTTGCCCGGTACAAACGGGTAGCCCTTTCCATGCGGGTCGGGTGCTCCCTTCTGCGATCCTCCTAAGTGACTGTTTTTACGGACTTTACGGATTCGGAAGGACTTGGCACAGGGAGTGCTTCTTAGGCGGCAATGGAGTCTTTGTCTTCTTACAACAGTCTCCGTTTCTTGGAAGCGAAGGGCCGGTCTGATCGATCGTCACCCTCCTCATCCGAAACGGACTCGGTGCGGTTTCCCGACCCCTTGGACGGCCAGCGAAAAGCTGCAGCGTCCGAGCAGGCGACAGGTCTATCCGAACGATCGGCGGAGTCAAGCGACCTGGACACCCCCCAGCAAGAGGCTGCGGGCGCAAAGCGCTCCGACTCGAATGCCACGGAGGAGTCCCAAGGCGGCGCGGATTTCCTGGACTCCCGAGAGGACGAAAACCGAGACATTGATTTGTCTGGTGGGTCCACCACGGACGACCCCGAAACCATTCCTAGCGGCGCGTTCGGAGAAGGCCCCGTGGGAGAGTTCGGTGAAGCGACTGTCCCGCAGCAAGGGACTCCGGCCCAAGTAGCCCTTCCGGTCGCTCCCATCGCTCCCATCGACCCCGAGGTCGCGACCCCTCTGCCCACAACACCCCTAGGTGAAACGCCTGTAACGGCCCCGGGTGTCCCCGGGTCGAGCGTGGCCACCGGGGCTCTCGCGGCACAGGCACCGACAGCCAAGGTCACGACACAGACCAATTCGAGCACCACGGAGTCATCCGATAGCCACCCGACTCTGAGCGAGGAAGCACCGGCTTCTACCGAGTCCTCCACAGGGACTTACCAGCAATCAGAATTTGAGCAAGGCCCGAGCGATGAGACGTTCAGCGACCCGTTGGCAAAGCCGCAAGTTTCTGTAGCCCAGTCTATCGACGCGGCCATTCAGGACGCTCGCATTGAATCGATCGCCTTGGATTCCCGCCCCGTGACGCAAACCAAACCGGTGCAAGCCGCGCAAGCCATCAGGCCCGGCGCCATCACCTTGGCTTCCCTCAGTGCGCCGCCCAGCGAAGCCATCCTCAACCAGATTCAGGCACGCATTCAGCCGTCGATGAATCGGGCAGTCTTGCGCCTCAGCCCTGAATCACTTGGACGCGTTGCCGTCGAAGTGACGGTGGCCGGTGGAGAGGTACGCGCCGAAATGCGCGTCGAATCTGCAGAGTCCCTGCAAGTTATTCAAAAGTACATCCCCGAGCTAAAAGCCATGTTTGCGCAAGCGGACATGGAGCTGAGCGAGCTGAACCTTGAGCTCGACAGCGACGGATCGGGGTTTGATTGGGAGGAGGAAACTCCCAAGGACCAGCAAACGTGGGTTGGCCGTAAGGCCGCCCAAAAGACCAATTCAGAAGCCTCGAATGAGGCAAACCTCGCACGCCTCTCCCCCTTGGAGGGAGGCTTAGACCTAATCGCATAGCACTATGATCAATTCCATCTCAAACCTATACGCTCCCCCGGCCACCCCCCAAGCCTCCGGTGACAGCGCCCTAAACAAGGACGCGTTCATGCAACTCCTGGTGGCTCAGATGAAAAATCAAGACCCCACCGAGCCCACCAGCAATGAGCAATTCATTGCACAGTTGGCTCAGTTTTCCTCTTTGGAGGAGATGCAAGGGGTGAACGAAAACCTAGTGGCTATGGCAGCTTTGAATCAGGGCAACGCCCTCATGTCACAGCTCACCAATGCCAGCACGCTGATCGGCAATAACGTGACCTACACCGACGAGTTTGGTCAAGACGTCACAGGCGAAGTGGAAGCGGTTCGCCTAGAAGGCGGACAAGCCGTACTCCAGGTCGACGGTGCCACCGTACCGCTCAGCGCGGTCAGCGAAGTCACCGGTGAACCTGATCCGGGTGACGGCTCAGACGCCTAACACCTCCGCAATCAGCACTTCACTTCCCGAACACAACCCCCTCCAACAACCCAGCTAAATGACCTCTTCTCTATTTTCCGCTCTGAGCGGCATGCGCGCGAACCAACAGTGGATCGACGTCATCGGTAACAACCTGGCGAACTCCAACACCGCTGGCTACAAGAGTACTCGTGCCAGCTTCAGTGCTGCGATGTCCCAGACCCTGAGCTATGCCACGTCCCCGGGCGGCGGTACTGGCGGCACGAACCCGTCACAGATTGGACTGGGCGTGACGCACGTCAATACCCAACGTATCTTCAACCAAGGTTCGATGAACACCACGGGCCGTGTCTTGGACTTGGCTTTGGAGGGTGGGGGTTACTTCTCAGTGTCGAATGGCAACGAGAACTTCTACACCAGGGCTGGTTCTTTCGGTTTGGACGCGGACAGCAACCTTGTGGACCTGGTTACGGGTTACAAAGTTTCGGACGCCACCGGGTCGGGCATGACCATCGACGTGGACTCCCTGTTTCCGCCCCAAGCGACTTCTAGCGTGACCGTGGCGGGCAACTTGCCCGGTGTCGTGACCGGTCCCTTGACCGAAGAGTTGACCAGCACGAACGCCTTCAAGGAAGGCACGCCCGCCAACCTGACGAGCACCGTTGCTGGCCCGGTCATCGCAGGCCTGACACCGAACGCCAGCTACTCCATGGAGCTTAAGGCCAACGGCGGTGCTCCGCAGGTGATCAACATTACGGCTAGCGCCACAGGCACTATCGACTTGAACGCCGTAGCCACGAGCCTTTCCGCAATTCCTGGCGTAACCGCTACGGTGGTCGGTGGTGTGCTTGACGTCGTGACGAACACCTCCGGTGCTAACGCGACAATGAAATTTTCGTCGGGTGCGCCCAACGACCTAGCGGGTGCGATCGGTATGCCGACGGCATTGGCGTCCGGTACAGAAACGCCCGTTGGGGCCGCCTCGCTGATCAATGACTTGACCGCCAACTTGACCGACTATGCACCTGGCGACGTGATCACGATCTCCGGTGTGGACACCGACGGAACCCCGATCAATGCCAACTTCGTGTTCGGCGCGGGTAACGATGGAACGACCCTTCAGGAGCTGGTGGACTTCACAGCCGGGCAGTACACGGATGCGGCAGTCACCTTGAACAGCTCGGGTCAGCTTGTGGTCAAGGCCACCACGGCCGGCGAGTCAGACCTTTTGCTCTCGATTTCCGATGACGCGGCCTCCACGGGCAATACAGCTTGGAGCACCCACTCTCTTTCGGTGACGGAAGAGGGCACCGGCCCCGACGAGGTGGTCGTGACAAGCGAAGTGTTCGACGCCTCTGGCGTAGCGCGCACGCTTACCGTGACGTTGCAGCGCCAAGGCGACTTGAGCTGGAACATCTACGCAGGCCTTCCCGAAGGAGAGGGCACCGTCCTGACCGGTGCTGAAAACAGCCCGCTCACAGGCATGCTGTTCGATGAGAACGGTGCGCCCACCAGTTTGGGCGGAGTTCCCAAAGACATCGTGGTTCAGTTCCCCGGAAACAATGGACCCCAGACGATTTCTTTGGACCTGGGAACGGATGGCAGCTTCGAAGGCGTCACCCAATTCGGTAGCCAACAGAACATCGCGGTCGATGTTCAGAACGGATTCAGCGATGGCAGCTTGGCCAACCTGAGCGTGGACGATAGCGGCCAGATCGTGGGCTTCTATACCAACGGCCAGGCGCGCTCCTTGGGAGACATCGGCATCGCTTCCTTCAATAACCAAGAAGGCCTAGAGGCTGTGGGTGAGAACCTCTTCCGCGCCAGTGTGAACAGCGGCGACGCGCGCTTCGGCGTGGGTGGCGTGCTGGGCCGAGGCTCGGTCGTGAGTGGAGCTCTCGAAGGATCCAACGTGGACACCGTCGAGGAGTTTGTACACCTGATCGAAGCCCAGCGTGGCTTCCAAGCGAACGCTCGAGTGATCTCGACCGTCGATGAAGTACTAGCTGAGCTAGCCAACATCATCTAAGGCTTCTAAATAGCCCCCTAGGCTTTGGGTGGGAACCCTGACTCGCTCTTAGCCTGTGGCCGCCATGGCCCTTCTCCGGAAGGATCATGGCGGCCCCTCTCTTTTAAGGGTGAAAGGTTTATGCTGGCACCGGTTACAAATCACTACCCAGTCCCCTCGCAAGCTATGTCCTTCCTAGTCGAATATTGGATGCCCATCCTGCTATCTGCCGTCGCCATCTTTATCGCGAGCTCGGTGCTCCACATGGTGATTCCTATGCACGCATCCGACCACAAGATACTGCCGGGGGAGGATGACCTGCTGAATTCCATGCGCGGTAAGGATATTCCGCAGGGCAATTACATGTTTCCCTACGTCAAGTCCATGAAGGACATGGGCAACGATGAGATGATCGAAAAATATCAGCAGGGACCGGTGGGGTTCATGACCATTCTGCCTTCGGGCACGCCGGCTGTTGGTAAGAGCTTGATGCAATGGTTTGCGTACACCATTCTGGTCTCCATATTTATTGCATACGTGTTGTCATTCAGCCTTGCGGCCGAAGTCGACTACATGGATGTTTTTCGGATCTCAGGCACGATCGCTTTCATGACCTACGGGCTGAATGAAGTAACGTCTTCAATCTGGAAGGGCCAGTCCTGGTGGGTGACCTTTAAGTTTGGAATCGACGGGTTGGTGTATGCCTTGGTGACAGCCGGCGTCTTCGGCACCTTTGCGGCTTAGTTTCAGAGGCTCTTAGAACAAGCGACGATCCAAATGAGCCTGAACACTCAGAATCACGACCGCGACCAAGCGGGTCTGACTTATCTCTACCCTGTTGTGTCGCGTCGCTCCCGCGGCGTTTCCATTGGGGTGAATCTCAATACTAATAATGCATGCAACTGGCGCTGTGTGTATTGCCAGGTGGAGGGCTTGGTTCGAGGGGCCGCACCGGCTTTGAATCCAGGGTTGTTGCGCAAGGAGACCAACGGGTTCTTGGATCAGGTGTTGAATGGGGATTGGATGCTGGAAAACGCTCCCCCTGAAGCCAGACGCCTGAACGATGTGGCCTTCTCTGGAAATGGGGAAGCCACAACTTGCCCACAATTCTTAGAAGCCGTTGAAATAGTCGCGGACATCATGGATGCGCGCGCCATGTCCGAGGTTAAGTTGGTTTTGATCACCAACGGATCCATGTTGCACAAGGAGAACGTGCAGCGTGCGCTCACTCGAATGGCAAAGTCGGGTGGAGAGGTGTGGTTTAAATTGGACGGAGGTACTGAGGCGGATCGCTTGGCGATCAACAGTCTCGCCATTCCCGATGCCAGGGTGCGCGAGAACTTACTTCAATGCTCCACGCTCATTCCTACGCGGATCCAAACCTGCATGTTTGCTAGGGATGGAAAGGTGCCCAGCGATGAGCAGGTTCAGGCGTACCTCGATTTCCTAGGTGAACAGGTAGAGGCGCAGGTGTCCATTCAGGATGTGATGCTCTATGGCCTTGCGCGTCCCTCCGCGCAAACGGAGGCAAGCGAGCTCGGAACCCTCTCCGATGATTGGCTGAAAGACATGGCAGTCCGCATCCACGCTTTAGGCTTGCCAGTGACCACCTACGGTGCGGATGGAATGCTGAGTTGAAGCCCAGCAGGGCGCGAACCCCTCCCAATTTTAGAGGTGTGAGTGGGATGGTGGGAGCTGTCAGTGAATGCGACCCTATCCAGCAGAATATCGACTCTCTCCATGCGGCTCGAGATCGCCCAGAGAAGTTTCGGATATCCGACTTCAGCACTTTATAGACCGGGTGAGGCTGCAAAAGACAAAGACGAGCGTTGGGGTAGAATTGCTCGGAGTTCATTGAGCGCTCGAGAATAGCGTTTACGCGCAGCACCGGGCGTGAGGCGAAGAAGCCGCGCAATTTGTACGAAGCTGAGTTCGTCGTAAGTGCGAAGTAGCAGCACTGAGCGCATGCTAACTGGGAGCAGATATATGGCGCGACGCACGGAGGCCTCGGTTTCGCTTTGCTCAAGCGAGGCACTGATTTCTGTAGCCGGTGCGGGCAGGGAATCGCGGAACTCGTCCAATCCGGTTTGAGTTCTTTGGGACCCTTGAGAGCGCCAATGGTCGCGCAGCCGATTGTTGAGAATCGTTACGACCCAAGGCATGAGATTGCGTTCGACATCCAAACGGGGCAAGCCCTTATGGATTTTTAAGAATATATCTTGGGTGAGATCTTCCGCAATTTGGCGGTTACGAATCAACCGGTGCACTTTGGCGAAGATCGTGTCGAAGGTTTTGTCGAAGAATTCGGTCATAGCTTCGGGGTTGTGGTCTTTGAGGCGCACACGGAAACTCTGGTCGAAGTCGGCAAGGATTGTGGAGGCAGGTTTTTCGATGGTGGTGGTCATGGCGATTGATTCGGTAGGGAGCTATTGGGTGCTGGCGGCGCGCCACTCGGATTCGGTGTAGCGCGGTGTGATGTGTTGGGGGCAGTTCCAGTCGTAGGCAACGACATGGAGCAGGACAATCCGTTCGATGCGAGCGGAGTAATGTGGGTCGGAAACGGCTTGCAGTAGTTCGGCTGTGGACCCTGTGGCCGACCTGGCATCGACAAACTCGCTTCGCGCTAGCAGCTTCAGACGCCGTTGCTGGGCGTAGTCCATGAGGAACACGGACGTGCGCGAATTGCCTTGCAGGTTGCCCATGCTCAGCAGTTGCTGGTTCCCACCAAAGTCTGCATAGGCCAAGGTTTTTGAATCGATGACCTTTATGAAACCTGGCGGGCCGCCGCGGTGTTGCAAGTAGGGCCAACCTTCCTCGTTGACCGTGGCCATGTAGAAGCTGTCGCGCGCCACAATGAATTGAATCTCGGGTTCTGAGAGCGTGTCGTCCTCCAATTCCAGAGCCCCTCGATTTTCTGCGAGCCGAGATCCTTGACGGTGTCCAAACTGCAGTTGTGTTTTAACAACGGAGGGTGTGAAGGTGAGGTCTAAGAACTTGCGGGCCATGGCGGTAATCGAGGGTTGGGAGCGGAGCATCCCAGCGATGAAAACTCTCATCGCCGGGGGGGGGGGGACATCTACCGACCTGCAG
>JBLFXY010000127.1:0-11128 GCA_047611645.1 Glaciecola sp.
GATCCGCCACCAGGGTCGATAGAAAGCGTCCACTCTCATCCAGTTGGCGCGCCACGATGGGGCCGATAAAACCCTCACCCACAAGCCCCACCTCCAGCAGGTCCAAGCCGCGCACTCCCTCCGCACGCAAGTAGGCCCGCAGAATAGATTTGATTTCTGCAGCGCGCAGCAATTGTTGCTGGGCTTCGACGGCCTCCGGAATCGGGGCCACTTCCGCTTCGGCCGAACTCTGACTCAACTCAGGCACTTGGCCTTGGAGGAACCCAGGGATTTCCGGACGCTTCTCCTCAGGCAAAAGAGACAAGAGCTTGGAGAATTCTATCCACTCCTGTTCACGCTTCAAGCGCAAGGTGCGCTCCTGAACCAACTCGAGCTCCAACCCGCGGATGCGCGCCATCAATTCCATTTCGCGCAGGCGCCAGCCGTCCTCGGCAGTCATGGTTTTTGCGGCGGGGCTCTTTTGCGTTGCATCCTGCCCGATAAGTGAACCGGCCATCAACAACACGACTAGGCAAAGGGATAGGGCTCTGGAGAGGTTCATGGTTTTGCACTCACTGCTTGATTTGCGTGGTGTAATCCAGGATGGGGATTTCCGTGGGCTGGTGGGCCGTTGCGTGGACTTCGGGTAGCAATTCTAATTCGAATGGCAGGCCGACCAATTTGGGCGCGCTGATAGCGGCCGGGCCTGCCAGGACCATGCTGAACGGTTGATCCCCTACTAGCTGGGTGCTGGGGGCCGTTAGCAGAACCTGGAGTGGGTCGTAGACGCCGTTTACCCGGGGGACTTCCCGCACATCTAGAAAGCGTAAAGCGGGTCCGCCGGAATGCCCCACAGCCAACCCTTTGAGCACGACAAGGTCCGAATCGGGCTGGACGTCATCCGCTCCTTGCTTGGGACCCTCGAGGGAAAGTTGCAAGCTCCAAAGGATTTGGCCGGAATCTAGCTTCCAGGCTCGGGTGTCGAATTCCATGCGTTCGGGGGATGGCTGCAGGGGGCGAAGTCGTGCTTGCACTTCGCGACCGGCCCACAAGGTGCGCCCCTCAAACGCCTGCCAAGCGACTTGCGCTGGAACCTCGGAAGACTCGCTGCCCCCCACGACCACGGAGCTCTTTTGGGATTCCTCGGAACAGCCGAGGGCCTGCAGGGATAGCAGCATGCAGAGCGCTAGACCCGCCCCGCTGATTGGCCCAAACACCAGGACCCCACGCTTCCGTTTGGGAAACATGGGGCCTGATTGACTGCGGTGCGACGTCGTGATCAATCGTCTAGCTCCGACCAATCCGCCTTCTTGTTTTTGTTCCACCACGTCTGCCATTGGGGCGGAGTCCCTTCCTCGTGACCGGACAGGGCTTGCAGTGTGGTGACCATGGAAGAAGAGACCGCGTCATAGCGCTTGTGCACCTCAGGCTGCTGGTTGGTGGTGTCCGCTTCTTTGTTGTTGTAGGCGGACATCAAGGCCTTCATGACCTCTTCGAAAATACCCTTGCGCGGCTTTTCCTTGAGGTCGACAAAATTGCCCAGGGCCTGTGCAGCGGCCTGTTCGATTTGAAAGTCCTTGTGGCCGAGCAGGTCCAACAGGGGTTTGACCGCATCTTCGTCTTTGGTCTGGCCTAAGGACTGAATGATGCGGGATTGCAGAACGAGGTTGGCACGGTGTTTTTTGTCACCGATCAATTTAGCCAAGGGCTTCACGCTCTCGGGCCCCATGCTCGCCAAGGAAACGGCGGCCGCCATATACAGATTGTTGTCATAGCCCTCTTCCTCCGAGTGGCTGCGCTTCTGCTTATAGCAATCCGCAATGCCTTTGACGATGGACTTGCGATCCTTGGGCCCGGACTTTGCGAACTCGCCCATGAGGGCCTCGATGGTCGGGATAGCCGCCGCATCCTCCGTTCCGCGCTTTTTCACCTGACCTTTCAGGTCGGCCAGGAGAGCCTTGACCTCCTCGCGCTTGTCCTGGATCTTTTCCTCTTCCGCATCGTCCTGCACGACGATGGAAGCGGGGCTGGAGGTGGGGTTGGACGGGATAGTGATGCCCGCGAAAGTGGATCCACAAAGGAAGGGCGCGCACACCAAGATGGCGCCGCGAGTGGCTTTGGAAAGGGATCGCATGGGATTCGTGTGAGTTGGAGGCGGATAAATGCCTGGGGGAGAAATGAGAACCTGGGTTCCCGCAGCCATAGATTACGGAGCGACGATCGGATTCGTTGCCAGAAAGGCTGCACAAAGACTTAGGCAAAGGCCGTGCCGTCCCCAGAATGGCGCCCAGCCGCCGCCCAGGCGCTCCTACGTCCTCCGCAGAGGTCAAACTGCGCTACCTAGGGCCCACAGCGGCCAGCGGGTGTAAATCTACCTGAAAGGCGGCAACGATCCGATCTTGGCCGTTGATCTTGCCTGGAGATCGGGTATCAAAGCGTCCCATGCAGAAAGTCAACTCTCGCACAGTGATGGGCCTAGCCTTCCTGACCGTGTTCCTGGACATGGTCGGTTTCTCGATCCTCTTCCCCCTTTTCCCCGAGATGCTGCGGCACTACATCGGCGAGGAGGGCACGGCGAGCTTCGTGGGCCGCATCGCAACAACACTCGGGAATTGGGTGGGCGCGGAAGACCCCCTGCAGTCGCTGGCAGTACACGCTTTCTTCGGCGGCTTGCTCGGTTCGATTTACTCCCTGTGCCAGTTCCTCATGGCACCCATTTGGGGATCTCTTTCCGACCGCCTCGGGCGCCGTCGAATCCTTCTCATTACGCTCTTTGGCACCGTGCTCGGTTATGTGGCTTGGATCTTCGCCGATACGTTCATGCTGCTGCTGTTCTCGAGGCTGCTCGGTGGCATTATGGCCGGCAACATCTCCACGGCCTCCGCCGCAGTAGCCGATGTGACCACGGAAAAGAACCGCGCCCACGGCATGGGAATGATCGGCGCCGGCATTGGCTTGGGTTTTGTGTTCGGACCTGCAATCGGCGGTCTTTCGGCGAGTTGGGACGTTCTGGCGCAGTTCCCGGATTTAGCGCGCTTTGGTTTGCACCCCTTCTCGGGCCCGGCTTTCCTTGCTCTGTGCATGGCGCTGTTCAACTTCATTTGGGCGGTCAAGAGCTTTCCCGAGACCCTGAACCCGCAGGACCAAGCAGGCGAAGGCACCCGCACTTTGCGCCCTTGGGCCAACCTCAAGCGTCTGCAACATCCCGGTCTACGCAAAGCCAACTTCGCTTACTTCTCCTACTTCTTGGTCTTCGGATCTATGGAGTTCACGCTGACGTTTTTGGCCTCGGATCGCTTGGGATATGGACCGCGTCAAAACATGTGGATGTTCGTTTTCGTAGGCCTCATGATCGCACTCATCCAGGGAGGATTTGTGCGTCGCTTGGCCCCCAAAATTGGCGAGGTGCGACTGGCCTTCGCCGGCATGGCCGCCACGCTGCCTGGCCTTGTCATGGTCGGTATGACACAAACGTCAGGGCTGCTGTACGCAGGCCTATTCTTCCTGGCCATGGGCAGTGCCCTGGTCATGCCCTGCCTTTCGGCGCTCGTTTCGCGCTACGCGCCCTCCCAGCACCAGGGTCTGGCACTGGGAGTCTTCCGCTCCCTCGGCTCACTGGCTCGCACAATTGGCCCGCTGATGGGCGGCTTGCTCTTCTACGCGGTCGCCCCCTGGGCTCCGTATTTCCTGGGAGCGGCTGCCCTGCTTTGGCCCATCCTGCTGACGCGTTCCCTGCCCCAACCGGAACCTGTGGAGCCCTCCGCCCCCCAGGATTCGGCCGTTTAACCTGGAATCTGGGTGGAATCTGAGCCCACTGTGCTCCCTTGGAGCACAGTAGGGCCCCAGAACCCTCATTTCATCGCAATCGGTGGTCAAGCTGCGGTCGATGCGACTCGATAGTCTTCATTGCTATGCAAATTCGACCCAAAGACACCATCATTCCGATCCTCGCCCTTGGTTTCCTGGCCCTTGGAGCCGTTTCCCAGGGCGAAGGCACCTCCGGCCTTGCTCTGCGCGTGCAGGTGCTGGAAGCCCGCGTACAGGAGATGCGCGGAACCATGGACGCCCAGCAGAAAGCAGCGGCTTCCCTGATCACGTCCCTGGATGCCGCTGAAGAAGCCGGCTTCACCTCGGGCATCAACCCCAAGTCGCGCGAGATCCTCTTGCAGGCTTGGCGAGCTCAGGCCAAGGCAGTGGGTTCGCCCGCCAAGAAGGACGAGAACAAGAGCAAGAAAAAGAAAGGCTCACGCCGCTAAGCATCCGCTCTGCGGCCCCCCCCAACCATCGATTCAAGAATATGGCCAGCCCAAACCCCTCCGAGGTGAACGCTGACCTATTTTCGTGGGTCGATCGTTTTTTGCACGTGTTGGCCCACGGGCGCTCTCTCAGCGAACACACGCTCAAGGCCTACGCCCAGGATTTATCCGAGCTGGCATCGTTCTTGGAAGATTGGGGCGTGACCGAGCCGAACGAGATCACCACGCGCCATATTCGCCAATACCTGGCCGAACTAGATGAGCGCGAATTGGCTTCCGCCAGCCTGCAACGCAAGTTGTCTAGCATGCGCACCTTCTTCAAAGACCTGCTTTCCGACGGATTCATCGAACAGGATCCCAGCGTAGGCCTGCGCAAGCGTAGAACCGGGCGCTACTTGCCTGGCGTGCTCTCCATGAAAGAAGCTGAGGCCCTCATGGCCGCGCCGGATCGCACCACAATGCCCGGTTTGCGTGATGCGGCCCTCTTTGAAGTGATGTACTCCGCTGGCACCCGAGCGGCGGAGACCGTGGGCCTCGATCGCTCCAACCTGGATCTGAGCCGCGGTTTGGTCCGTATTTTCGGTAAGGGCAAGAAGGAGCGCTTAGGCGCCCTGGGCCGCTTTGCAACACAGGCCTTGGCGGAATACCTATCCGACCCTCGCAGACCCCAGCCCAAACTCAGCGCCACGGAGGCGATCTTCCTGGGCCGCAACGGCACACGGCTCACCACGCGCTCCCTGGAGCGAATTGTGGCCAAACACGCCTTGACCGCGGGCATCCCTCGTCGGGTCACCCCGCACACCTTGCGCCACAGCTTCGCCACCCACCTTCTCGATCGCGGAGCCGACCTGCGCGCCGTACAGGAGCTCCTGGGCCACGCGCACCTGACCACCACCCAGATCTATACCCACGTTTCCATCGAGCGCTTGCGTGAGGTCTACGAAAAAGCCCACCCGAGGGCGACTTCGAGTTGACTGAAAAATAGGTCTTGGACCGGGGCGATTCATCGCACCCAAGCCCCCTTGGGAACCATTGTCCCAACAAAAAATCCGTAAGCGGATTGACACCCCCCCCTGCGCTCCGTAAATTCCCCCCATCGCAGCGGCTTATGGCCACGGCGACATCGGTGGCCCCCTCGTCTAGTCAGGCCTAGGACACCAGGTTTTCATCCTGGCGACAGGGGTTCAAATCCCCTGGGGGTCACCACTTCCAACTCTCTCCCGTTCGAGTTCACTCCCGGAGATCGAAGATGGCCACCCACCCCAAAAAGGCCGGGATTCCCATGCCCGCGGGGAAAAAAGAGGCCTCTCACCCGCGCGATCTCTATCGCATCGCCGCGCCCATCTACGACGCCTGCACCTCGTTTTGGAGCGGCCGCGCCATTTGGAATTCGCGGCGTTGCCAGATCGCGTATATGAAAACGGGGAGTCGCGCGCTGTACGCCGGTGGAGGCCAGGGCCGAGCCGCCATCGAGGCCGCCCAAGCCGGAGTCCAGGTGACCCTCGTGGACCGCTCCCCTGCCATGTTGCGCATCGCCAAGGAACGAGCACGCAAGGCGGGCGTGACGCTTCAATTCGTGCAGGCAGACCTGGCGCATTGGACGCCGCCAACCCCGTTTGACCACGTGGTTGCCAACCACTTATTCAACGTGTTTCACCCCGCAAGTATGGCGCACATGCGGCAGCGCTTGATTGGCTTCCTAGCGGACTCGGGCTGCCTGCACGTGGCAGACTTCCGACCCCTGCACGGACATGCGATCGCCCGCGGCTTGCAGCGCTTGCATCACATCATCCCACTCTCCGGCTGCGCAGCCCTTACGCGCAACGCCATGCATCCCATCTACGACCATGGTGCAGAATTGAAGGACCTAGGCTGGTGCGCCGTGCAGAGCATCGACCACCGCATCTGGAGCCTGGGCCCCGCTTGGTATCGCACCTGGATATTCCGGCGTGCATTTGAGTCTGAAGAATAGCTCCGACCTGCTGTTAGATCGCAATGGGCGCGCGTGCCCTACGATCTGGGATCTTCCGACTCAGCCGAGTCCAGAGCAGCCCCCATTTCCTTGAGCAAGTCCTCGTAATCCATGGGTATGTCCTCCAAGAGGATGGCACCCATCTCGTCCATCTCCACATCGAGGATTCCGGAGTGCAGCTCTTCCAGGTGGGCCAATTCCTTTTCTTGCAAGCGGTAATGGTGCAGCAGACGGCGCGCTTCGGACATCAGATCTTTGCGCTCCAGGGCCCGACGAATCGCCAGGGAGAGATCCACATGATTGCAGGGTTTGGTAAAGAACTGGTCGACCGAACCTGTATTGATGGCCTGGATCGCCATGTCCAGTGTGGCTTTCCCAGTCAACATGAAGCGCACAACCGTGGGATCGACCACGCGCACTTCAGCTAGGAATTGAGCCCCATTCATTTCGGGCATATCGTGGTCTGAGACGACCACGTCGACAGGCTCCACCCGCATTTGACGCAGAGCGTCGATTGCGGATACGTTGGTCACGATATCGAAGGGTTCCCGATAGAGCGCGCGCCGGAGACCTGACAGCACCGATGGGGCGTCGTCGACGAGTAGGACTTTCGGTTTCATGAGGCTTTCCTGCGGATTTGGGAGTGGGAGGTCTCACCGCCCAAGATTTGAATAGGTTCCTGGAACCCAGAAACTTCGTGATGATTGCAGAGACGTTGAAGCAGTACTTGGCCGACCACTTGGCCTTCGCGGAGCATCATGCGTCCATCGATTGTGAGCAGGGGGGCCGCCAAAACGTCTCCTGGTCGGAGGTCTTCAAAGCGAATCTCCTTGTCCGCTTGAGTGGTATCCTGCACTCCCTTGACGGCCGCAATGGCAGCCACAACCGCCGGATCATAGGCACCATTTTCTTCCGAGAAGGATCCCAGGGCAGCGGCCGCAGTAAGACCAGAATCCTCGAGGATCTTCATATCGTGTAGCGTTCGAACGATTTGCGCTCCCTTGGAATCGCTATTGTCATCCTTCCAGTGCACGCGCTGACGCGTCACAATTTCTGCTACGCCTTGCAAGCGCGGGATCGCGCGAATCAACCCCGCACCCACTTCGGGAATCGCATCCATCATCTTGCGCTCAGCGGGCTCCAGATCAATACCGGAAGCCTCCCGCGCCAGTACTTCCGCAGGGATTGTCACGCGACCTAGGTGGGCCAACATGGTTGCCATCTCCACCTCCCAGGGCCGTGGTATCTGCATGCCTTCGGCGACATCGCGAGCCACGCGCTTAATACTATCGGAGTGCCGAAACGACTCGGGGTCGGTGATAGAGAGAATCTCAGAGAGGACTTTGACGCAACCATTGAGAGTCTCCTCCAGGATTTGACGCTCCGCACAGATCAGATTGTGTTGCTGCACGCCCGCTTCTAAGGCGTTCGTCAGTTCCTCGGGCCCGCAGGGCTTGTTGAGGAAGCGAAAGATATTGCCCTCATTGACCGCGCGAACAGCCGTCATGAGATCCGAATTTCCCGTGAGCATCATGCGCACCATATCAGGATACAAACGACCCGCCTCGGCGAGGAACTCAGCACCATCCATACCTGGCATGCGCATGTCCGACAACACCACAGCAAAGGGTTCGTTGGACTCCAAGATTTTGAGCCCCAACTCGGGGCCCTCCGCCAGAGTTACGTCGAAGAAGCCCCTAAGCGTACGCCGCAAACCAGAAAGGACCATGCCATCGTCGTCCACGCATAAGATTCTTGCTTTCATTAAGAAGCCTCCCTGCCAGCAAGAATTGCCATTTCCGCCCAACCCTGCAAACGATCGGACACGCCCACTCGTTTGAGGTATTCCATGTCCAAACCAGGAATCGGCGCCCCCTCCTCGAAGTCCGCATTGGGGTCTTGACCCAGAGCCTCCAGAGCAATGGCAATATGCACCGCAGTGAGCACGTTGAACTCATCGGCGCAGCAGTCACCTGGGTGATGATGAAGCGCAACAGCCTCGACGATGGGCTGGGGAATGCCCCACAGGTTGAGCAAGTAGGCCCCTACTTCCGCGTGGGTAGACCCCAGGATTTGCGACTCAGCGGCCTCGTTTTCCAAGCCTTCTGAATCGATAAGTTGCCACACTTTTGCGACCCTCTGGGGCATGTTGCAGGCCAGGATCATCTCACCCACATCGTGCAAAGCGCCTGCGAGCAGTGCATGGTCGACCAGCTCGTCCGAGGCTTCCATCTCCTTGGCAATCCTCTGGGCCAACAAACCACACCGCAGCCCACGGTCCGCTGTGTCCTTGGCCGAATAAGCGAGGTCTTTCGCACCCGCGTATTCTGAGAAGATCTTGGTGGAGAGCACCAGCGCCTTAAGTGTGCTTGATCCTAAGTAACCGACCGCATCAGCCGCCCTTGAGATGCTTCTTTGCAAACCGAAGAAAGCAGAGTTGACCAACTGCAAGACCTTCATACTCATCCCAGGGTCTCGTTCAATGACATCGCCAGCATCCCGTAAATCCATGGACTCATCCTCAAGGATTTGCACGACTTCCAAATACAAATCAGGCAAGCTGGGTACGGAAGAAAGCCCCGCCACAAGCTGTGACAATTCGTCGGACAACAGCAGAGAATGTAAGTAGCGGCAACGATCGATCGCGGACTCCAGATCTTTCCCGTCGCAGGGCTTGGCAAGATATTGGTGCGCTAAGCAGGTGGACTCCAAGATCAAACCTTTGTCGGCGTGGCCGGAGAGGATGATGCGGACCATGCCGGGATACAGTCGCTTAACCTCTGCAAGTAATTCGTTGCCGTTCATGCCCGGCATGCGCATGTCCGAAACAATCACTTCGTAGGTTTTGCTAGCCAGCATCTCCAGGGCTACATGACCGCTGTTGGCAAACTCAACATCCCACTCTTTGCGATAGCCTCTAAGGGTGCGTCGCAGCCCTCTGAGGATAAGCTCCTCATCGTCAACTATGAGTACCGATATATTCATGCTGCTCGTCCCTTGTCCCCTAGGGTCTCTTTGAAACCGCTTGGCGATTCCTTTGTCGGAATGATGATTTTGAATGTGGACCCCTTGCCTGGAATCGTCTCTACAGTGATTTCGCCTGCGTGTTTGTCCACCACTACTGAGCGTGCAATAGCCAGCCCCTGCCCCGTCCCTCGACCGACTTCTTTGGTGGTATAGAATGGGTCGTATATACGAAGAGCCACATCTTCAGGCATACCGCAGCCCGTGTCCGATATTTCGATTTGAGCACAATCTCCATGCTTGCGCGTGCGAAGCGTAATCGTACCCAAGCCGGCGGCCTTAAGTTCGTCGATAGCATGGGCCGCATTGACGATGAGATTCAGGATGACCTGCCCCAGTTCGCCAGGCAGGCCATCGACGGGTTCAAGATTTTCGTCGAAGTCCGTTTGGATTTCGGCCACGTATTTCCACTCATTGCTACTGAGCACCATCGTAGTCCGAATGACCTCGTTTAGATCCACGGGCACTTTTTCGACAACGCCCGGATGGGAGAATGTCTTCATAGCTGAGATAATCTCGGATATACGATCGAGACCACCTAAAGACTCCTTCAAGGCGCCTGGAATCTCATCGCAAACGAATCCGATGTCGACTCGATTCGCTTCCTGTGCGATTCGCTTTAAGGAACCAGCCGGATCCGGCAGACAACCGTCGGCATGCCCCACACCAGCGCATAGTTTGAGCAGTGAGGCGAGTCCCTCGAAGGCATCCGTGAGGAAGCGCATGTTATCGCTGACGAATTGGGTCGGAGTGTTGATCTCGTGGGCGATTCCCGCCGCCAACTGGCCGATCGATTCTAGCTTCTGTGCACTGCGTAGCTGCACTTCCATGCTCAACCGTTCGGTAACATCCTTGCTCACCGATACGAAACCTACGGGTTGCCCTACCTCATTTCGAAGCGGTGTGATGGTAACATCCTCCTCGAATGTGGAGCCGTCCTTGCGCTGACTCGTCATGTGCCCCGACCACACTTCCCCCCGATCCAAAGTGTCCCTGAAGATCTGGTATGCGGATTCCGTCGGGAAACTGCTGCGACACTTCAGCAGGTTGTGTGAGCCATCTTGCCAGTCAACCCGATGGTAGCCTGTGGCCCTTCCGTAAGCAGGATTGCCATAACGTATGGTCCCTGTGGCCCCTGCGATCAGCATGCTATCGCTTGCCTGCTCAACGGCCGTAATCAAGCGCCGATGCAATTCCCCTTGCGCCAAGGACTCGGTGATATCCCGCCCCAAGATCAAAATTTGTGGTAAAGCGCAACCGCTGGGAGGAAGAGCTACCAACTTCAGGCCTAAAGTCCTCTTAGACCCCGTATTGGACTGAAACACCAACAGCCCCTTACGCCGTTGCGTGCCATCCAATAACCCAGCGAAGCAACTCTCGATCGTTCCCATCTCCCATCGAATGCCGCACTCGCCTAAGTGGCGGCCAATGACTTCGGCTCCCGTAAGGCCAAAGCACTCCTCCGCCTTTTGATTCCAACGTCGAATCGACAATTGTGCATCTACGACGATCAGGACGGAAGGCAGGCTATCGAATAGGCTTTCCAATTCGGACTCGCGTGCGTTCAATCCCTCTAGCTTTATGTTGTTGAAATTTATTTTTTTGAACTCGCCTGTCAAGGTTTGCTTCTCCACTTTTGGGGACTCGGTTTCCACATAGGTGCCGTCGGCCACGCGCCCCAACCCGCTGAAGTAGAATCGCATCCCTCAAATTTATTCCCCTAGCGGGCACACCCGTTACGATTCGCCTCGATTCGGAAGTGTCTGCATTTGGCCATTGCATGCAGAATGAGGAATTTAATTCCCAGTCTGACCTGTGAGCGACCTCACCCTGGCGCAGGATTTCACATCAAAGGCAAGGTCCTAACTCAATTGATAAAGTACGCACTTGGCCGAAT
>JBLFXY010000128.1:0-11077 GCA_047611645.1 Glaciecola sp.
TCACTCCACTCACTCCACTCACTCCTTTACTCCTTTACTCCTTTACTCATCGCTCACCACTCACCACTTACCACTTACTATCTATTCCTAGATATTTATCATGAAAGAAACATCGATCCGCAGTCAAAATTCGACCTCCTGCGAAATAACACCGGCCCCGCCCCTAAATAAGATAGTACCCCAGGGCCGTCCACGGGACGAGAAAGCTCACCAAGCGATCATGGCCACGGCCCTGCAGATGGCTCTCACCGAGAATCGCTATCGGGATATCACAATCGAGAACATTGCCAAGGAGGCCAAGGTCGCAAAGACAACGATCTACCGCTGGTGGCACTCCAAGTCGGACCTAATCCACGAAGCATGTTTCGCAGGCCAGCTGCACGACCCCGCGCCCTGCAGTATGAAAGCGGAGCTCCGCGATTTAATCAACCAGGCCTACCAGATGCACATTTCGCGGGCCACACGCGGCGTCATGGCCGGATTGCTCGCTGACTACATCGAGTACAGCCAAGAGAATGCCGAGAGTCTTGCGGAGAGCATCTTTCCGTTCGAGCGTGACCTGAATAACATCTTGACCCTTATTTGTAATCGAGGCCAGGCGCGAGGAGACTGTGAGTTAGATTGCAACATCAGAGCAATGGCCAAGACCATCGAAATGACACTCTTCAACAACTGCATTACCTACGGCCAGACCTGCAACGACGAGCACATTAACATTCTGATGCAGCAAGTGATAGCTGCTGCCTCCCTTCCTCAGTGGAACGCCTGAAAGCGGATCGGCTCCGCCACGGAATCAAGCCAAGGCCCACCTCCCTGTGCGAGCAGCGAAGTGGGCCTTGCCCATTGGAAGCAGCAAGCCAGCCGACTAGCCTACGCTGTATCCCCTGATGGAGTGACAGCTCACGAAATGCATCCGGATGATAATTTTGCGGGTGGTTTGAGGCGGCCATCAGGAATCCCCGCTAAATCCGGGCTATGCTGACCCCATGAATGGTGACTCATTGACCGGATCAGCTAGCGAACTGCAGCAGCGGCTGATCTCACTTGCGAGCGATCCTGAATTGCCGGCGCACAACAGGCACGCCGCCGTCTCGATCGTTTTGCGTTTGCAACCCGAGCCGGACGTACTGCTCATGGTTCGGGCCGAAGACACAAGGGATCCCTGGTCCGGCCAGGTCGCGCTGCCCGGAGGCCACCGGGACCCGGGCGATTCGAATCTAGTACATACTGCTGCGCGGGAAACGCTAGAAGAAGTGGGGCTCGATTTAGAGCGCTTTGCGCACCCGATCGGTTTCTTGGAACCCGTGCAAGCGCGCAACAGCGGACGCAAGGTGTCCATCTGGGTCACCCCTGTGGTTTTTATCCAGCACGGCCCGGCCCCCTTGGAGCTGGGCCCCGAAGCCTCCCACGCCTTCCGCCTCCCTATACGCGCCACTCTCGCAGGCGATTTGGATGCGGAACACCGCATCGATCGAGATCAACAAATTCGGCGCTTTCCCGCATGGGCCTGGGAAAACCGACTGGTTTGGGGCATGACACACCACATTTTAAAGCAGTGCTTTGAAAAGGTGCGCGACCTGCCGGAATTTGCCTAGAACGACTAGCGGCCTGTCGGGAGCCGCCTGCTAAATCTTCTGCAGCGCGTTCTTGGCAAATTCGAACACCCTCGCCTGCAGGGTCGCGTCGTGCAGAATCCGGTTGTGGCCCAAACCTGTGGTGCGCTCCACTTGTGCCCAAAGCAAGGCCTGTTCGATCTCGTCCGCGTGGCTAACGAGGACCTCCTTGTCCTCATCGTCGTGCAGGCACAAGTATTCGAATTGGGTCGCAGTTACATCCGCAAGCTCGGCCACAACACCCAGGTCGGACATGGGTTTCCCTGCGAGCTCCAACGATTTCCGGTTGAAGTAATCCATGAACCTTAAAGAAAAGCCGCGCTCCTCCAGAACCGATTCCGTCAACGCAACGAGACTGTTCGGGGAACCGATGGTCACGAAGACTTTGCACGAAGGAATCTTCCCTGCCGCTAGAACGTGCGCGGCTGTGATGCCGGCGAAGGAGTGACCTACCACAACGTCGAAAGGTCCAAAGTTGCGCTGCATATCTTCCAGCACTTGCCAACTGTGGGGCAGCATGGAAATGGGTGCTTCGGTGAGGCCCGATCCGGGGCCGTCATAAAAAACCACTTCGGCGCCGCCGCGAATGAACTGCTTGCCGATCCCCAGCATGGCCGTGGCACGGCTACCCCAACCGTGCATCATCAGCACCCGCATACTCACCTTACCCGGGGACTCCACGCGGTAGACCTTGACTTTGTGCCCCGCCGAATCCAACACCTCAGCGTGCGCATGAGCTTCCAGGAAATGCACGTCCTGCTCATCCGGCGTGACCGGTGTGGGGCTCTTTATGAACTGAGACCAAGCGAAACGCGCACCCAAGGGCGGGGCCAAACGCAGCAACGAGCCCATGGCGAAACGACCAATGCTTTGGGATAAGGTGGGAGGAGGAACCATGCTGCCGGAAGGTAATACACGGGACTTTACTTTCCAGGTATGTTTCGGGGATATCAACCGTTCACTGAAATCCTGAGTGATACCGGAGATAGACCCAATCCTCACAACGGCATAGAGCCCTTCCGTACCCGTATGCCCCAGATGTCCGGGTCGTTTCAGCCTTGTTCGCACTTCCCTGCCCATGAATGAGCAGCGCTGACCCAAGCGCATTGCGGGGCCCTGGAATGGACCAGGCTATTGCTTGGTGTCTGCCGACGGGGGAATCAAATTCACGCTTCCCACCTGGCCGGCTCCATTCACTATCACGCGCAGGCCCGATCCGCCCTGGGTGCGCGCGCCGTAGGTCCAAATCATGCCCTGCACCTTGTCCGGCCAACCCAATTCCGCTGTCAGGCGTTGACTGTTCCAGCCCTTGAGCAAGGTGGCACCCAGTGCGGGGTTGGAAACCAGCAAACGGAACAAGGTGCCCCGCCCTTGAGCCTCCTGGGTCGCCTGCAGCAGCTCTCGATCCTGCGCTTGCCCCTCTTCTAGGGTTTCCACCCGCTGCTCGTACGCACGCTGGGTCGCGGGCTTGGAATCACTAGCCAGCGCCCAAGCCAGGAGCAGGTACAAGCCAACCGCGGAGACCGCGATGAGGAGGGTTCGGACACGCCAATTCACATGGATCAGGGTACGCAAAGGCTCGCTAGCGCTCCTCTCTTTTCCCCGTGAAACAGCGTTGAAGGCCCGGCTTGAGCTTCGAAGAGCCTTATTGAGAAGGTCGGCGCAGCATGGGGATGTTGCGACCCCTCTAGGGTGCCGCCCAGTGCCACCCAGTGCCTCAGCTCTGCTGCACGCTCGCCCAAACTTTTGGACCCCAAGAAGTTATGAGGCCGACTTGGGGCCTCACCGCTTGACGGCCGAGCGCAGCTAGCGCAGCAACACCGACAATTCAGCCGCTACGGAAAGCGCTATCTGATTGGGTTCCTTACTGGTGATTCCCGACCCGATCGGGCAGCGCACGCTATCGATCTGCGCTTGCTCGAACCCCATGCGCAAAAGTTGCTTTTGGAAGCGCGCCCACTTGCGCTCGGAGCCGATCAAACCGAGATAGACATGCGGTCCGGTGCGCAGGGCTTCGGCCAGAATCTCCAGGTCCAAAGCATGGCTGTGGGTCATGATCAGGATCAGGCTTCCCGGTCGCAGACCGCGGATCTCGCCCTCGGGTGCATCCACGAAGCAGACCTCAAAAGGCGTGGTCTCCGGTAAGCGCGGAATCAGCTCTTGCTTGGTCCGCGAATCCACAAGCAGCACATCGGCGCCGAGCCATGGAGCCAATCCGCCTAACGCTTGGCCCACATGGCCCGCACCGAAAATCGCCACCTGCTTGCGCTGCCAAAGGTAACTCTCGAAGAAGAGGGTCACCTCGCCCCCACAGCATTGACCGGCCTTGGCCCCCAGAGGAAAGCGCACACTCTCGGCGCCCGGTTTCGCCGCGCGCAGCATTTCTTGGGCCTTCTCAACCGCCAGGTGCTCCAAGCGTCCACCGCCAATCGTGCCCCAGGAAACACCGTCGCCATCGACGATCATACGCGCACCCGCATCGCGCGGTGTGCTGCCCTGGGTACCCGTCACCGTCACCACGGTGCACGGACTTGCAGCTTCACGCAGCCGCCCCAATTCATCCAGCCAAGCGTTGATCACGTCACCCATGGTTGCGTTTTGTAAGGGGCCTCAGGATTCCTGAACTTGCCGCAGCCCACCAAACGCTCGGGCGGCGGAGGCCCCGGATCGCGCGCCAGGTCTCTCGGGACCGGCAAAGGGGGTGGTGGGCCATACTGGACTTGAACCAGTAACTTCCACGCTGTGAACATGGCACTCTACCAATTGAGTTAATAGCCCTCTGTGGGCGCCAAAAATAGTATTCCCCACTGTGCGAGGCAAGCCTACACCCCGGAATATGGGCAAAATCGCCCGATTCCGAGTGGCCCGGAGGCAAACCGCTGATTTCCAGCGGACCGTTCCCCCGAGGTGGAGACCGGATTAGGAGAGGTCCCGACCCAAAGTCCCGCGCAGCCTGTCGCCGAGTTTGGCTTCGGCTCGGCGCAACATCATGCGTACGGCATCCTCGCTGCGACCGTCCAGGCGCTTGCCAGCTTCGCGCAAGGAGAGGCCTTCGAAGAAAACTAACGTGATCGCTTTGCGGTGTTCTTCGGAAAGGTCGGTCAGAGCCTCCCGCAGGATGCCCACGTTTTCGTCGCGGGAAACCATCTGGGTGACGGACAAATCTTCGGAAGGAAAATCCAAGGTGGACGAGGTCCCAGCTGCATCCGAAACTTCCATGGGACGTTCGCGACCTTGATCACGCTTACCAGCGCTGTAGAACTCCGCCTTGTCGCGAATCTTGTTTTTTAGAATCTGAATCAGCCATCCGAGCAAGGAGCTTTCACCCCGATAGCGATAGCGACTGAAATCGCGCGTCGCCTCGCGGAAGGTGGTTTGCGCCAGGTCATCGGGATCCTCTTTGAGCCGCAGCTTGGGTCCCAATTGCCGCCGCGCCACATCGATCATGATTTGGTGATAGCGGGTGAACAGCTCGTTCAATGCATTGGCATCGCCGGTTTGTGCGGACTGCACCAACAGGGCGGTTTCATCGTTCAGAAACTCTTCGGGCAAGTCAAAGGTCGCGGGCGCGCGGCGTTCCTCTTCAGGAGCGCTCGCATCATCGGGTGTATTCTCGTTCGGCATGGTGGTGCATGCCATTATACCCAGGCCGCCTCTCCTGCGGCGTCCCCAAACCCCACCATTCCGGAATGCCTCCCTGGGAGACATGCACGCGCACAGCCCGCACCCGATTCGGGTCACTAGCGCCGCCTACACGACCCCCGCGGCGCTAGGCCCCATCACTGTAACGCCCGCGTTGGATCCGAGTAAGAGAGTGCCGAGTAAGAGAGTATCGAGCCGAAGCCACTTCAATCGTGTTTCCTTCGAGGCCCGCAGAATTGTAAAAGCAATTCCGCGGACCTCGCACGAAACACGATTGAAGCGGCCTCGGATCGATACTCGCTTACTCGGGGGGCTGACCGAGTCGCTCACGGAATTGGGCTTCGTCCAACACTTCGACACCCAGGTCCAGGGCTTTTTTGGCTTTGCTCCCCGGCTTGCCACCTTGGATCAGAAGATCGGTTTTCGCGCTGATGCTCGAGCTCACTTTGCCCCCCGCGTCCTCGACCCATTTCTTGGCTTCGGCTCGCGTGATGCCCTCCAGGGTTCCGGTAAACACCACGCGCAAACCATCGAGTACGCCACCTTCCGACTTGTCGGTGTGCACCAGTGTGACCCCGCCATCAAACATGCGCTCGAGCATGGCCAAGTTTTGCGGCTCCTCGAACCACTCCAGAATGTGCCCTGTCGTCACAGGTCCCAGCCCATCGATGTGTTGCAGGGTGTCCGAGTCGGCCGCTTGTAGTTCCTCCAGCGAAGCAAAGTTCGTTGCCAGCAAGTCCCCCACAGTGCCGCCCAATCCAGGAATCGCCAGGGAGGACAAAAACTTGCCGAATGGAATGTTCCGGCTCGCTGCTAGTTCCTTGATCAGGTTGGCGGCTGATTTCTCGCCCCAGCCTTCGAGTTCCATCAGGTCTTCTTTCTTGAGGTAGAAAAGATCCGCAGGCGAAGAGATCAGTCCTTCGGTGAACAGCTGCTCGACGCCCTTCTCGCCGATGGATTCGATTTCGATTCCCGCGCGCGCAGCGAAAAGAATCGTGCGACCCATGCGCTGGGGAATGCACCCCAGGGAGTTGGGACAAATCACGTACTTGCCACTGCGCTCCACATTTGTGCCGCAAGCAGGGCACTGCTCCGGCATGACGAAGTCCTGGGCGAAGCGCCAAACGACACCGTTTCTAAGCTCGCCCTCTGCATCCCTAAGCGAAGCGGGTAAACCCCTCTCCCATTCCTCGGGCGCCGTGCCTTTGGCCAAGGAAGCTACGCCGGTGACCTGCGGAATCACGTCCCCAGCCCGTTCCAAGTAAACACGATCGCCCGGGTGCAGCCCCAGATTCTGAACGTGCTCCTCATTGTGTAAAGTCGCGTGCCGCACCGTCACTCCGCCCACGCCCACCGGAACCAGGTGCGCACGCGGCGTCAAGCGCCCTTTGGTGCCGACCTGAATCTCGATGGCGAGCAAGGTACTGACCTCCGAGCGTGGAGCAAACTTGTGGGCGTACTGCCAACGCGTAGAGCGCGCTGTGCGACCCAAGCGCTCGCGAATCGCAAAGCCATCGAGCTTGCAAACCACGCCGTCGATTTCGAAAGGGATCGCATCGCGCCCCGCTTCCAAGCGATCGTGATAAGCCAGGCATTCGTCCAGGCCATGGGCGACCTCCTGGTAGCCCGAAACCGGAAAACCCCAGGCTTGCAGGGCCTCGAATAGCTGGCTCTGACTCTCGATGGACCCGGACTCAGCGCTGCCACCGGAAGCCTGCGCCGCGACCGGAGCCTCTTCACCAAACAGCCCCACATCCGCCCCTGCGCTCTTGCCGTGATATTCGATACGCGGTGCACTGTAGCTGTAGAACTCCAACGGATAGCGCGCCACCTCCGCCGGATCATTGCGGCGCAATGCTCCCGCTGTCGCGTTGCGCGCATTGGCCAGCAAGGGCTGATCCCGCGCCACGCGTTCCTTGTTGAATTCATGGAAGCGCGCCGTGGCGATCAACACCTCGCCCCGCACTTCCAACAGGTCCGGGATCGGAAACAGGCCCTCTTGCAACCGCAAAGGCAGGTTGCGAATCGTCTTCAAGTTCGCGGTGATATCCTCACCCACCTTGCCGTTGCCACGCGTGATGCCGCGCACGAACACGCCTTTTTCATAGGTCAACGACGCGCTGACCCCGTCGAACTTGGGTTCCACGCTCCAGCTCAACTGGCGGTCGTCATCCACGCCCAAAAAGCGCTCGATCTTCTCTTCAAAGTCGCGCACTTCCTCTTCAGCAAACAGGCTCGCGATGGAGAGCATGGGCACGGCGTGCTCCACTTTTTCAAAACTAGAGCCCTCCTCGAGCGGCGCTCCGACGCGTTGCGTCGGACTGTCGGGCGTCACCCACTCGGGATGATCCTCCTCGATGGCCATCAACTCCACCAGCCAACGGTCATACTCGGCGTCGCTGATGCCCGAGTCCTGCCCCCCATAATACGCCGCATTGGCCGTGTGGATCCACTCGCGCAGCTCATGCATGCGCTTGAGCACAGCCTTGTCCGTTTTCGCTGATGCCTTTTTCGCCATGGGGCTAGGAGTTTCCTGTTGCGCCATCGTGGGGGCCGCCAGGCAACACAAAGTTATGAGGCAGAAGCTCACGCAAGGTACCGCGTAGGACGTTCCCCCCTTCACCGACAATGAACACCTTCCAATCCATTCCAAACTCGGCCAAGACCTGGCGACAAGCTCCACAAGGCCATGCCAAGGGCTCTTCTCCGGTCGCTGCAATCGCCACCGCATCAAATTCCCGCACCCCGGCCGCGACCGCACTCACTATCGCATTGCGTTCGGCGCACAAGGTCAAACCGAAGCTCGCGTTTTCCACATTGCAGCCCACGTGGATGGAACCATCCTTGGCGCGCAGCGCAGCCCCCACTGCGAAACCTGAGTAGGGCTTGTAAGCCATTAAGCGCACGGCCTGTGCCGCGTCGATCAAGGCCTGATCCTGTTGATTCACGTCGTTCATAAGCACCAGCCTCACTTGCCTGCCGGCTGAGGTCAACAGCCTTGTTCATCTCAATGGCGACGCTCATTAGAAAGGCATGCCGGCCTCCCCGTCCGGGTCCTCATTCGGGTCCTCATCTGGGCCTTCATTGGGGTCCACTGGCGCATCGTTTTCCATGCGGCCCCCCGGCTCGTCCATTTCGTCCCGCGCCCCCTCTCCATTCCATTCGGGCACCCGCCCAGAACTCTCCCCAATCGGCTCGTAACCATTGTAGGGCACACTCAAGCGCTCGATGCGCTGCCCCGTCAGCTCATCTTCGTAGATCTCCTTTTCCACGTCCACGAGGGCCTTGCACCCCAGAAGATCGTGCGGCTCCAGCTCCAAAACGCCAGACACGTCAAAGCCCAGCGAATTCAGTACCTGCTTGACTCGCGGCAGCCCACGCTCGGACCAAGTCAAGTTGTCCCAAGCCGCCGTTTTCCCGGCCAAAATCCCCGACAGGACCTTCCAGTGAATGCCCCAGCGCGGGCTGCCATCCCTGGCCACGTGCAGCCGCGTGTCCACCACGATGCACGGGTATTGGCCCGGCGGAACGCTGATCAGGGAATGGGTTTCATCGATGTCTGCAAAATTCTGGCGCATGGTTTTCCCTTTTGGGTGTTATTTTTTTGCGGTCCGGCCCCGGTGCCCATTGCCCCGGCCGCCCTCCAGAGCGGCCCGACGACGGATTTCCGCTCTTTTCGCCATAAAGACCGGCCAGAAGCGCAATAGTTGCACCCGTTTTCCCAATCATTTGTGGAGAGCCAGCCCCCCCCGAGTGATTGACCGCCCCCAAGACTCTCCGGTTAGAATGCGCCTGCCCGCAACGACGTATAGCACTTACCATGAATGACACCCCCGACACCTCCCCCGAAGCCCAGGATTCCGATGACCGGCTTTGGGGCACCATCGCGCACCTCTCAACGCTGCTTCCGATCCCGCTCTTCAACCTGCTCGGCCCCGCCATCGTGCTGCTCGCCAAGGGGAACGAATCCTACTTTGCGAAGCGCCAAGCCATCTCGGCCCTCAACTTTCAACTCACGGTCCTGATCGCATACATCGTCTGCATCCCCTTCGTGTTGATTTTCATCGGCATCCCCATGATGTGGTTCGTTGGCGTCGCCTCCATGGTGCTGACATTCATCGCCGGCATCAAAGCTTATGACGGCCACACCTACGCGTACCCCCAGAGCTTCCACTTCATTTCGTAGGGCGCCTAGCCACTCACACCAACAAAAGCCGTTGCCCGATGAAACACCGTCGGGCGGCGGCTAGTTTTTTTGAAGAAGCGAAGCTCGGGTCCCTTGCCCCGTAACCTGGCGGAAAACTCGTTCCATGTTGCCGTAGAAGACCTGGCTCACGTCGCTTTCGGTCAATCCAGCTTCTAGCAAAGCTTCCGCCAAACGGCCGTAGCACGACGCGTCCTTGAGGTCGGCGGGCGTGCGCTGAATGCCGTCGTAATCGGAACCGAGGCCCACGTGATCGATGCCCATGATGTCGACCGCATGCATCAAATGATCGACGACAGGCTGCAGGGGGAAAGGCCCACACCGCTCCTGAATCATCAAGGTTTGCTGCCGTTCGAGGTCCGTGTCGTTGATGCCTTGCAGCGCTTTGTACTCAGGGTTCAAACGCACGGCGGCTTCTTCCTTGCGTGCTTCTTTGCTCAAGAACGGCGTACAGAAAACCACACCCAAAACCCCGCCGGCGGCAGCCATTGCACGCATGCCTTCGTCCGACATGTTGCGCGGATGATCGTTCAGCGCGAAGCAACCCGAGTGACTCGCCACCACCGGTTGCGTGGAAACTTTGAGCACGTCCATCAACGAAGACTCGGCCGCGTGGGACACGTCCACCACCATGCCGAGTTCGTTCATGCGCCGCACCATCCGGCGGCCCAGATCTGAAAGTCCTTCGGGAATGTCATCGCTCGTCAACGCTTGGCACGAACGGATCCAACTCAAATGGTTGTTCCAAACCAAGGTCAGAATGCGCACGCCACTTTCGAAGAACCGGTCGAGTTCTTCCAAGCTGTTCGCCAAAGCGTGCCCACCTTCAATACCGGAGATAGCCGCAATACGCCCCTCGCCACGAACGCGATCCAAGTCCGCACCGTTACCGACCCAAGCCACTTGATCCGAACGCTGCTCCATCAACTCACCAAACGCACCAATCAATCGGCGAGCACGACCAGGCGCTCCACCCTCCGGCCCATCGATGTAGGAGGGATCCACCCAAGCCGTCATAACCACCGCCGCGAGACCTCCACGCGCCCCACGCACCAGGTCCAAATGTCCAGGCCCTTCAACCCCAAGGTCATGACCCAAGTCCAAAGCACGCTGAATAGAGTCAACATGGGCGTCGAACACGGGAAAAGTCTGGCTGCGCATCCCCCCACAATAGCGCCCCCCATGGGTCAATCTCCACCCACAGGACCACCCATCCTTCAACACAGAGAATCGCCCAACACAGAGAATCGCCCCCCGAGGGACGGAAGACACCCGCAACAACTCCCCCACAAAAAGCCCCAGCCCAAGCGATGGAAGACACCCGCGACAACTCCCCCACACAAAGCCCCAGCCCAAGGGATGGAAGACACCCGCAACAACTCCCCTCACACAAAGCCGCAGCCCGAGGGATGGAAGACACCCGCGACAACTCCCCCACACAAAGCCGCAGCCCAAGGGATGGATGGTGCCTGGGGCAATTCTGCCACCTGGGAGCCCCAACCGTGGCGCAGCCACGGTAGGGCTCCCAGAGGTGGCGGAATTGGCCCTGGTACCGTACATCCCAGCAGAAGCCCAACCCCAACCCACCACCAACGCCCCACGCAACCAACCCCCTCCC
>JBLFXY010000129.1:0-11058 GCA_047611645.1 Glaciecola sp.
GGATCGCATCCTCGTAGTTGAAGCCGTCCCAGGACATGAAAGCCACGACCAGGTTCTTACCCAGTGCAAGCTCTCCGCCGTGGGAGGAAGCGCCGTCTGCGAGCAGGTCACCTTTTTTGATCTCCTGGCCCACTCTCACCACCGGGCGGTGGTTCTGAGTGGTGCGCTCGTTCATGCCGCGGAACTTGGTGAGGAAGTACTCCTCATCGTCCACCAAGATAACGCGACTGTCCACGTATTCCACCACTCCGTCTTCCCGTGCGAAGACGGGCATGGACGAGTTACTCGCCACGACCCTCTCCATGCCGGTACCGACAATGGGGACTTCCGGGATCAGAAGCGGAACGGCCTGACGTTGCATGTTCGAACCCATCAAGGCCCGGTTTGCGTCGTCATGCTCGAGGAAAGGAATCAGAGCCGCGGAAACACCGATGATCTGCTTGGGCGAAACGTCCACATAGTTCAGCTGTTCCGGCGGAACTTCCACGTTGTCACCGTCACGACGGGCGAGAACACGGGCGGTGGTGATCTTGCCCTTCTCGTCGACTTCCACGTCGGCGGGAGCCATGATCATGCCACGCTCCTGATCGGCGCGCAGATACTCGATTTGATCGGTCAACGCACCGTCCTTGACAACCCGGTAGGGTGCGGTCAAGAAGCCGTAGCTGTCCAGATTGGAGTACAAGGCCAGGGACGAGATGAGACCAATGTTCGCGCCTTCCGGCGTTTCGATCGGGCACAAACGGCCGTAGTGAGAAAGGTGCACGTCTCGAACGTCGAAGCCTGCACGCTTTCTGTTGAGACCGCCAGGTCCAAGAGCGGACAAACGACGCTCGTGGGTCAGCTGGGAGAGCGGGTTGGCCTGGTCGACCACCTGGGAGAGTTCACTCCGACCGAAGAAGTAATCCACGGCGCTGGAGAACGTCTTGGAGTTGATCAGACCGCGGGGTGCGACCTTCTCCGGATCCTCCAGGTTCATGCGCTCTTGAGCGGTACGGCGCAGCTTGAGCAGACCCTTGCGGAACTCCTCACCCGCCAGCTCGGCGATGGTGCGAACGCGGCGGTTGCCCAGGTTGTCAATGTCGTCGATCTCGCCTTTGCCGGAGCGCAGGGTCAGGATGTACTTGACCGAGTTGACGATATCCTCCGCCTGGAGAACTTGGGTTCCCTCGGCAATTTTCTGATCGAACTTACGGTTCAAGCGGAAGCGACCGACGCGACCCAAGCGGTAGCGCTGCTCGTCGTAGAATTTCTCGTGGAAGAGCTCGCGAGCTTTTTCCAGCTGGGGCGGGTTGCCCGGACGAAGGCGGGTGTAGATCTTGATCAGAGCCTCTTCGTGGCTTTTGATCGAGGGCTCCTCGTGCATGGAGTTCACGATCAGCATGTCCAGGTCTTGGACATCGCCGTCGATGATCTCCACTTCGGCTAGATCGCCGGCGGCGATCTCGAGAGCTGCGGTCTCAGGGATCGGCGTGGCGGAAGGCACGAGCACCTCTCCGGTCTTCAGAACCACGATATCGCCCACCGCAATCTTGTCGGTGATGGCCTTGGCGAAGGCGTTCTGGGTCATCGACTTCGTCTTCTTGACCACCTTGGTGGGATAGAAGGTGCGCAACAGGGCCTGGTCGGAACCGAGATTCTCGTCCAGGGCGCGCAGGAAGGTAACCGCGGAGAACTTGCCCGACTGGTCGATGCGAACCGAAAGTAGGCCCTTCTTGGTGACGTTCAGCTCGACCCAAGAACCGCGCTCCGGAATAATCCAGCACGAGTGCAGGTTCCGGTCGGCGGAGACGAGGTCTTGCAAGAAGTCGACACCGGGCGACCGGTGCAACTGACTCACGATGACTCGCTCGGATCCGTTGATGATGAATTCACCACCCCCCATCATGATGGGGATCTCGCCCAGGTAGACCTCTTCTTCGATCGGCTCGGGCTTTACAAGCCGCAGGCGAACCTTAAAGGGGAAACCATAGGTCGTACGCAACTTGCGGCATTCGTCCACCTCAAAGCGGGGACGGCCCAGTTCGTAACCCACATACTCAAGGCAAAGGGTGCGATCGTACGAATAGATAGGGAAGACGTCTCTGAGCAGGGCCTCCAAACCTAGGTTTTCACGGTTCGCCGAAGGCGTATCGGCAGCTAAGAAGCTGTGAAAGGCTTTGGTTTGAATCTCAACCAGATTGGGGATGTCCACAATTTCTTGGACACGACCGAATTTCTTAACCGGGTGTTCCGGTTCGACCAAGCGGCCGCCGTGTTTCGTCGTCATGAGTGCTCTCTCCACACCACCGACCAGCGACTCATCGCATGGGTCGGCGCGGAAATGGATATCGAGGGGTGCTGAATCGCCCGTTAAAGCGACTCCTTCCCGGCTTGCAGACCTGGAAGTTTGGGGGGGGACGTTACGATCGTCCGGGGGCGAAGCTGGATAATTTCACTCCCAGGCGTTTGGACCACGGGCATGGTCCATAGCGAGGATACGGAACTTGCCGATATGGCGCTACCTCTAATTGCAGGGTCCCGACGCAAAAATACGTCGATATCCCCCATCCAGGGGGTCCACAACATTTCCGACCCCGGGGGATCGAAAAGGCAACGATATCGGCAGGCAAGCGCTCACCCCCCAGTTCTAAACTGGGGGGTGAAGCGCTAACCGAGCCTCAAACAGGTTTCCTAAGAAGGAAATCAGTCAATTTTGACCGTGGCACCCGCGCCTTCCAGCTGGGTTTTCATGGCCTCGGCGTCGTCCTTGGACAGGCCTTCCTTGATGGCGCCCGGAGCGGCGTCGACGAGAGCCTTAGCTTCTTTGAGGCCCAGGCCGGTGATGGCGCGGACTTCTTTGATGACTTGGATCTTCTTGTCGCCAGGACTTTCGAGGATAACCTTGAAGGAGGTTTGCTCTTCTTCGGCGGCGGCAGCGGGGCCGGCCGCTGCAGCAGCAGCAGGAGCGGCGGCGGAAACGCCCCACTCTTCTTCGAGGAATTTAACAAGCTTGGAAGCCTGCATGAGGGAAAGGCCGCCGAGGGTGTCAGCGATCGTCTTGAGCTCGGGCTCCAGCTCGATGGTGTTTTCTTCAGACATGAGATTGGTCTCCTAGTGGAGTGGGTGGGGTGTTTTTGAGTTGGTTGGGAGGCAGAGAGCGGCTATGCCGCGCTCCGGCCGATCAGAGAATTTACGGGTCGATTCGGGAAAACGGGCAATGCCCCCCCTACTCTTCCTTATCCACGCGCGCCTGAAGGACACGCACGGTGTTACTAGCGACGCCGGCAAGGCTGACGACAAGGCCACGGCCAGGTCCAGAGATCACACCAAGCAGCATTGCGTTGGCGGTATCGCGATCGGGAAGGTTCGCTACCTCAGCAGCGGTGCTCGCATCGAGGACTTCCCCATCGAAGAAGCCCGCTTTGAAGGCGACCTTCTTGGCTTTTTTGACCGCAGGATCGGCGAACACTTTGGCTGCGCCGATGATGCCTTCGGTACCGCCGTAAGCGATTCCGGTGTTTCCTTTGAGAACTCCGTCGCCGAGGTCAATGCCTCGGTCAGCGAGAACACGGCGGGCGAGGGAGTTGCGCACCATACGGAAGCTAACGCCACTTTCGGCCAGCTTACCGCGCAGTTCCTCGGTCTCCTTCACGCCGAGACCCCCAAGGGTCACTGCGAGCAGGCCCTCGGACTCTTGGAAGGCGTCCGCGAGTTCACGGACCACCATTTGGTTGACGATATTGGGCATGTCTTAGGCTCCGTATTCAATGAGGGCTCCGGGACCCATCGTGGTCGACACGCAAACGCGTCGCACGAAGGTGCCCTTGACCACTGCGGGACGCATTCCGACCAGGTGGTCGAGGAACGCGGTGAGGTTCGCCGCCAAATCGTCGGTCGTGAATGAACGCTTGCCCAAGGGCGCGTGAACATTGCCACCGGCGTCCGTGCGGAATTCGACCTTACCGGCCTTGAATTCTGTCACGGCTTTGGCCACATCGGGAGTCACGGTGCCGGACTTGGGCGAGGGCATCTTGCCCTGCGGTCCAAGAACCTTACCGAGCTTACCCACGTGCTTCATCATGTCGGGGCTGGCAACGACAACGTCGAAGTCCATCCAACCGTCTTGAATACGCTTGGCCAAGTCAGCCGAACCGACAACGTCGGCACCGGCAGCCTCAGCGGCAGCAGCCTTCTCCCCTTCCGCGAAAACCACGATCGTGATTTCCTTGCCGAGGCCGTTGGGCAGGGAGACAGCTCCCCGAACCAACTGGTCGGACTTGCGGGGGTCGATCCCCAATGCGACGGCGACCTCTACGGTCTCGTCAAAGTTCACCTTGGGTAGGCTCTTCAGAAGCTCGAGAGCTTCCTTGATTTCGTATATGCGGCCGGGCTCCATCATGGCGCTCGCCTTATTGTAACGCTTGCTACGCTTTACCATTGGATTAAGCCTCAACCTCGATTCCGGCCGAACGGGCCGTTCCTTCGATGATCCTGCATGCGTGATCCAAATCACGCGCGTTCAGGTCGTTCATCTTGATGTTCGCAATTTCCTCGACCTGGGCACGGGTGACCTTGCCGACGATTTGAGTTCCGACTTCGCCAGCACCCTTTTCGACGCCTGCAGCTTTTTTGAGCAGCACGGCAGCCGGCGGGGACTTCAGAATGAAGTCGAAGGTGCGGTCCTTGTAGACCGAGATCTCGACGGGGATGATCATCCCCATCTGGTCCCGAGTCCTGTCGTTGAACAACTTGACAAATTCAGAGATGTTCACGCCGTGAGCACCAAGCGCCGGGCCCACGGGGGGCGCGGGAGTTGCTTTGCCTGCGGGGCACTGAAGTTTGATCAGTCCTGTAAGTTCTTTAGCCATATGATTAGACCGCCTCTACTTCCCAGTATTTGAGATCCACGGGAGTGGGCCGACCAAAGATCGTAACCACTACGCGAACCGTTCCTTTTTCAGGATTGATCTCTTCGATAGCGCCATCAAAGCCGTCGAAGGGACCCGAGTTGATTTTTACCATGTCGCCGGTATTGAGGCCGATGGAGACCGTCGGGCGAGTTTCGGAGTCGGTCATCCTCGATAAAATCGAGTTTACTTCCTCCTCCGTGATTGCTGTCGGTTCACCGCGGCTTCCGAGGAAGTCGCGTAAACCATCCACACTGCGCAGCACTTGACGTGCCTTGGAGACGCGTGCGGGATCGTCATCGTCGAGATCAGCTTGTACCATCAGGTAACCGGGGTACAGCTTGGTCTCGACCGTACGTTTTTTGCCACCGCGCATAACGGTTGCAAGCTCAAACGGCACGAGCACCTGGGGGATCACATCTTGCAATCCCGTCACTTTGATGCGCTGCTCAGCATTGCTTCGGATGCGTTTTTCACGCCCCGATTGGCAACGAAGGAAGTACCACTTGTAAGCCATGTTGTATCCCCTACTCGTTGAGTAGGACCCTCCGGGCGATGACGGCCAGACCGTAGTCGGCGGCTGCCAAGAATGCCATCAGGAACAACACGCAACCGATCACTAGGACGGAACCACTAATGGTCTCCTCCAGCGTCGGCCAAGTGACCTTCTGCAGCTCATGCTCCGTATCGATCATCAGGTCAGCATTATTAGGTTTGCTGAGCCAACGATTCAGGATAGTGAGGCCAACGCCTAGTGCGATAATGGACACCACGAGGGAGCCATTGGGCACCATCCCTAATAGAGGGATGCGTTCGAAGCCCGAGACCAAAGGTTTGGTCATGGACTCCCCAAAGCTCACTCCTAGCTGAGTGTGCAGGGAGACACACCCGTAGAACAGCAGAATAGCCAGCGACCAAAAAGCCGCCATGCGTACCATTCTTCCTTGATCTTTGCGGTAGACCATTTGGATTATCCTTGGGTTGGGGGTTCGAAATGGCGTCGGATTGACGCCGGGGAGGGTTGGCCCATCAGGGCCGGAAGGCAAAGGGTTAGACCCTTGCTAGAGCTTCTTCTCGCGGTGCGAGGTGTGGACTCTACATGCGTTGCAGTACTTCTTTTTCTCCAGCTTGTATGCAGCCTTTTGACGCTTGTGCGTCGTGTAGTTGCGGTGCCGGCATTCGGTACACTCCAGAAAGACATACCGTTCTTTGATCTTCATTGCTTGAGCTCTCAGGGGGAAGCCAGCTTGGGTTTACACCCGAACCAGCCTTGTTCAAGTCGCGGGGCCAGGAACGCTTTCGCTCCCCTGGCCCTACGTGTGGATTCTTACTCGATGATTTTCGTAACGACGCCTGCACCCACGGTGCGGCCGCCTTCACGGATTGCGAAGCGAAGCTGCTCTTCCATGGCCACGTTAGTGCCCAGGGTGATCTCAAGCTTCACGTTGTCGCCAGGCATGCACATCTCTGCGCCACCGAGCAAGTTAGCAGCACCCGTCACGTCCGTTGTACGGAAGTAGAACTGGGGGCGGTAACCGTTGTAGAAAGGAGTGTGGCGACCACCCTCGTCCTTGGAGAGGATGTAGACCTCAGCCTCGAACTTGGTGTGGGGAGTCACGGTGCCGGGCTTAGCCAGGACCATGCCACGCATCAGGGAGCTCTTGTCAACACCGCGAAGCAGCACGCCGACGTTCTCGCCTGCGCGACCTTCGTCGAGGGTCTTCTGGAACATTTCAACACCGGTGCAGACGGTCTTTCCGATCTCTTCGGCCATGCCGACGATCTCGAGGTTGTCGCCTGTGTTCACGATACCGCGCTCAACGCGACCGGTACCAACCGTTCCACGACCCTTGATCGAGAACACGTCCTCGATGGGCATCAGGAAGGGCTTGTCCACTTCGCGCTCGGGGATAGGAATGTACGTGTCGATGGCGTTCATCAACTCGACAATGCAGATGTAAGCGTCGTCGCCAGCGGGCGTTTCGGCGTTGAGTGCGTTCTCGACACCGAGTGCGGTTCCTTGAATGACGGGGATGTCATCGCCAGGGAACTCGTACTTGGACAGCAGTTCGCGGATTTCCATCTCGACCAGGTCGAGAAGTTCCGGGTCGTCCACTTGGTCGACCTTGTTCATGAAGACGACGATGGCGGGCACGTTGACCTGACGGGCAAGCAGGATGTGCTCGCGGGTCTGGGGCATCGGACCGTCAGCGGCGGAGACCACCAAGATAGCGCCGTCCATTTGGGCAGCACCGGTGATCATGTTCTTGACGTAGTCAGCGTGTCCGGGGCAGTCGACGTGCGCGTAGTGACGGGCTGCCGTCTCGTACTCGACGTGCGCGGTGGAGATCGTGATACCACGAGCTTTCTCTTCGGGCGCCTTGTCGATCTCGTCGAAATTCATCTTCTTCGCCAAGCCCAGAAGGGCTTGGTGACGACAGATTGCAGACGTCAGAGTAGTTTTGCCGTGGTCGACGTGGCCAATGGTGCCCACGTTGACGTGATCTTTGGTCCTTGTGAAGACTTCCTTAGCCATGGTGTTGTTCTCTTTCTCGGTGGGCGAAAGCCCGCTTTGGGTTTTGGGCGAAGCACTCTCCGCCCCACCGGACGATCCGGTGAGAAGCCTGAGGGGACTTCGGTCAAGAATTAGTTGAATGGAGCTGCTGTCGGGATTTGAACCCGAGACCTCTTCCTTACCAAGGAAGTGCTCTACCACTGAGCTACAGCAGCTCGCAAAACCGCCGCCCGCACAACCCCAAGGGGCCACGCACAAAGCAACGGTGATTGAGCGATCTCGATGCCACCCCTAGCGAAGCTTCATTGAAGCCTCAAGCGGAGGGTGGAGCGGGTGAAGGGAATCGAACCCTCGTGTACAGCTTGGAAGGCTGTCGTTCTACCATTGAACTACACCCGCAGGTTTGTACCTGACGGTGAAACCGCGAGGCCATGGGCTTCGCAGAATCTTATCTATGACAGACACGAGCAAGGACATGGGCCAAGCTGGCGACACGGGCCGGATTGGCCTTCCTCCCCCACAAGCCAAGGCTATGGGGAAAAATCATCCCACCGGTGCGAACAAGAAACCCTGGCGCCTACTGTGAAGTTACGCGGATGGTGGGGAGAGCAGGATTCGAACCTGCGAAGGCTGAGCCAATAGATTTACAGTCTATCCCCTTTGGCCACTCGGGAACCTCCCCTTCTGTTTCATCCTGCGGGACATTGGCTTCAGCCAGGCACGACGCGTTAGCGCCCGCTGGCGAAACCTGCCCGCTCTGGGATGTGCTTCGTCCCCTTGCGAGAAGTGAACGAAAGCACGGTGGGTATCTTGTGTCGACCGGTTCGATCGCGCGCTGTCTGCGCAGCTGATCGAGCTTTTGGCTCGTTCAGCGCTGCATAAGCACGCTCCCGCGTCGTCATCGAGATCGGTTGGATTTTGAGGGAGCTAGGATTGGCCTAAGCCAAAACCCACTGGGTGACAGCGCTAGCATGGAGCCAGCGGCGGGACTCGAACCCGCAACCTGCTGATTACAAATCAGCTGCTCTGCCAATTGAGCCACACTGGCGCGTCCCTAACGGGAGCTAACATGTCACCCAACCCTTTCCGATTCGCCCTGCAAACTGCAGGAACGCGCCGGTCGGCTAGTGGAGCGAGCATCCTACGAGCGCGCCCCCCGGGGTCAAGCCTACGCCTCAAAAAAAAGGACGAAAAATCATGTGGCCCGGCAATTCCGATTCCGAAGCCAAGATTCACGGGCTGCTGGACCCTATAGATCGCGCACTTGAGCCATGTATCGAGCATAGGCCGCATGCACTGAAACCATGGAATCGCTGCCGAATTTGGCCAAAAACACCCTGCAGAGCTCCAAAGCAACCACGGCTTCCCCCACCACGCTGGCTGCGGGCACCGCGGTGACATCGGATCGCTGATAAGTGGCCTCTTCGACCTCGCCCGTCTCAAAAGCCACACTGGGTAATCCTTGACGAAGGGTGGAGATGGGTTTCATGGCCGCGCGAACGATCAGCGCCTCTCCGTTGGTCAAGCCGCCTTCCAACCCACCTGCCCGATTGCTGGATCGGGCGAATTTGCGACTGCCACTGGCTCCCGCCGCGCCCGGGGGCGGGACAATCCCGTCGTGAACGCTGGAACCTGGTAAGCGGGCCGCCTCAAATCCAAGGCCAAACTCCACGCCTTTAATGGCGGGGATCGAAAATAGGGCCGCACCCAGGGTGGATGTGAGACGTTCCGCCCCCTGGGCGAAGCTGCCTAATCCCGGCGGCAGGCCCATAACCCGGACCTCAAACACCCCTCCCAGGGTGTCGCCAGCGCCACGAGCATCGTCCACGGCCTGCTTCATGGCACCGTCCGCCGCGGAATCCAGGCAATAAAAGGGAGAGGCCTCACGTCTCTCGGAGGCCGAATCGGCCTCAAAATTGCCAGAATCAGCCAAAACAGGCCCTAAAGCGACCACATGGGCAAAAACTTGGACCCCAAACTCCTCCAATAGCTGCCTAGCAATACCCCCTGCAGCCACCCTGGAGGCCGTTTCACGGGCACTGGCACGCTCCAAGACCGCCCTGGCGTCCCGGTGCTCGTACTTCCAGCACCCCGCGAGATCCACATGTCCGGGCCGAGGGCTACTTGGGAGGGGCAAGCTATCCAAGGTTTGATCCCGGTTGGGCACCTCGAAAGCCAAGGGTGTGCCCAGCGTGAGGCCCGCTTTTATACCCGTGAGCAGGTTCACGTGATCTTTCTCGATCTTCATGCGCCCCCCGCGACCGTAGCCGCCCTGACGACGCCGCAGCTCCCGATTGACCCGCTCCTCATCCAGCTGCAGGCCCGCGGGCAGGCCCTCCAAGATTCCGATCAGCGTCTTGCCGTGGGATTCACCAGCGGTGCGCCAGGTAAAGACACTCATCGTGAAAGCGGGGTTGGTTGGCTAGAAGCCGGAGCTAGAGGACCCTTGACCGGGCACGATTTCAACCCACTCGTCGTCTCCCTGGGGCCCCTGCGGCTCAGCGGCAGGGGATCGGCTCGGTAGCGAGGTTGCGGGCGTCACAGAAAGGTCCGGGGCGGAGCGGGGTACAGGGGCGCTGGAAACGCGGCAATGCTCGCTCAAGCTACGACCTTTGAAATAATCCACGACACAGGCTTCGAGCACGTGAAACGCGACGGGCTTGGCCAAGGTGCCCACAACAGGATCCAATGCCAGCAACAGGTCCTGATTCTTGGCGTCCAGGTATCCTGAAAAGACCAACGTCGGAGGCAGTATGCCCTCGCGATGGAAACGCGGGAGCACATCGAGGGCACTCTCCACCCCCATGTCGATGTCGGACAGCATTAAATCAACGGGACGCTCGACCAGCATCTGCCGCGCCAAGTCAAACGTCTCCGCGGATCGCACGGAGTAACCGCGCTTCAAAAGAAACCATGAGACCAACTCGACAATGCGCTCATCATTGTCGACCACAAGGATCTCGCGTTTCTCGCCCCCCAAACTCTCCGATATAGCCTCGGAATGCATGCCCAACCGCCCGTTTTTCGGTGCCTTGAAAGTGGTTTGCCGGTTTTTCCCAGCGCCCCGGAGCGACAGTTTTTTGTCGCTCCTGTTGGGTTTTGATCCTATCCAATCAGGTCCACAGAACCAAGCACGCCGTGCAGTCCCTTTCATCCTCTCGCCAACGGAAGAGCGCCCCTTGGCATCGTCCTTGGAGCCGCCCCAACCGAGTGCCCCATTCTCATGGGACCAGGCCCCCTCCCTTCCTGGCCCCCTTTCTGGGAATGGCCCAAGAAAGACCGTCGCGGCTACGTTCCCTCCTCCCGTGCCTGGAAGCGCTAAAATGCCCAGGACCCACCGGTGCCCCCATGCATATGATCCAAAGCCTATTTCATCTAGCGAGCAAGCTCGCTTTCGCCCTCTCCAGCTCCTTGGTGGTTTTGCTGACCACCGGTTTGGTCACGGGCCAGAACAGCGATCAAGGCATCAGCTGGCTCAACCTGGCCGTCTTGGGCGAAGAGGCCTACGAAGAAGGCTCCTTTCAAAAGGCCTTCCTGCTGTACTCGCAGTCCCTGGAAGCCGCAAAAGAAACAGACGACACGGCCTGGCCGGAATTCCGCAAGGCCGATGCGCACCTGCGCTCCCTCGACTCATCCCACCGCTCCGACCGCTCC
>JBLFXY010000130.1:0-10992 GCA_047611645.1 Glaciecola sp.
TCGGCGAAGCGTTGGTAGAGCAACGCGAACGGACCCAAGACCGCGTAATACAACACGGTCAGGAGGATGCGCGACATCAGATTTCCGAAGCGTTCGGAAAACTCAAGCAAACCTTTCATGGGGGGGGTGGAGAGTGGGGGGGGACGTGGGGTCCAGGATAGGAAGACCCGCGTCCGGCGGATTGGGACCTGGGGCAAGTCCGGGTGGAAAGCGAGAGTATACGAGTCTGGGCACGCAGCGCCACAAGGCAAGGCCCTATGAAAAACTGAGGGGGTCGTGCCTGAGAATGGCACGACCCCTTCATGAGAATCTTCCCGCGCTCCGGACAGGAGTTACGGGATCAGAACTAGGGGGCCCCTGTGCTGCTCATTTCTGGTGTATACACCGTTATCGTCAAGATCGCGATAGATCTCAAGGTCAACCTCGCCCCCGTCTGGTAGGGCTCCTGAGAGCCGAACTAGATCTTTGTGATTGCGGAATTCGATGGAGCGACGGACCTGGCCAGGGGTTTTGAATCCAGCGGCACGCAACCAATCTCCCCGCTTGAGTCCGAGGTCCTCGGCTGGGCCGCCCATCCGAACCTGATCGACCAAGACGTAGTTGTGTCGATTCCCTGGCTTCAGTTCGGTGGTCAGGCCGAAATCCTCCCAAATGAGGCCCTCGACCCGGTTCCAGGGCGTCATTTGCTTAGCGATGCGCTTTCCGGGTTCCGTCTCGGTGAGGATCTCGATATTGGTGTAGGGCCGAACTAAGAACCCGGCTTTGAGCAGGCTTGACTGGTCTGTGAGCACTTTTCCACCCATGCTGATTATGCGGTCTCCCTGGCAGATTCCGGCTAGGGCTGCAGGGCTCCCTTCCCAAACTTTGGCCACTCGGAAATCTGTTCCGAGTTCAAAGTCGAACCCCAACCAAGCGCTCTGGGCGTTGGGGAAGAGGTGCTCGGTGAGGACTTCCCTGATGCGGTCCACGGGGATGGCGAAACCAATGTTTTCCGCAGCGGTGTTCATGACCGTATTGATTCCTATCATCTCGCCGTGAATGTTTAGGAGGGGCCCACCCGAGTTGCCCAAGTTGATGGAAGCATCGGTTTGGATCAGTCCTTCAAACTTCTGCTTGAACTGGCCTCCCACCTGCACATCCCGGTGCAAACCGCTGATGATGCCCTCGGAAACGGTGTAGGTTTGCCCATGGGGGTTGCCGATGGCGATGACACGCTCGCCAGGCATTAGGTCACTGCTGACCCCCATACGCACGGTGGGGAACTTTGTGCGCGGGCCTGTGGGGACATCCGCGCGCTTTAAGTTGCCCTCGAATGACGAGTGGATGTTGATCGGCTTGCTGCCGTACATGGCGCCACGGATGCGTAGTAGAGCCAGGTCCTCAGATTCTCGAAAACTAAGCAGCTCCGCCAAGTAGAGGGTGGGGTCGTTGACGAAGGAGACGGTCAAATGCCGGGGATCCGCACCGCGCACCACGTGATAGTTGGTCACCACGATTCCGTCTTCATGGATGACGACGCCCGTGCCGCTGCCGGCTCGCATGTGGGTATTGGCCCCCATGCCCAAAACGTTGAAGCCGTCTCTGGATTGCACTCGGGTCTGGGTCTGGATGTAGACCACGGCAGGGGAAACCACCTGATAAACCCGGGTAACCGGGGTGACCCGTGAAATGCTCTGCAAGTCTTCCAGGGGGTTATCTTGCCCGTCGGCGAGTGGGGCGAAAACAGCGAGAGTCGCGAGCAGTTTCAGCATATTGTGTTCCTTGAGGGGGGAGAGGTGTGTCCTGTACGCACGAGTCCAGACCCTTGTTAGTGAAGGAATAGTGCCCTGGCCGGCTTTTTACCAGAACGGTCCTCAACTCGAGGCACCTACAATTTTGGGAACACCGGTCCCGGGAAGCGCGCCCGCGCAGCGGGTGCGCCCAATCGGGATTTCGAGTCCAAACGACCTCAACCCCATTTCTTGGGTCGAAAAACCCGGTTTTTGCTGCTTTAGGGCTCGATTTGCCCATAAAAAAACCCCCAAGCTTCCGAAAAAGGGGGGGTGGTGGACCGCACAGGACTTGAACCTGTGACCTCCTCGATGTCAACGAGGCGCTCTAGCCAACTGAGCTAGCGGTCCTATTTTGGTGGCGGGAGAATAGTGAACCAGAGTCTTCATGTCGAGGCTTTTCAGGGAGAGACTTGAGGATAAACTACGCGGCCCTTTTTTCCGGCGCCCAGCGCCCTCCCAAAATCGAAGTAGGTTCCCCGTTGAAGATCGGTGTTGTCAAGGAAATCAAAGTCCACGAGTATCGTGTTGCCCTCACCCCGGCCGGTGTCCAAGAGCTTAAACGCGATGGCCATGAAGTCATTTTTGAAGCCGGTGCCGGTCTCGGCAGCGGCTTGGATGACAGTGCCTACCTCGCTGCTGGTGCGGTATCTCGCCCAGATGCGGCGTCGGTATTTGCAGAAGCGGAAATGATCGTCAAGGTGAAAGAGCCCCAGCCGGTCGAAGTCTCCATGATGCGGGAGGGACAGATCATGTTCACCTACCTGCACTTGGCGGCGGATAAGGCCCTGACCGAGGGCCTGATGGAAACCGGCAGCCATTGCTTCTCTTATGAGACGCTTGAGGTCGACGGCGGACTGCCTTTGCTCGAGCCCATGAGCGAAGTCGCCGGTAGACTAGCCATTCAGGCGGGCGCTAAATTTCTCGAAAAGCCCACCGGTGGAACCGGTGTTCTCTTGGGCGGCGTACCCGGTGTTCGCCCCGCTCGCGTGGTCGTGATTGGCGGCGGGACCGTGGGCACCAACGCAGCGCGCATGGCTGCTGGCTTGGGTGCCGATGTCGTAATTCTCGATGTGAACCTGGACCGCATGCGCTACCTGGACGAGATCTTGCCCCCGAACTGCACAACGATCTTCTCCACGGGACTCGCCTTGCGGGAAGAGCTTAAGCATGTCGACCTGCTGGTTGGCGCCGTACTCGTTCCCGGCGCGGCTGCCCCCAAACTGGTTAGCAGGAAAGACCTTGGTTTGATGAAGCCAGGTAGCGTCATTGTCGATGTGGCTATCGATCAGGGGGGCTGCGTGGAGACCGCGCGCGCGACCACCCACGAGGAGCCCATCTACATCGTCGATGAAGTGGTGCACTATTGCGTGGCCAATATGCCCGGTGCTGTGCCGCGTACTTCGACCTTTGCCCTGACCAACGCGACCCTACCCTGGATGCGTATGTTGGCCCGCAAAGGTTACAAGGACGCCATTCTGGATAGCGAGCCGATGGCTAAAGCCTCCAACGTGATCGGCGGGAAATTGTGCTATCAAGCCGTGGCGGAAGCTTTCGGAATGGACTGCTTCAGGCCGCGCGACTTGGTTTCCTGAGCGTTCGATGCGTCACTAGGAAATTCCTTCATGGGGAGAGCGCTTTTCGGGCGCTCTCCCCATTTTTATGTGGGCCCATGGGCCGCCCCAGCCGATGCAAGAATCATGCACCTGGCGCTACTAGAAACCAATGGTGGGGGAGGACCCATCTCCATTCTGCTGTTGGCAGTCATTCAGGGGCTCGCGGAATTCCTGCCTGTATCGTCCTCCGGACACCTGGTCCTTGGCCGGGCGGCCCTGGGCTTGCAGGAAGGCGGGCTGGCCCTGGATGTGGCTTTGCACGTGGGTACGCTTGTGGCCGTGATCCTGGCCTATCGAGCCGATGTGATTCAGCTCTTTCGCGAGCTGCTCAAGGGGCGCTTGACCATGTGGATCTGGCTGATCGTGGCCACGTTGCCGGCTGCGATCATTGGGTTGGCTCTTAAGGATAAGGTCGAGCTCGCCGCATCCACACCACAATATGCAGCGGGTGGATTGCTTATCACGGCAGCGTTGCTCCTGATCGGTGAATCCAGACGGCCCAAGGGGACGGCTGCCCCTGAAGGGGATCCCGATCCCGAAGCGTACTGGGGGCGCCTACGCATCTCAGATGCCATCATCTTGGGATTCGCCCAGGCTCTCGCTATTTTTCCCGGTATCTCCCGCTCCGGCTCGACGATCTCGGTGGCCTTCCTGCGCGGCATCGACTCGTATCAAGCCGCTAGACTGTCGTTTTTGATGAGCCTGCCCGCGGTCTCGGGCGCAGCCATCTTGGAATTACCGGACCTGTTTGAGCACGGCGTCTCAGGCATAGACACCCGATGGATTTTGGTGGCCATGGTCGTGTCCGCTGCTGTGGGGTTTGTAGCCCTGCGCACTTTGATCTGGGTCTTGTCCAAAGGGGCGTTCCGGTACTTTGCCGGCTATTGCGTGGCACTTTCGTGTGTCGCCTTTTGGTTCTTGAGGTAAGCGGGGGAAGGAACCGGTCTGTTCGGTCGTTATGATTCATCTATGACGCCCATCCAAGGACCCCGCCGCGCATTGATCACCGGCATCACCGGCCAGGACGGTAGCTACCTCGCAGAGTTTCTTCTGGAGCGCGGCTATCAGGTATTTGGCTTGCTACGCCGCTCCTCCTCTCCGCGCACGGAGCGCATTGAACACCTACTGAGTCGCTTGGAGCTGATCAGTGGCGACATGCTCGACCAGGGAAGTTTGATGCGCGCCTTGGAAGAAGCGCAGCCCCACGAGATCTACAACCTGGCGGCTCAGTCCTTTGTTCCCACATCCTGGTCGGAACCTGTTTTCACTGCGGAGGCTACGGCGCTCGGGGTCATGCGGCTGTTGGAATCCATGCGCCACGTGTGCCCGGAAGCGCGTTTCTATCAAGCCTCTACCTCTGAAATGTTTGGCAGCGCGCCCGCTCCCCAGGATGAAAGCACGCCGTTTCATCCGCGTTCGCCCTACGGCGTTGCCAAATTGTTTGCTCACTGGGCCACCGTCAACTACCGCGAGTCCTACGGCACGTTCGCGGTCAGTGGTATCCTCTTCAATCACGAGTCTCCCCGCCGGGGTCCCGAGTTCGTGACGCGCAAAGTCAGCCAGGCGGTGGCGCGAATTTCTCTTGGCCGTCAAAAGACCCTACAGCTAGGAAACTTGCAGGCCCGCAGGGATTGGGGGCACGCACGGGATTTTGTGCGCGCCATGTGGGCCATGTTGCAACTTGACACGCCACAGGATTTTGTGATCGCTACCGGTCAGACCCACACGGTAGGGGAACTCTGTAGGTTGGCATTCGAAGTGGTGGGGCTGGATTGGCGCGAGTATGTGACATCGGACACAGCCTTGCTGCGACCCGCTGAAGTGGATCATCTGGTGGGCGATGCGCGCCGCGCTCAAACCCAATTGGGTTGGAAACCTGAGACCAGTTTTGCCGAGCTCGTGCGCGAGATGGTCGAGGCGGATCTACGCATAGAATCGAATTAGAGAGTGCGCGCTCTCAGCCCTCACGAGTGATCCGGGCTCAGTTGCGGTGACCGTCCGCATCCCAAGTTTCCGGCTCGCCTTTGAGCTTCCCGTCCACGTAGACGCGGATCGCTTTTAGATCCCCGTTCGAATAGAAACTGCGCCACTCGCCCTCGCGCTTCGCCATGTTGTAGCGGCCCTTCTCTTGGGACTTTCCACTGGGGTATTTGTAAGTCCAATCACCGTGGCGCTTCCCGCTACTGAAGGCGCCCAGCTCTGTGAAACCATTGCGTTCCAGGGTCCATTCGCCGGTTTCTTGCCCCATGTCGAAGCGGCCTTCGCCGACGAGGCGCCCCAACTCGTCATAGAATGAGGCAAGGCCATCATTGACCCACTCTCCATCCCAATACACTTTCTCACCGCGGAAGCGCAGGATGGGCGGCGGACCCTTATCCCAGAAGGCTTCCTCTAGTTTGCGTTCTCCCTGATCGGCTCCGCAGGCGAAAAGTCCTGCAGCCATAATGCACAGGGCAATGGTGGCGAACCCGCGTGTGGATGTGGACTTGGAACTCATGGAGCGGGGGGGTCAACCCTTGGCGAGCTGACGAACGAAGGGAAGGAGATTGTGTCCCGGGCATTCGGTCTGTGACCAGTCCATGTGACCGCGGACACTTTGGGCGGAAATACGGTGTTGGGTCCGTAGGGAGTGAACGAGTTTCTTTAGCGCCCTAAGTGAGGCTGCGCTAGGCCGATCCACATCGAAGTTGCCGATCAGGCAGACGCCGATGTTTCCGGGGTTGTTGTTGTTCCCGTTCTTGTCCTTGCCTGCGTGAGCACCTTGCCAGTACATGGCGCGGCCTTCGTATATTTGCCCTTGAGGGTCGATTATGAAGTGATAACCCAAGTCGCCCCAATTGCGACCGTCCATGTGATACGCCTGCATACTGCGCAGGGCATTCTTGGCACCCGATTGGGTGCTAACCGACCGAATAGGATTCTCCAGGGCGGAGTGGTGGATTGTGATGTAGCGCCAGGGGTCGGATGCGCGCGTTAGATTGTTGCGCTTGGCTTTGCGTGCGCCCCATCGACTGCGCGGAAGCACATCCGGGGGCAGCTGATTGGTCTGTTGCCTTGCTTTGGTGCTGGCGGACGAGGTCAGCCCACGCTTGGCGCGGCGCACTTGACCTTCGGTGGCACCGGAATCGGACTGGACCCTTAGGAAATCTGCGCGGGCGGAAGATACGCGTTGTTTATTGGTTCGGTCTCCTGCGGTCGCACGTTCCCGGCGGTAGAACTCCATGCGTCCTTCTGCGAGTTGAAGCCGGCCTTCCACTCGCCAGTAGGCTTCGCTGCTGGCTCCTTGCGTTTCCAGCCAGGAATTGATGTCTTGCAACTTTTCCCAGCTGATCTCTTGGCCAGCCCAGGGGGGCGGCCCGCCCTGGTAGCTGTGGCTGGGCAGCGAATGGCTCCCTTCCATAGGGGCGGAGAGGCTGGACCGGCGCGGGGCCGCACAGGCCACCAGTGTGAGCAGAACCAGGGCTGCAGGCCACAGAACGGGATGGCCCAGGGGGGTAAGGGGCTTTCGGATACCGCGCGGCTCGCTTTGGCTTGGGAGAGGGCTAGGCGGCGTGGTTCGGAAAGATGATCGCATGCAGCGAGCTTGCCCGTTGGGGGACCGCGGTCCAAGCCCCGGTAGGGTGGAAAGTGGGACTGAGGTATGGTTTGGCCCTACCTTGGGATAGGGGCTTGGAGGAATGGCCTCAGGGCCGCATCTTATGGGTATGTGCGCACGACCCATTCTCAAACTATCCCTGCTTCTCGGTTTCTTTTTCGGCGGCTCCACGCTTCTCGCGTTGGGCTCATCCCCCGCGCCGCCGGCTCAGGGACTCCTGGAATCCATCCAGGATCTGGAAGGGCAGGCCGAGGTACTTCTAGAGCTAGAGCGCCAGGAGGCGGATTTACAGCTACGGCATGGAAGATGGTCAGCGGCACGAAAACTTCTGAGGCAGCATCTGAAGGATGACCCCCGGGATGGACTCAGCCGGACCTTAATGGCGGAAGGATTGTTGAGCCAGGAACGGCTTGAGCGCTGTGTGGAGGAAGCCTTGCAGGCGATCAAGGACTTGGATCCGGAATCTGAGTATCGCGGGCGAGCCGCCCGGGTTTGCTTGATGAGTTGGATGGTGCGCGGCCAGTTTGATGCGGTGGACGCAGCGTTGCAGGAAGGAGGGTCGTTGGCCGGCCTGATCCAAGGTGAGCAAAACGTGCAGGATGCTTGGGCCATGGTGCAATTGAGCCGAGCCCGCGGCGATGTGCAGGAAGCTCGTAGATGGGCCTCTCTCGGGGTGGCAGCAAAGGCGACGACTTGGCGCGAGTGGCTCGCGAGTGCCTATTGCCATCGGGACTTGGGGGATTTGGTCCAAGCCTCCCGTGCGGTGGTAGAGGGTATGAAGCTCACCCGCAAGCAGGGTGGGCTTGGCAAGTCCGGTGAGCCCGATTTGCTCGTGGCCCTCGGCGAGCTCTACTTCGAATCGGAACAAGAGGTCGAGGTCAGTGGCAAGCGAAGTGCGGGATCCCTATTTAAGGAAGCTTTGAACGTGGACCCGGGTCATCCTGGCGCCTTGCTGGGATTGCATGCCATGCACCGCCTCAATCGACGCCGGGTGAGTCAGTCCCCGGAAGAGATCTTGGCCACGTTGATGAGTGCGCACCCGCGCTCGATTGAGGGGCTCGTTCGAAGGACCGAAGATGATCTAGCGGACGGCCATTTGCCGCATGTCCGCAAGGCGCTTAAGGAATTGCGGGAGCGGGCAGGCGGGCGCCGGGATGTGCAGACTTTGCGCGCTGCCATCGCGTTTGTGGAGCACCGGCGCGACGAGTGCGAAGCCTTGCTCGAGGGCTTGACCACGGCGGCCCCTCTGGATTCGACGCCAGAGCGCAGCGTGGGACTTTCCCTTTTGGAACTCTATCGATTTGCAGAGGCGTTGCCTTTTTTGCAGCGAGCCGTGGAGCGTGATCCCCAGGATCATCACGCCTGGGTCCACCTGGCTCGTTCCCTGGCCAACGTGGGGCGCGAAGACGAAGCGCGCGAAGCCTTGAGCACCAGCGTGCGCTGGGCGGAGGGGCGCCAAAACGCATGGCGTGACAATCTGGCGGCGGTGCTGAATCGCATGCATAAGTACCACACGCGGGAGGATCACGGACCGCTGCAGTTCTCCTGGCAGCCGGATGCCGCCGCAGTGTTCCGCGCTTATTGGGTGCCTTACTATGCCCAGGCGCGTGAAGAATTGGCCGAGCGTTACGGATTCACGCCGGGGACCACGACGATCGAAATCTTCCGCGAGCATGCGGACTTTTCCGTGCGCTCGGTGGGCTTCGAAGGTTTTCCGGCCCTGGGTGTTTGCTTTGGACCCGTGATCACATCGCTCTCACCGCTGTCCAACATGCGCGGGCGCTTCTCTTGGGCTCGCACTGGTTTTCACGAGTTCAGTCACGTGATTCACTTGGGACTCTCGCACAACCGTTGCCCGCGTTGGATCACCGAAGGGCTTGCGACTTGGGAAGAGGTCAATCGCAACCCGGCTTGGACGCGCAACATGCGCAAGGAACTGTTGGATGCCCGCGCGGGCGGTCAGTTGATTCTTGTGCGAGATTTGAACCGGGCCTTCCGCGGGCCGCGTATTTTGTTCGGTTATTACCAGGGCGGCTTGCTGTGCGAGATGCTGATCGCGAAACATGGTTTCAGTCCCATGGTGCGCCTCTTGGAAGCATTCGATCGGGGCGAGGATCTGGACCAGGCGATCCGCGGAACTTTCCACTGCACACCCGAGGACATTGACCGGGAATTTGCAGCGTTTGTAGATAAGCGCTTGGAAGGCCTTCAATGCGAGCCACTGCATGAGCCCGGGCGCATGCGGCGTTTGGCGTTGCGATTGGCTTCCGAAGCTCCTACGAACACGGGGAGCGTTGAGGAGCCTTCCGCGAATGTAAAGAATTGGGTGCAGAATTGGTTGACCGTTGCCTACGGGCACTGGCAGCAACGCAACCCCGTGGACGCTGCGGAGGCCTTGCGTCGGGCTGCCAGCGCAGGTGTGGATAGTGCGCGTGAGCAATTCCTGCGTGCGGCTTTGGCCCTGGAAAATCGGGATATGGAGAGGGCGGAAGCCCACTGGCGCGCCGGATTCGAAATGGGGGGCCGTGAGTATCGGAGCTTGATCGCCATGTCTTTGTTCCTGGCGAGCAACGATCGCTTGGAGGAGGCTTTGCAATGGCTTGTCGAGGCGGAAACGAGCTTTCCCGGCTATGACGAAGCGAAGCTATCGGCCGAACTGAATCAGGCTGAAATATACGATGTGCTAGGCAGGGACGTGGAGGCCATGGCGGCCCGGGAGCGTTGGCTCGCCTACAACCCAGGCAACTATGATATGCACTGGAAGGTTGGCCTTTGGCACAGGGAAAACGGGCGCTATGCGGAGGCCAGCGAGCTGTTTGAAAAGGCCAATGAGGTCGATCCTTTCCACCGTGATCTACACCTGGAGTGGGGCGCGTGCTTGGAGAAGCAGGGGCGCTTGCTGGAGGCGGTGCGTGAGTTTGAGGTGGCCTTGGTCGTGCCTGCCGAACTGGATGGGGATCATTTCACGAAATCCGAGCAGCGCGCAGGCCCCGCGCAGGCTCAAGCCTTGAGCCAAACGGAGATAGCGGCCATTTTGACCCGTCTGGCGCGCCTCCGCAAGCAGATGGGCGAGGAGACCATGGCCCTGGAACTGCTTGACCAGGCGCTGGAAGCGCAGCCGGATCTGGAGGAAGCCCTCAAGCTTAAGGAGCAGTGGTAGGGCCTGGGTCTCCCGGCGGATACAATCGGGGCGTGGAAAACTCTAGTGGAGAACGGGCACCTGGAAGGGCTGGCCAGAGCGAGTCGCAGGCCGCCCGTTTGGCCGGGCGCTTCTTCGTTTTGGATGGCATGGATGGCTGCGGAAAAACCACCCAGTCCCAGCGACTCGTGCAGCGTTTGCAGGATGAGACGGGGCGGGAGGTCCTGCACTTGCGGGAGCCGGGCAGTACGCCCGTTGGGGAGTCCCTGCGCGCACTGCTTCTAAATTCAGAAGTGCATCTTCTACCCGAGGTGGAGGTCCTTCTTTTTCTCGCGGCCCGTCGCACCCTTTTGCACGACTTGGTCGAGCCCGCACTGATTGCGGGCAAGCACGTGGTTTGCGAACGTTTTCACGCGAGCACATTCGCCTATCAGGGGGTGGCGGGCGGCTTGGGGGGAGAGCGCGTGCTGAGCCTTTGCAACGGGCAGATCGAAGGGCCCAACCCGGACTTGGAATTGATCCTGGGCTTGTCGTTGGAGACCGCTTTGCAGCGCCGCGGGGCAGCATCCGATCGCATCGAAAGCAAAGGCGATACCTATCACGGTCAGGTGGCTCTGGGTTACGAGGAATACGTGGGGCGTGAGCCCCGGGCCCGCAGGATCGACGCTGGCGCCTCCATTGAACAAGTGGCCCAAGCGGTTTGGAAGGAGGTGCAGCGTGCCCTCTAAAGCTCCCAAGAAAGCCGTTAATGCGAAGACCCAGGCTTGGACCGAACCCCTGGGGCACGACGAGTGGATGCAAGGCTTGTGGCGAGCAGCCCGAGCCGATCGATTGCCCCATGCCCTGTTGGTGCAAGGCCCAGCCGGTATCGGT
>JBLFXY010000131.1:0-10866 GCA_047611645.1 Glaciecola sp.
CTGCAGCAGCGCGTGGGAGGAAGAGGGCGCATTCATGTCGAATGGGATGGAACCGCAACACAACTCATAGAGCACCACACCCAATGAGTAAACGTCACTGGCGGTGGAGAGCTCTTCCCGCGCCCCGTCCAATTGCTCCGGGCTCATGTAGCGCAGGGTGCCGAGCAGTTGTCCGTCGCTGGTCAAAGGCGAGGTCAAATCCATGTCCGTGTAGGAGGCCCCGAAGTCGATCAACTTCACTTCACCACGGTCGTTGATGAGGATGTTTTGGGGTTTGACGTCCCTGTGGATCACTCCGCGCTGATGCGCGTGGTGCAGAGCATCGCAGACGTGAAGGAAAAGTCCCACCCGCGCCTTAGTATCCAAGGCATTGGCATCCGCATAGTTCGTGATTGAGCTTGCGCCCTCGACCAGTTCCATGGCGAACCATGGGGTTTCAACCACCATGTCCGATTCGCCATCCACGTGCACTCCCGCGTCAAAAATGCGTGCGATCCCAGAGTGATCCAGGCGACCGAGCACCTCCGCCTCGAACTTGAAGCGTCGCATGGCCTCGTCCGAACTGAAGCCCTGGCGGATGAGTTTGAGCGCGACGGAGCGGGACGGGTGATCTTGGCTGGCCTTCCACACGATGCCCATACCACCCGAGCTGATGACCGAATCGAGTCGGTAGCATCCGATGCTGCGTTGGGAATGGCCGCCCGATTCGATGAACGCGCCCAGTTGGTTTGCTGTCGGGGGGTCAAAGGCCTGGCTGGCCGCTGCGTCTTGGGCTAGGAGCCGATTGACCCGCGTGCGTTCCTGCTCGTCGGAGCAATTATTATCAAGCCAATCGGATCGCAAATCCTGTTCAATATCCAAGACCTCCTCTAGGAGGCGAAGGGCTCGCAGGTTGGCCGCAGCTTCCGGATCTCCGGTACTCATTGGTCAGGGGCGAGCCTATCCGCCAACCATGCACGCGCCGTACGCCAGCGACGCTCCACTTTCTGTCGAGAAATCTCCATGACATCTCCGGTCTCTTCCAGAGTCAGTCCCGCATAGAACCGCAGGTCGACGATTTGGCCAAGCTCAGCGTCTAATTCGGACAGACTTGCAACGGCCTCCTCCAGCCAGAGAACCTCATCCGCATACTGATTAGGGTTGCAGATTACTTCCTGGAGGGGGACGCGAATTCCCAGGGATTTGCGCTTCATGGAGGATCGTGCGCGTGCGTGGTCTACGAGAACCTGCCGCATGGCCCGGGCAGCGGTACGCAGGAAGTGGCTGCGGTTTCTCCAACGCTCATCCTGGCTTCCAACCTTTAGCCAGGCTTCGTGAACCAGCGCCGTGGGTTGCAGGGTGTGCCCGGAAGGCTCGCGGGACATGAGGTGTCCGGCTAAATCCCGAAGCAGGGCGTAAATTTCAGGATCGGATGAAAGCACAATAGTTGATGAGGTTAGCAGCTCACCAAACTCTTCGTGAGGCGCGGCTCAAAAAAAGACTGCAGAACAGGCCCTAAGGCCTGTTCTGCAGTTGATATGACTTTATCAAATCTGTACCGATTTTTTTAAATGTAAAAAACTAGAGATTTCCGGTGACGCTCTCCGGAGATCCTGGACCTATCAAACCCCCCGTAAGAAGGGGCTTTAGCCTTGGATATGATCCTCGGCCGCTGATGAAATCCCGGTTGTGGAGGTTTTCACTCCCCCACGATATTAAGAACGAGAACCGACAACGGTTTCCTCGCCCCAATCCGTTTTTATTTAAAACCGGAGGGCTCCTGGCTAGCGTGGCTTGCTCGCCTCTAAGGTTGTGACCCTGCGCATTCAACTGGGATCCTGCTTGGGCGCAGGATGGGAGTTTGAGACGTTCTGCCCTTGGTTGGCTTGAACGAGTTGGGTTCAGAATCTCTTCGTGGCCGAACTATGGCTCCAGCGGCGCCATCACAAGCTGATCGCCCCGGCGAATAAGCTACCTCCAAGTATTGATGGAGGCGGCGCGATAGCAGTCACTAACGAACGCCAGAGCTTCTAGACGAAGTCGTGTTGAACCGCTTGCCTACTCTTCCATCGCGGCGCGGGCGACCTTAATATTATCTTTGCAGTATTGCAGGTGGGGAGAATCTTCACCGAAGCACTTGGGGCCGTGTACCAGGATTTCTTCCCACAAGGCAATGGCACTGGCGTGCTCTCCTGACAGTAGGTGGAGTCGCGCTGCGGCCATTGCGCTGTAGAGCGTTTCGGGATACTGGATGGTGAATAGCTTGCGACGCCCGTCTAGACCTTCATGGATAAGCGGGCGAGCTTCGTCGAGGCGTCCGTCTTCCATCAGGAGAAAGCCCACATTGTGGATAGCTATAAGGGTTCCGGGGCTCTCATCTCCGTCCCTTTCCCGCCGTATTTCAAGATTGACGCGCAGGAGCTTCTCAGCCTCTTTCAGTTGTCCATCAGCCTGTAGCATCATGCCGAGATTGTTCCGGGTGCTGACCGTATTGGGATTCTCTATCCCAAGGGTTTTCTCTTGAGCCTCCAGGCCGCGGCGCAATTCGACTTCTGCCGTATGCATATCCTTGTCATAGTAAGCCGCGGTGCCCAAGCCCAAGCGCGCCTGTAGCGTCAGGGCATGCAATTCTCCGAAGTGCTCCGTGCACTCATCAACGGCCTTGCGGAACCAAATGCGCGCACGCTTGAAGTCCTGAGCCCCCATCATGACATTGCCGAGAACAATCGCCTGGCGCTGGGTTTGGTAGCGGGCGGGCCCTAGGGTCTCGCGACTCTTGGCCTGCACTTTCTCCATCAAGGCCAAGCCTTCTCCCGCACGACCCAGGTTGAGCAGGATCCCCGCCAGGTTGTTGCCAGCGGCTAAGGTGTCGGGGCTGTCCTCACCATGCGCAGCACTGTGTGACTCGTAGCTTTGCCGCACCAGCGCTTCCGCCTCTTCCATTTTCCCTCTGACCAGCAGGAATTGGCCCAATCGGCTGCCCAGGGCTGCTGTGTCGCTGGAATTCGCTCCAAACAATCGAACCGCCGCTTCGTGGGAGGCTCGCAGATGCTTCTCCGCTTCTTCGTCCTGCTTGACTTTGCTGAGCGCGTATCCAAGCACGTTCTGGGCAACCAGAGTATTGAACTGGTCCGGGCCCAAAGTCCTCAGCGAACCGGCGTACCCCTCGCGCATCACATCCACAGCCCTATCGGCATCATCGCCCTCCCAAATGAGACCCAACCCGAGCATCCTCATCATGCCGAACACGTTGGCGTCATCGGGTTCTCCACTCGCGCGATGTACGGAGATGGCGCCCTCAAAGTGCTTGCGAGAGAGTTTGAATTCGCCGAGGCTGTAGTAGATGCGCCCAACCATGTCGAGCAAAGTCCAATGCACGTCCGGCTGTTGCTCGAACTTTTTGGCGCTCAATTCGAACACCCGGTCGAGAACGTCCACCACTTTCGTTGCTGGACCTTCCACGTAAGGATCTGCTGTGGATAGCGTCTCCCTCATGAATTCGTTGATCGCAACGGACTTGATGCGCTCATTCTCTGCGATTTTGTAAATGGAGGAAACCCATGCGAGTGCGCCGATCAAAACAACAATCGCTGCGGCGACCCCTAAAACGGGCCAGCGGTGACGTGATACAAATTTCTTGAAGTGGTAAGTTTTCGTATGGGGACCAGCCAAAACAGGCTCGTTGGCCTGGAACCGATTCAGGTCCGCTGCAAGTTCCGACACCGACGCGTATCGATCTCCGCGGTCGAATTCCATGGCGCGCTGCACGATCCACTCGAGCTCAACGGGCAGATCCGGGCGAAGCTCCCGAAGGTCCCGCACGTTTCCATTTTTGGCCTCCTCGAAAGCAACCGGTAGTGAGAGCCCCTTCAGATCCAAAGCTGGTTCGCCCGCCAGCGTTTCGAAAAGCAGCGCTCCCAGGGAATACACATCGGTGCAAATATCTATATCACGTTGAGATCCACGCAACTGCTCGGGACTCATGGCTCCCAGCGTCCCCACAACCTCGCCGCTCAAAGTCCACTCGACCCCCGTGTCCCTTTCGCTCTCCACCAAACAGGCCACGCCAAAATCAATCACTTTGGGTGAGCCATCGGGTCCCACCAAGATGTTTGAAGCTTTTAGGTCTCTATGGATGACTCCCTTCTGATGCCCGTGCTGAACCCCGGCGCAGGCCAATAGAAAGAGCTTGATGCGGTCCGCCGTGGAGAGCGCTTCGCTATCCGCATACTGTGTGATGGACTTTGCATCCTCCACGAACTCGAGGGCAAACCAAGGAAGCTGGGATCCATTTTCGGGGCTATGAATTCCGGATTCGAGTACGCGCGCGATGTGCTCGTGTTGCAATCGGCCAAGAACTTCCGCTTCGAAAAGGAATCTGCCGCGGATGCGCTCGGTGGAAAAACCCTCGCGCATAATTTTCAGTGCAACACTTCGATGGGGAGAGTCTTGATGAGCCTCATAGATGGTCCCCATTCCGCCCGCGCCCACGCGACGCACGATGCGATAGGCTCCAATTCTTTCCGGAACCTCGGGTGTGTCCAAGTAGCTTCCAGAATCGGAGCCCCCGTCCATTCCACCTAGCTGTGCGCCGGTGGGCGGCTCCAGGGATGTATCCGTGTCTTCATGCGCAAGCAACAGGCCGGCCACCAATTCACGAAGTTCCTCGTCCTGTGCGTACGCTTCATTCAGCAACATTTCACGCTGCTTGCGATCCAGTTCTATCGCACGCTCAAATAGATCCCTGGCACGTGCCCAAAGCTCTTGATTCATACCGCGTCACCGAGCTGCCGCTTTAGAAAAGCCCTCGCCGTGAGCCACCCGCGCTCGCAAGTTCGGGTTGAAATACCTAGCACCGCAGCCACCTCTTTGTTTGCGAGGCCTCCAAAAAAACGAAGCTCCACCATTCTAGCTAGCTGGTTATCGACCATATCCAGCTGGATCATGGCGTCGCTCAACGACACCACGTCGATTCCACGTTCCTCGTAGACCGCTACGATATCATCTAGAGCCACACTTTCGTTGCCACCACCGCGCTTGACCGCCGACCTTGCGCGGGCATGATCGACCAGGAGATTGCGCATGCTGCGCGAAGCCGCCTTTAAGAAATGTCCGCGACCGGACCATTGCTGGCCGGGCATCTCATTGAAGTCCGAACTGCCCTGCTCTGTGCCCTGGGAGGATCCGAGCAAGCGCATCCAGACCTCATGAACCAAGGCGGTCGGCTGCAAGGTGTGCCCGGTACGCTCGCCGCGCATCAAATTCGCCGCGACCCTGCGCAACTCTCCGTAGACCACGGAAAAGAGTTCATCGCCGGCACCAACTTCCCCGTCGTTGACCTTTTGAAGGATCAGGGTGATGTCACTCGGCTCGCTCATAAGTCCTAGTATGTCGGCCCCGAACATATACGCAACCATGCGTAGTCTTTCGGGGGGGGTCCGGAGCCGGTTCAAGCCCAATTTAGGGCGGCATCGCTGTTAGATCGAACACTTCGGTGGCCCCCGGACGGACCGTCCATTTCCCAAATAGTGTTTAGTAAGAGGGATCCAAGCAACGGGGCATGCTGCTCCGATATGGACAAGCGTAAGCTGAATTAATGCTAGTTCGCTACTTCATGACGCAATCCGTGCGCACGCTGGACTCCACCATGTCCTGCGCGGACGCTTGGCTACAATTTCAACGAGAAGGTTTACGGCGAGCTCCCGTCTTGCATGATTCTGAGGTTCTTGGGCTCATAACCGACCGAGACTTGATACGGATCCTGCCCCGCACGGTAGCCGAAGTGGAAGCCCTAGCTTCGATCGATGCGCTCGAGAAAACCGTCGGCGAATGCGTCAAGCGAACGCTCATCTCAGTGGCCCCCAATGACCACTTAGAGACTGCTGCTAAAAAGCTCCTCGATAATAAAATCGGCGGCCTACCTGTAATTCAGGACGGTCAACTCAAAGGCATTATTACGGAGAGTGATCTCTTCCGTGTGTTTGTAAAACTCAAGCGATCGTCCAAAGCCACCCGCCTCACCTTGCACTTAGCCGCCGAATCGGTCGAGACCCGCTCGCCCGCTCGCATTGCCGTGGCTACTGGGGTGGAGCTTCACGAGTTCTTCTCCCATGCCAGCCCTTCCGGAGGAGATCTCATTGACTTGCGTGTCGCAGGCCATGGCACCGACGAGTTCGTCGCGCGCCTTTTGAGCGCTGGCTATCTCCTCATCGACCGCGCAGATCCGGAAGATGTGGAGAACGAGCGATAGTCCAATAAATTACTACGCTCGCTTGTCGGGTTCCTTGGCTACGCCACCCCCCATGGAAAAAAACTCGCGCCCTGCCATCAGAAGATGGCAGGGCGCGAGTTCCTTGGGGGTTCTCAGCGATTAGCGCGCTGACCGGTTGGCGTGCCTTTTGGTTTTCTTCACTTTGACTTGCATGAACCGCTTGATGAATCTGGTTATTTCAATCAAGTCCTCTTCAAGAGCGAAGTGGCCGGTGTCGAGCAAGTGCATTTCCAAGTCCTTCAAGTCACGCTTGTAGGGATGGGCTCCTTCCGCCGGGAAGATCTCGTCCCTAGCTCCCCAAACGATAAGTGTGGGCGGCTGGTGCTTGCGAAAGTACTCTTGCCATGTGGGGTACAGGGGCACGTTGGTTCCATAGGAGTAGAACAGTTCCATTTGGATTTCTTTGTTGCCCGGACGGTCCAGCAAGAGCTGGGTCATGTTCCAGTTATCAGGGCTGATGGCTTCCGGGCTGCGGGCTCCATTTTTGTATTGCCACTGCGTCGCGCCCATTGTCACAAGGAAGCCCAAGGCGTCGAGGTTCTTCATTTCAGGCTGCTTGTAGGCGTTTTTGACATTCTTCCACCAAGCGTTATCGAGTCCCTTGTTGACCGCGTCGCGATCTTGCCAGTAGTGCTTGATTGGCTCCCAGAAATTATTGTCCAAACCTTCGGTGTAAGCGTTTCCGTTCTGGATAATGAGTGAATCCACGCGCTCGGGATGCGCCGTTGCGAGGCGAAATCCAATCGGCGCGCCATAGTCCATGAGGTACAGGCTGTAGTGATCGAGTCCTAGCTGCTCGGTAAAAGTCTCCATGACCTTCGCCATATTCGCAAAGCTGTAGTCGAATTCACTCACCAAGGGCATGGAGCTATTTCCGAAGCCCGGATAATCGGGAGCGATCAGGTGATAGTCATCCGCCAACTTGGGAATCAGCTCGCGGAACATGTGGGAGGACGTAGGAAAGCCGTGCAGCAAGAGCAGGGTCGGTTTCTCAGGTGAACCCGCCTCGCGATAGAAAATGTCGAGACCTTGGACTTTGGTCGTGTGGTATTGAACCTTGGTCTTTGAATCGGTCGAGGTCTCGGTCTGGGCGGATGCGCCCATAGTGAGAAGGGACATGCCCAGGGTCAGTGAGAAGAGGAGTCTGCTGGCGCGAGCGAGCGGTTTTTGGATTTTATACATGGCGAGAGATGGGGGTCAGGGGGTGTCTGCGTCAGGGATCGTGCGGGCCAAGAACTCTTTGAGAGGCTTGGGCCTTAGCGGTCCGCTCACGCGGGCGATTTCCTGACCGTTGATGAAAGCCAGGAGGCTTGGAACGGATCCCACCCCATGCTGCTCCGCTAACTCGAGGGCAACATCGATGTCGATGCGGACCAGCGTTATGCGCCCCAAGAACTCGCCTGCCATGGCCTGCAGGTCTTGCGCCATGTGGCGGCAAGGTGCGCACCAGGACGCCCAAAACTCGGCCACGATGGGCCGGTTGTGATCGTCCAGCAGTTCTCGAAACTGCTTGGGGGAAAGCGTGGGGATTGCAATGGGTTCAGACATGGTGAAGTGGGCTCCGACGGCCGGACGGCCTTGGGGCTGACGAGATCGCCAACCTTTGTTCCCGGAGTCTTTGCACGCGCTGTGCCAAACCAACGATCAAGCCATAAGCTGTTGCAAACAAATACATACCAGCTCTGCACGGCCATAAACACTGGTACTACTTTTCGCTTTATCCACGAGAACTCGTACATTCAATTACGAAACTTCGCCACCAGAGCCCCCCATGAATCCCACCCTCCTGCAATCGACGTCCCTGGATATTGCCGCCGCTCGCTCCCTACCCGTCGTTCTGTCCGGCCTGGTGGATGGGCTCGCAGCGGACCCCCAAACTGTGCTCGCTCGTATCTGGCTGATTCAAGCTGGCGACCAATGTTCGGCGTGCAACATGAGGAGCGAGTGCGAAACCCAAGTGGACTGCTTGCACTTGGTCGCGAGCGCCGGCACATCCAAGATCGACCCCGAGCGCGACTACAAGTCTCTGGCTGGTTCGTTTCGTCGATTCCCCCTTGGCGTGCGGAAGATTGGACTGATCGCCGGCACGGGTGAAGCTCTGAACCTAAACCTGGAAGAAGGCAAAGCTCCCTGGGCCGCCGTCCCTGATTGGATTCATTCCGAGGGCATCCATTCCTTCGCTGGCCAACCCCTGATGTTCCAAGGCCAGACGGTCGGGGTGCTCGCACTTTTTTCGCGCAAGTTGATTCCGGATGAGGATTTCCACTGGCTACGCACATTTGCGGACCACGCCGCCGTTGCGATTGCAAACGCTCGGGCCTTCGAAGAGGTTGCCAAGCTAAAGGAGCAACTCGAACAGGAGCGCGACTATCTGCGCGAAGAGGTTCGCGTCGACATGAACCGGCGGGGATTCATTGGACAGAGCCTGGGGCTCGCCCAAGTTCTCCGCCAAGTCGACTTGGTTTCTGCCACGGAAGCTAGCGTCTTGATCCACGGGGAAACCGGTACGGGCAAGGAACACGTGGCCACTATGCTACATGAGGGCAGTGGGCGTGCTACTGGCCCAATGGTCCGGGTTAACTGCGCTTCGATTCCGCGAGAACTCTTCGAAAGTGAATTCTTTGGACACAAGCGAGGTGCGTTTACTGGCGCCACCCAGGACCGCGTGGGCAAGTTCGAAATAGCGGACGGCGGCACGCTGTTCCTCGATGAGGTTGGAGAAATCCCTTTGGAATTGCAGGGGAAACTGCTGCGCGTGCTGCAAGAAGGCACTTATTCACGGATTGGGGAAGATCGGACGCGAAGCGTAGATGTGAGGGTTGTGGCGGCGACCAACAAGGATTTGAAGCGGGAAGCCGCGGACGGCAACTTTCGCGAAGACCTCTACTATCGCCTAGCCGTCTTCCCCATAGAGATTCCGCCCCTGCGTGAGCGTCGCGAGGACATCCCGCTGCTGGCGACCTTCTTCCTTCAAAGAACCACGATCCGGAGCAATAAGACGGGATTGGTTCTGCGCAACCGTGATGTGAAAGTCCTCTCCGAATACGACTGGCCCGGAAACGTGCGGGAGTTGCAGAACGTGATCGAGCGCGCGGCGATTCTGGCCACCGCTGACCGCTTGCACTTTGACTTAGCCCCCGTGGATCCGGCGCGGCTACCCGCGCCCAAGCCTGGCGCCAACACACAGGTGTCGACCGCGGCCGTACGGACCGATGCGCAGATTCGAACAGCAGAGGCGAACAACTTGCGATTAGCGCTAGAGCAATGCGGCTGGCGAGTTTCGGGCGCATCGGGTGCCGCGGCCCTGCTTGGAATCAAGCCGACCACGCTCGCTTCCCGCATGAAGTCGATGGCTGTGACCCGGCCTGGCACGATCCACCCCTAGTCAGCTGCAAGCAGAGGGGCGTTGATACCTCGGTGCATGGCCCAGGTGCACACTAGCGGCTTGCCATAACTGATTGAGCCTCTCGCCTGCGGGCGCTTCGCTTCCATGATTGAAGAGTCATACCCGGACCCGAGACTTCGGAAGTGGGCCCGAGATGTCGTTCTATTACGAATTATCGGGAATGCTTAGTCGCCCACCACAAACCATTTAGGCCTTGCAAATAAACGGCTTACGGCAAAATCGCCGCTTTGGCACGCAGCGTGCTTTGGTCTCCATGTCCCCCACCAAACAAGGAACCAAATCATGAAAACCGCCCTACTGACCCTCGCTTTCCCCATTGCCCTCATCGCTGGATTCGTCAACCGTGCCGAGCCCAACCCTGACCCCACGGCGGCGAACCCCACGGCGCCCACCGCAGCCTCCAGCGCAGCGGAGAACACCCTCGCGTTCGACCCCAGCAACACCGCCCTCGTGATCACCGACCCGCAAGTGGACTTCCTGAGCCCCGAGGGAGTCGCATGGGCCGTGGTCGGAAAAAGCGTGCTTGAAAACCACACGATCGAAAACTTGGAAGCGCTTTTCAAGACCGCCAAAGCCACCGACTTTCCGGTCTTCGTCTCCCCGCACTATTACTTCCCCCACGATCACCAGTGGAAATTTGAAGGCGCGCTCGAAGCCCTCATGCACAAGATCAGCATGTTTGATCGCAAGGACGCGCTCTCGCTCGAGAATTTCGAAGGCTCGGGCGCAGACTGGCTCAAGCGTTACAAGCCGTACATCCAGGACGGGAAAACTGTCGTGACCAGTCCCCACAAGGTGTACGGGCCGGAGACAAATGACCTCGTTTTACAGCTACGCAAGCGCGGCATCGATCGGGTCATCCTGGCGGGTATGTCCGCCAACCTGTGCACCGAATCCCATATGCGTGAACTCTTAGAGCAAGGCTTCGACGTCACAGTGGTCTCTGATGCCACCGCGGGTGGAATCACCCCCGAACTCGGCGATGGCTACGCTGCTGCGATAGTGAACTTTCGCTTCATAGCAAACGCTGTGATCGACACCGAAAGCGCGGTTGCCTCCATGAAGGCTGCAGGTCGGTAGATGTCCCCCCCCCCCGGCGATGAGAGTTTTCATCGCTGGGATGCTCCGCTCCCAACCCTCGATTACCGCCATGGCCCGCAAGTTCTTAGACCTCACCTTCACACCCTCCGTTGTTAAAACACAACTGCAG
>JBLFXY010000132.1:0-10770 GCA_047611645.1 Glaciecola sp.
GGTCGCCGCAGCTGGCCAACGGCATCCAATGGGCCGAATCGGCACCCCGGCCGAACTCGCAGCCCAAGCGGCCTTCCTCCTCAGCCCCGACTCTGCCTGGGTCAGCGGTCAGATCCTTGCGGTGGATGGCGGAATGTCCTCCATGCGCCGGTTCTAGGGTGAAACGACCAATCACCGCGATATTGCGGCCACAATCGGGGCTCCCGACGCATCCGGCTGCCGGGCCGCTTGAGAATCCGGTACAGCGGTAGCGGGAGGCAAAGTATCGATCGATATCCAGAAGAGCCGCTTAGAACCGGTCTGGGGCCCCGATTCGGTTCGATGCCGGCCCGTCTTATGCCAATTCCCCATTAATAGGGCAGAGCAAGCGGATCGACGTGTTGCCACAGGGACCCCGCGCCCATAGACTCCCTGCGCCTTTTCCCCGAGAAGCCCCAAATGGTGGGGCTAGAAACCGGCTTTTAAGAAAGCCTTGCTGGGCGCTACGCCCACCCCCTGTTATGGATCGTCCGACGATTAAGAACATCGCTATTGTGGCCCACGTGGACCATGGAAAAACCACCCTTGTGGATTCCATCTTCCAATTCGCGGGCACTTTCCGCGCCAATCAGAACGTGCAAGAGCGCGTGCTTGACTCCAACCCGCAAGAGCGGGAGCGGGGCATCACGATCCTCGCCAAAAACACGGCTATTCGTTACAACGATTGCCGCATCAACATCGTGGACACGCCAGGACACGCCGACTTCGGCGGTCAGGTGGAACGCACCTTGGCCATGGCCGACGCTGTGCTGCTCTTGGTCGACTCCTACGAGGGTCCCATGCCGCAGACGCGCTTCGTTCTGCGCAAGGCATTCGAGCACGGCCTCCAGGCCCTGGTCATGATCAACAAGATCGACCGCCCCGATGCGCGCCCCGCCGAAGTGCTCGACGAAGTCTTCGACCTATTCGTGGAATTGGGTGCGACCGACGAGCAACTGGAATTCCCGGTGGTCTACGGCTCCGGCCGCGACGGCTACGCCATGGACGAGCCCGATCAGAAGTCCGACGACCTCAAGCCCCTGCTCGACATGATCGTGCGTGAGGTCAATGTCGAGAAGAAAGACTTCGACGCTCCCCTTCAATTCCAAGCCGCCACCCTGGATCGCGACGATTTCCTTGGCAAGGTGGCCGTAGGTCGCGTGACCCGTGGTGTGATTCGCGTTGGCGAGCGTTACATCCTGTGCCACGAGCACCGCGATGGCGGCCAAAACGTGACGGTCAAGAAATTGTTCCGCTACGAAGGCCTCATCAAGGTCCCCATCGATGTGGTTGTGGCCGGCGACATCGCCGTGGTCACCGGCATCGAGGAGATCGCTATCGGCGACACGCTCTGCACCCTGGAGTACCACGATCCCCTGCCCGCCATCGTGCTCGACGAACCCACCCTCTCCATGATCTTCAAGGTCAACAACTCGCCTTTCGCGGGTCAGGAAGGCAAGTTCGTCACCGGTCGCCAGGTTCTGGCGCGCCTCGAGGCCGCCGCATCGCGCGACGTGGCTTTGAAGCTCGGTGAAGGCGCTTCCTCGGACGCGATCGAAGTCAAAGGCCGTGGCGTCATGCACCTCTCGGTACTGATCGAGAACATGCGTCGCGAAGGTTACGAGTTCGCCGTAGGCAAGCCGCAGGTCATCACGAAGGACGTGGACGGCACGCGCTGCGAGCCCTTCGAACGCGCCTCCGTCGAGGTGCCCTCCGAGAACGCCGGTCGCATCATCGAATACATGGGCCGCCGCCGTGGCGAGATGCTGCACATGGAAACCGTGCTGAACTCCACCCGCTTGGAATTCAAGATCCCCGCCCGTGGCCTCATCGGCGCACGCACCTCGCTGCTCACGCTCAGCCAAGGCGAAGCCATCCTGTCCCACATCTTCGAGAGCTGGGAAAAAGACGGCGGACCCATCCCCCGTCGTACCAACGGCGTGCTAATCGCCGACCGTACCGGCACCGTCATCCCCTACGCCCTCGACGGCCTGCAGGATCGCGGTACCTTCTTCGTTCCCCCGGGAGTCCCGGTCTACGAAGGCATGATCGTCGGCGCCAACAACAAGGACGACGACTTGCCCCTCAACATCTGTCGCACCAAGAAGTTGACCAACATGCGCGCCTCCGGTAGCGACGACAACGCCAAGATCGCGCCCCCCATCATCTTCTCCCTCGAGGAATCCCTCGAGTACATCGAAGACGACGAACTGCTGGAGATCACCCCCACCAGCCTACGCCTGCGCAAAATGTACCTGACCGACAACGAACGCAAGCGCAACAAGCGCAGCGTCGCGGCCAAGTAGACCGCAATTAGCGAGCAAGCAAACACAAGGCGCCCCCGCACTTCACCGTGCGGGGGCGCCTTTTTTGTTTTCCGTCGTCCTAGTGGCCCCATGGCGCTGGGCTACAGCTCTCAAAGTCAATAAAGTCGAAGGAGTGCTCGGGCCAACGGCCCCTGATCCGGTATTCGACTTCGCTATCGCCCTGAAAACAATATGCGCACAAATCCAAATGGCTTTAGACTTTGTACATCATGTTTTTCCGACGAACAAAGAAAGTTGATTCTTCCCCTAAGAGCGAATCTAGGAAACAGGGCAACGTAGATCTCTTGCCCGCAGGACAGGCGTTGGAGGGTGGCCTAGCTTCCGCATCCACCCTGTTCCTTACCGGGAACCAGAATGACGACCGCCACCGTGTTGAAGTTCTGCTGGGTGCGATTGCCAGCGTGGCCGAGACTCGAGATATCGAGCCGCTTCTAAACGATATCGTTGACCGCTCGATCGAAGCCACCGGCGCGGAACGGGGCTTCCTATTGCTGGCGACAGATGCCGGCAGCTTAGATATACGCGTCGCTCGTGGTAAGGCTGCTATTGACCTCAGCGCGGACGATGAGGGCGGACTGCGCTTCTCCACTTCAATCGCGCAGCAAGTATTGCAGAGTCATGACCCCATGCGAGCCACAGCCTCTACAGAGAATGAGGCGATGGAACTCGGTCAATCCGTATTCGCCCTCAAACTCAGGGCGGCCATGTGCGTCCCCCTTGCAGCAAGTCGCGAAAGTGATCAGGCGGCCACTCCCTTGGGTGTGCTCTACGTGGATTCAAGGGCGGAGAATCGCAGCTTCAGCAATAGTGACCTTTCATTCTTTGCCGCGTTGGCCACTCACATTTCCATTTCGCTTGAGAACGCAAAATTACATATAGATTCACTGGAGAAGGTCAAACTCGAACAAAGCCTAGAGCTTGCAAGGGCGATCCAGCGCGATCTGATTCCGGATCTCCCGGAGTTCTGCCGAGGATTCGAGCTGGGTGGTTTCTTTCAACCGGCCGACCTCACGGGGGGCGACTTCTACGACATCGTTCCATTGGATGGCGGACGCCTCGCCCTGGTGGTGGGTGACGTCTCAGGACATGGCATCGGACCTGCGCTCATTACCGCGTCGGCTCAAGCGAGTTTACGCTCCTACCTGAGGGTCGTTGAGGACATTGGACAGGTCGTGACGCTGCTCAACAAAGACCTGAGTGAGCGCATCGCCGACAACCGGTTTATGACCTTGATGGTGGGGATTCTGCTCGAAGACGGGACCCTGGAGCTTGTGAATGGCGGCCATTCCGACCCAATGATCTGGAGGGCTGCCACGGGTGAGGTCGAGACCTTGCTGGGTGGAGGTCCCGCTTTAGGCATGATCGATGACTTCAGTTACACCGTTTCAAACAAGGTCAAATTATGCCCTGGAGACGTCCTTGTAGCCTTTAGCGATGGTTTCTCCGAGGCTCGCGATCCTGAAGATCACGATCGCATGCTCGGTGAAGACGGAATCGCCTTGGAACTGCGATCAGCCGCCGAAGCAGGGTTAGGCGCGCGCGCTATCGCAGCACGACTCGTAGATACGGCACTGACTATTTGCCGAAAACTGCGGGAGGATGACATGACCTTGCTCGTTGTCCGCCACCCGCTGTCTAACTAGCTTTCAACCTAGCTGCCAACCTTGGCGGTGTTTTCGCGCATGGTGACAACGAACGCGGCCCTCCACCAGAATGACTGGTGGAGGGCCGCTTGCTTCGATGGAGTCAGGCCGCTACTGGACCGGCTCGACGCTGAGCTTCAGATGGATGGCGTTTGCGCCCTCGCCACCGAAGTAGGCGTAGTAAGCACCGGACTGGCCGTTCTGCTTGAGGGTTTGCATGCCTTCGAAACGGGCCTGCTGGTAAGCCATGCGCTTGTGCGATCCAAAGAGGGGGCTCGCGAAATCCATCGGGACTTCGCCCTGGGGCAAGTTCATGCGAGCATCCATGAGAACCGTAAGCGCTCCGGCGGAGTCGCGGCTCAAGGACATCTCGATCATGCTGCCTTCCATTTGCACTCGAATGCTGGGGTTATGGATGGCTGCGTATTGAGCCACTTCCACGTCGAATTCTTGGATGAAGGATCGTTCGGCGCCGGTGAACCAAGAGGCCGTTGAGCCCTCCGATACAACCTGCTGGAGCTCGACCAATTCGTTCCCCTCCCCTTGCAAGACACTCAGGGTCACCTTGTAGGAGGGGCGCGTTGCAACCAGATCACGCAGGCGCTGCACAGCCCGATCCAGCTCCATGTGCGCCACGGGCAGTTGGTCCCGGGAGACTCCATTGGTTGCGTGCAGCAACATGTAGCCACCCACCTGATGCACCTCGATCAGGTCACTTGCCATCCCCTCGAGCGCGCGTTGCGCCATCCACTCGCTGCTGTCCCTCTGACTGCGCCAGCACCATTCGTCACTCCCATCCCTTGCCATGCCGAAACCTTGCTCCAGTTCCCAACGGGTTTGCAAGGGAATCAGAGAACGCATGAGGAATGCCACGCCGCGATCCTTGCGGGCACTAGTGAGTTGGAAGGACTGCTCCACGGGAGCCGCCTGCCCAGGAATCGCGATCAGCAGGGTTGTTCGTCCATGCTTGCCGGACACCTTCGAAATGGAAGCCATGCCCTCCGGAACAAACACGTGACTGCTGGACATCATAGCGGCTTGATATATGAGCTGGATTACGCCGAACAGGCGTACGGGACTTGCCGGCTTGCCCTCTGCCCCCATTAACGCCGATAGCTCCAAGTCCGCTTCTGTAAGATCCGGACGGTCCACATGCGCCCAGGTCAAAGACAACTGCACGCCACCCAAACCGGGCACCGCGTGCACCATGGCCCAGCGACCCGATCCCACGTCGCGCATCACATCATCCACCGCCGCCACCCCTTGGGCCACCTCCACGTTGGCTTCGAACAGCACGGGGGTTGTACGCATTTGCCGCAGCATGCCCGCGCGATAAGCAGGAACACTGAGCCGGTCCATGCTCACGGATTCCTTCGACAGCTTCCCGATCCATTCCATGGCTTGGCTGATGGGAACAAGGCCGCTGGGAGACTCCGTCCCTTTCGGCATGTCTACCCAATAGAACTGCATCTGCGTTTCCGCGGTGCAGAGCCTCTCGTAAAAGCCGAGCAGCTCTTTCAGATCCGTATGAGCGCTTTCCGGCGCTTTCATATACATATGACCATCGCCTGAAGGTTCCAAGGAACGACCGTCGTATTCGATCTCCTCCCAGAGCACGGCTTGAACCACGTTCATGAAAGAGTCGCTCAAGGATTGCCAAGATCCGGAATCGATTCGGCGGTTGAGCCTGCTCGCGGGGAACAAAACGACCCCATCGTGCTCGCTGTCCGTGTCCTTCATGCGGAGGTGGCTCAGGTCATAAACCCGACCGATCAGCTCCGTGTTGTCACCGCCTTTTACAGGGTCCCCTGCAAACAAGGATGTGGTGGCGGTGCCTGCCATTGTGAGGGCAATGGCTGCCCAGGTCGCTTTCTTCATGATGTCCTACTCCAGACTAGAGAGGTTGCGCTTCCCCAAGATCGACTTGAGTTTGCGCGCGATTAGGTAGCGACGTTCCCGTTCGGAACGTCGTGATTGGGGGTCGCAGAGGGCGAGGATGGCCTGGCTCGCTTGCGAGGTCGCTGGCGTTTGTAGTTCGAGTAGCGCGCTGGCATGGGAGGCCTCGCCCAGCTGCACAAGTGCGATCAAGACACATGCGGCCAAGCTGGCGTCTTTGCGGGTCAATCCACCGAACAAAGTTTCGAGACCGTAGATGGCGCTCGGTTCGCCCATCCGGCCAGCCCGCAGGACCAGCGTGCTGCGCAACCTGTCGGAGAGGTCCGGAGCCAAAGCCAACTCGACGAGGGCTGCGCCGGTCCCGGGTTGATCGCCGATCAGTAACACATCCGCGAAGTGTTCCAATTCGCTGCGCGTGGCTCTAGAGCGGTACGATTGGGCTAGGGCCACGAGGCGCGCACTGTCCAATTGCACGGCTTGACTCCAAGCATCGAGCCAAACGTCTTCCTTCACCATGCGATTGGTCTCCTGGGCCAACAGCAACTCGAATGCGGGCAAACCGGGTTGGGTTGCCAACAGTTGAACGGCCTGGCTGGCGCTGCGCGACCTAATGCAACGCTTACTCAGGAAGGGAACCCAAGCTTCGCTCTTGTGATGAGCCGCAAGCGCCATAGCCCCCGCCTCCCAAGCGGAACCGGCGTCGTTCGCGAGGTATTCGGTCAACACTTCGGACAGATCGACCGAGCGTGCCACTTCGATGGCCCATGCTTGCTGATCCAGGCACGGCTGCTGCAACCAATCGAGCGCGAGTTGGCATCCCGCGGATCCTGACTGGGCAAGCGCGTTGGCGAGTACCGGGTAATGCGAATCCGGGATCCGACGCTGCGGCGCTTCGTCCAGTATTTGTTGGGCTCCGCGCAAGGCCTGCGCATCATGCCAGCGCTCTATCTCGGTCAAAGCGACGGACTCGTAGGTTCCTTCCCAGTACAGCTGGACCGTGTGCTCTATGGTCAGCGCATCGCGGGCTTGCAACTCCGCGACGGCGATGCCGCCCAGGCGCTCATCCTTGCGCAAGCCCCAAAGGCGCCGCTGGGCCAAACGACCTCCTTCCTGGCCCAACGCCAAAACCGCGGCCTGGGCCGTTTTCAAATGGGGATCGCTCAGCAACCCAGAAAGCAAACTAGCCATGGGCCATCCGGCCGTGCGCAAGCCTTCCACACGGTCCCCATAGAGCGCCCAATCCGGCGCGTCGCCCATCAAGGAAGCCAGGGCTCCACGCAAGTCGGTGACCGCCGCTTGATGACGCTCCGCTTGGAAGGTCTGGTTGTCCACCGCTGCGGGAATCACCGTAGGCTCGGAAACTTTGGCAAGTTCCGGTGATGCAATCACGGATGGTGAAACAATTTCTCCGGGCATGTCCGCGGGTGCGGCGAACTTGTCTCGCAAAACCCAAGACAAGCTGGCAACTATGGGGATCGCTGCTGCGAGAGCGATCCACTTTGTTTTGGAGGGGCGCGCGGATTCGACCTCAGCAGCCTGACCCACGGGCTCGGCGGCGATGCGATCCTGTACCTTCTGCACGAAACGGTCCACGTCGATTTTAGCGAGCGGCGCTTCGCGGTAGACACTCAGGCTCTCGAGCACGTGCCCCTGCGCCTGTGCTGCGGCGGCGCACTCCGAGCATCCCGACAGGTGATCGGTCAGTTGCAGCTCCTGTTTCCAAGAGAGGTCACCTGCGAATTGCAACTCGAGCAGGCGGCGTGTTTGACGGCAAGCTTTCATAGCGAGGTCCCCCTATCTGCCAACCAAGGCTTCAAAAAGCGCATCAACAATCTGCGGCCCTGGGCCACGTGTCCGCGCACGGTTTGTTCTTTCAACCCCATGGCCGTGGCGACTTCGCTGTAGCTGCGGCCTTCGACCACCCGCAGAATGACCGCGGCTTGCAAGCGTTCGGGCAAGCGTTCGATGGCGGCCCCCAATAGTGCCTGGGCTTCGCGGGCGTCCAATTCCTCGAAAGGCTCCAACTCGCGCCCACCCGGATCCACGGCCAAGGGATCCAACTCCACCACGCGCAAGCCACGTCCGCGCTTGCGAAGGTGATCGTAGAACAGATTCACTGCGATGCGCGTCAGCCAGGGACGCAGGGCCTCACCTTCGGAAATGGAACCCAAGGACTTCCATGCACGCACGAAGACTTCTTGGGCCAGGTCCTCCGCATCCTCCGGGTTCCCGACCATGCGGAACAGCAAGCCGTAGATGCCGCCGAAGTGCATTTCGACCAGGCGCCCGAAGGCCGCGCGATCCCCTTCTCCGGCAGCCGTTAGCTCCCGGACCTCTTGACCACTGCGGTCCAACCTCAAATGTAGTTTCTCCCGGTCCATGAAACTCCTATCCTGCACCAGGGCGCTCTGCCTTGCTGCATGATGTTCATAGGTTGTTTTGTCATGGGAGTTGCTCATTGATGTCCTTCGGCACCACAAACGCCCGCGAGCACCGCCTGTTGACGGGATTCTGCGAATTTCTAGGCTTCCTGGGCCCTGCAGGCATCAAGAACAGCGCCAGACCCTTTATATGGACCTGCCTGGGGTACAGAATCTTGGCTTGTCCGAAATCTGACTGCGCCCGAGCCCCCCGGGTTCCGCCAGCCTCCTAGACGATCCGCGCCATGAAAATCCCCGAAGTCCTTCTAGTAGAGGTCGAACACGCCCCCGGCAGCCTGGCCAAAATGCTCACCGCGGTGGGCGAATGCGGAGTCACGATCGAAGGCCTACAAGCCCAAAGTCGCACGCAAAGCCTGACCCTCTGGGAACTCACGCTCAACCTTCCCGAAGGCGACCACTCCATGTACGTGAATGCCATCAACTCGGTGGAATGCGCCAACGTGGTCGGGCGTTCGGACCGGGTTTTCACGCGCCACGAGGGAGGCAAGATCCATACGCGCGCGCGCATGCCGATCGACTCCTTGTCGGTGCTGCGCGATGTGTACACGCCCGGCGTGGCGCGCGTTTGTCGTGCCATCGAGCGGGATCCGTCGCTTGCGGATAAATACACCAATCGTCCACGCACGGTGGCCATCATCACCAACGGAACAGCCATCCTGGGCCTGGGCGACATCGGCCCCCTGGCCGGCTTGCCCGTCATGGAAGGCAAGGCCGCCCTCTTCCAAACCCTGGCAGGCCTCTCAGGCGTCCCGATTCTTATCGAGAGTCGCGATGCCAAGACCCTGATCGAAACCATCGCGAACATCGCCCCTTCCTTCGGCGCCATCCAGTTGGAGGACATCGCAGCCCCCGTTTGTTTCGAAGTCGAAGAAGCCCTACAGGCACGCCTCGACATCCCGGTGCTGCACGATGACCAACACGGCACGGCCGTGGTCGCGCTGGCCGGCGTATTGTCGGGCATGCGTGAAGTCGGCATGGACCCACGCCAGGCAAAAATCGGCCAGGTGGGCCTGGGCGCCGCCGGCATCGGCATCGGTAAGCTGCTCAAAGCCTACGGGGTCAACAACCTGATCGGCACCGACCTGTCCGAAGATGCCCTGGTCCACTACGAGTCCTTCGGAGGCAAGCGCGACACCCTGCAAGGCGTCATGGCCAAAGCGGACGTGATCATATCCACCACCGGCGTGCGCGGCCTGATCAAGCCCGAGTGGGTCCGCAAGGGCCAAGTGGTCTTCGCCCTCTCCAACCCCGACCCGGAAATCGAACCGATCGACGCCCTCAAAGCCGGAGCCCGCTTCGCCGCCGACGGCAAAAACATCAACAACGTACTCGGCTTCCCCGGCCTCTTCGCCGGCGCCCTACAAGCCCGCGCCAAAAAATTCACCCCCGAAATGCTCATCGCCGCCGCCGAGTCCATCTCCGCCCAAGCCCCCAAAGGCCGCCTAGTCCCCGGCCCCCTAAACCGCAGCATCCACACCATCATCGCCAAAGCCGTAGCCGACGCCGCCAAAGCCTCCGGCGCCTAACCAGCAACGGAATCCCCTACCCTCCACCATTCCCACCGATTCCCTAACGCCCCCGCCCCCAACTAAGTTAGAATTCCACCTCAAGCGGCCGTAGCTCAGTTGGTAGAGCGTCAGCTTCCCAAGCTGAATGTCGAGGGTTCGAGCCCCTTCGGCCGCTCCACTTATTGTTTGGGATCGGGGTTGCGCCATGTTTTTCCGCGAATGACCCCGCCTTGTTGGTACCGATCATGCCCTATTGTAAATTGGGAGTTGTGCTCCTTGGACTCTTGCAACTCGTTTCCTGCGGCCAGAAGGAGGTGCCTGTTTTCGAAGATGAGGCCGCATTCCTTGCTTCGTTTCCTGCTATCCAAGATCGGGCGCTTCGGGTGGAAGAGGCCTCAGATGGAGCGGAACCCCGGCATGCATACGCGCTGCTTTATTCTCCGGGTGAGTACGAGATTCAAGCGACGACCAACTCCATCCTCTCCCATGTCGGCACCGATGAAGGCGTCAAAAAGCGCAAGCAGTATTGGTATCGACTCCGTGTTTCGGAGCCGGACGCGAAAGGCCTTTCAAACTATCGGTTGAAGGTGACTAGGATTCTGCTCCACAAGAGTGTTGCGAGCGAGGACATGCCCCACTACGCCTATCATGACTCCGATGAAGGCTCCAGCAAGAGTGGCTACCCCATGTTCGATGATGCCATGGAGGTACTCACCCAACAGGAAGTCTTACTCTCGGTGGACTTGCAGGGCAGGGTGACCATATCGCAAGCAACGGACTGGAAGACTTCTCTCTCGAAACTTCCGCAGAGCCTTGCCTCCACCATCAAGGCTCTCACCGGCAACCAGCCATACCATCGAGGGGTGATCTTCCCCCAACGCTCCTATCTTCCTGAAGCACCCGTTGGACAAGGCGCCCTTTGGTACCTGTCGGGCAA
>JBLFXY010000133.1:0-10765 GCA_047611645.1 Glaciecola sp.
GATTTTTTGGCCGGTGGTCTTATTTTTGAAGCCGTTGAAGGTGCCGACTTCTTTTTCGTCTGGGTGTAGGACTCGGAAACTGTCTCTTAGGCCCAGGGGGTTGGGTTTTAGGAGGTAGGTGAAGGCGGGGTTTTGTTCGCCGGCGTTGAAGTCGCCTAGTACGAGGTGGGAATGCGCGTCGGCTTGTTCTTGGCCCCAGTGCACTTCATTGGTGATGGCGGAGATTTGGCTCTTGAGTAATTGGGCGGAGGCTTGCCTGGAGGGTTGTGACTCGTGGTCCCAGTGGACGTTGTGGACTGTGAGCGAGCGTTGGGTGTGGCGGTCTCGGAGGAATGCCAAGGTGCAGATCCTGGGGATCCGGTTTCCGAAACTTTTGGAGGCTACCTCGTCGGGTGTATCGGACAACCAGTAGGTGTACTCGAAGTAGAGTTCAAAGCGTTGACGGTCGTAGAGGATCGCGGCGTATTCGCCCTGCTGTTTGCCGTCATCGCGGCCCACGCCGACTATGGCGTAGTTTGGGAATTGGGCTCGGATCTCATCTAGTTGGAAGCGCAAGGCTTCTTGCACGCCCAGGATGTCGGGGCGATTGTCGCGGATGACGTCCATGACCAAGTGGTTGCGTTTTGGCCAGGAGTTTTCGCCGTCGTTGGCGGTGCCGTAGCGGATGTTGAAGCTCATCACATCGACTTCGGTTTTCAATTGGTCTTTGCTAAGAGCTAGGGCGTCCACCATTCCCCACTCGTTGGGCCTTTCGATGCCGAGATGCTGCAGGGCTGTGGGAGCGATCGTCGTGTGGCCTAAATCATTGGGCAGGGTCCCGGGGGCGACGTTTTTGCCGTGGGCGATGAGCCAAATGGTGCGTTCATCGATGGACTGGCCGCCGTGGCCCTTGTCAATGCCGCCGTGGTCGGTAGTGACGAGTACCAGCCAATCCTCTGCGGCGTAGTTGGGACGCTCTTGCAGTGCCGCGAGTACCTTGCCCACATGACCGTCGACTTTCTCTATGGCCTCCAGGTACTTTTGAATATCAGATCCATAGCCGTCCTTATGACCGGCCCCATCGACTTCATCGAAGTGCAAAAAGAGCACATCCGGATTGGCTTCTAAGAGGTACTTGTGCGCCGCGGTTTCCACTTCTAGATCGCTTGCTGTCTCCTGGATGTGGTTCGCCAAACCAGGAAAAGGCTTCAGTAGGTGATCGTTGATCGGATTCCAGTGCACGATCGATGCGAGCTGCGCATCGGGTCGGGCATCGCGAATGCGGGCAAAGAGATGCGGATACTGCTTGAGGTTGTTGTTTTCGAAGGCGTTGTTGACCACGCCGTGCTTGTCGACCCACACCCCGGTCAAAATACTCGACCAGCCGGGTCCGCTCGAGGTGGCTTGCCGGGTCGGGTCATCTTCGCCTGCGCCACCTCCCGCAATCGCCTGCCAGCTGGTACGTCCCTCCCAGGCCAATTGGGTCAAGTTCGGAGTCGAAGCATCTTGTAGGGCATCGGGCCTCACTCCGTCGATTCCGATGATGAGCACATGCCGGCTCTGTGGGTCGCCCAATCCGCTAGCGAATGTGAGGCTGCTAACTAGCAGTGCTGCAAAGAGCACGCGCAGGATGCGGTACAACGGGTGAGGGTGAAGCATGTGGGGCTTTGGGTGTGCAGGGGAAGGCGGAGACCGTGGCTATGATAGCGACATATTGCAATCGGTCGTGCAGGATGCATCCTGCACCAGGCCATTCGGAATGGAATTCTTAGTTAAGGCCCAACCGTCTTGGACCTTTGGATCGATGGCACTGCGCAAGGCGCATACGGGCGCTTCGGGCATTCCTCTTGCTACGGCGCCTCCTTTGGAGATTGGCTGCACGAGGGGCGGCAACGCGGTTATGCGCACCAAGCTTTCATTGCCCAATCCTTCCTTTAACATCTCGAACCACCTGCCGATCAAGTTGCTGAAACATGCCGAGAAAGACGCTCGGCTCTCGTCAGGAGGCCATCGGTCCTCGCCGTGTAAGTGTTCGTGCGGGGACTTGGGCCCGCATGGATGCGATGATGAGCTAGACGCGCTATCCTTGTGACATCATGTTCTTACCCTTGATCGTTGCCTGTTTCATCAATTCGCTTAGCCCGTCCGTTCCTGTTGAGCAACTGCAAGTTCCGGCGCATACCGCCTACCACGACGACTCCACCGCCGAGGGTGAGCCGTTGGCGCTTTGGTTCGGACGTTTGCAGCAAGCTGGCGAAGTGGTATGTACCGTGACGATGCAGATTCCAGAGGGCGCGCAGCAGCGATTGCAACTCAAGGTGGGCGATACGCGCAGGACTGTAGTGCAGAGCGCTTCTGGCTTGCAAGTGGTCGACTTTGGCTCCTTCCCCATCGCGAAGGAAGGCTATCAACGTTTTGAGCTGACCCGACCTGGCGACAGTCGCAGTAAGAATTCGCCGAAGTTGGTCTCGCTGAACATTTCTGGCACGGCGGCGACAGGTGCGCACTTCAATATGAAGCCCAGGAAGAATGCGGCGTCGGTGCACTTGGCGTATCCGCTCGACCAGGGCAATGGTTTGGGGGATCTTGGCGAGGTCGAGGCGTTCTACTGTGAGGTCACCGCCGAAGAGGATCCGCTCTGGACGTACTACATGGCCACGGGTTGGCATCGCGGTTACTTTGGCATGCAGGTGAACAGCCCTACCGAGCGGCGTATCATCTTTAGCGTTTGGGATAGTGGCGGAGAGGCCGTGGATCGCGATAAAGTCGCTGATCCCGATCGCGTAAAGCTCGTAGATCGCGGTTCCAATGTGGTGACCGGCAGCTTCGGCAACGAGGGCACCGGTGGGCACAGCCATCTCGTCTTCGATTGGAAAACCGGAGAGAAGCAGCGCTTCCTGGTTACGGCCAAGGCCGACGACAAAACGCACACCACTTTCGCTGGTTACTACTTCCGGCCCGACACCCTGAAATGGATGCTGATCTCGAGTTGGCGCGCTCCCAAGGAAGGGCGCTTGCTGCGCGGGCTATACAGCTTCTCAGAAAACTTCGGTGGTCGAAACGGTCACGTGTTACGCCGGGCGAGCTTTGCAAACCAGTGGGTACGTACTAAAGAAGGCCAATGGGTAGAGATCACACGCGCCAGTTTTAGCCACGACGCCACCGGAAAAGCCGACAGATTGGATCGATATATGGGTATTAACGACAACGAGTTCTTTCTCTCTCACGGCGGCTTCATCGAGGGTGAAGGCAAATACGGCGAGGAGTTTGACCGCAAGGCCAACGGGGTTTTGCCCGATGTTGAAACAGATCCAAGTATCGGTTGTTGGCGTGCGGTTTTTGAGAGCCCGGGTGGCGAGCTGCCCTTCGAATTAGAGTTCTCGAAAACATCTGCGAAGCCGGGCAGCGGCAAAGAAGCCTCCTACTCGGTCTTGATCCGCAATGGTGTGGAATACATCCGCGGCAGCAAGGTTGTCCTAGTCGATGGTCAAGTCACCATCGAAGTGGAACCGTACGACTCGCGCATCATCGCGAAAGTCACACCGGACGGCCGTGGACTCATCGGGCATTGGGAGAAGAGTGCAGGCGCAGGCAAGGTAGGTCGCATGCCTTTCCGTGCCCGCGCCGGCACCGCCCACAGATTTCCGTATGAAACGCGCTGGGACAGCACGGGCCGATCGCGGCTGCCTGCCGATGAGCAAGCCGCTCGCGAAATGACTGGCCGCTGGCGCGTCCAGTTCGATTCCGACAAGCATCATTCGGTAGGAATTTTCACCGCCGATGCAAAAGGAACAGCCTCCGGTACATTCCTAACGACACTGGGCGATTACCGCTACTTGGAGGGCACCTTCCAAGATGGCCGCTTGCAGCTTTCCTGCTTTGACGGCGGGCATGCGTTCCTGTTTGATGCCACCCTCGATGACAAGGGTGAACTGCAAGGTGACTTTTGGTCACGGGACTCTTGGCACGAAAAGTGGACCGCTGTGAAGGATGCCAAAGCGGAACTCCCCGACTCGTTTGGACTCACCACATGGGACGAGGGTGCCACGCTGGGCCAATTTTCGTATCCCGACAAGACGGGTACGATGCGAGCGCTGGATGACCCCGCTTTTGCGGGCAAGGCGCGCCTCATCACCCTATTCGGAACCTGGTGCCCCAATTGCAATGACGAAGCGGTCTTCCTAGCCGAGCTCATAGATCGCTATGGCGATCGCGGACTGTCGATCCTTGGCATCGCGTTCGAGCTTGAAGACAACCTCGAACGCAGCGTGCAGCTAGTCGAACGCTTTCAAACCAGGCACAAGGCTGAGTGGCCGGTTCTATTTGGATCCATAGCCGATAAAAAAGTCGCCTCCAGCACCATTTCAGGCCTCGACAAAGTTCGCTCCTATCCCACCGTGCTCTTTGTCGACAAAGACAATCGAGTGCGCGCGGTGCACACGGGATTTGCAGGTCCCGCAGCCGGTACCGCACACGAACGCATGCGTGACCGGTACGAGTCCCTGATCGAGCAGCTGCTAGCGGAAGAGTAGAGGACGCATCACTTCTTGACCGAAGTGAATACGATCTCGATCCCTCGTGTCGTTTCACCGTTCTTGACCTCGACGGTTAGCACGGTGGAGCCGGGACTTCGTTTCCCGGCCCGATCAACGGTCGTCACTTCGTAGAGACCGTCGGGCAAATACGGGATGTGGAAATTCCCATTGGATGTTCCTCCGCACCTTCGAAAAGGCCGAGCCTCCAAAGCGGATCCAGCTTGAAAGGCTACTGGGTGCGCCATCATTGCATTGCCCTCAAGATGACCATCGATCCCACCGGCAGGGATTGAAATTGGCAACATGGAGTTCTGACCGGATGCGATTTCGACCTCGCGAGTCTCGATGGGCGTCGAAACGCTTGACCCGCATATCAGTCGCATGGGGCCTATGGACAGTGAACCCAATAGGTAGGAACCGTCTTTATCGGTGGCGCTGCCTGCTGCGACTCCATTGCCATCGAGGATCCAAACATTGAGGCCTTCGACCGGCTCTCCACCCGCAGTCACCCTGCCCGAAATAGTGGCTTCCGACTGGCCAACCTCCTTGAATGCAGCCTCTGTGATTTTTCCGGGTTCAATAGTGATCGACCTGCGGTGGACAAGCGGGGGTCCGGATTGTATTTCCTGGAAGACCGATAGCACGTAGGAGCCGGGTACCAAAGGACCGTGCGCCCCGTTCCACTCGGGATCACCTTCAATGGGTCGCGTCCAAGATCGAGTTCCTTTCTGGTTGAAGATGCTGATCGTCGGGTTGGCCTTCTCCGACCCATCCAAGGCCGTCATGCGCACTCTCAAGGCTCCAGTTTGAATGGCGACTAGCTCCAGGGGATCGGGCGTCTCGCCCGCCTGGAGGTTGATTTCGGGATGCGTTGCTAGTGTGTATCGCGCCGCTTCCAACCTGAGGAAATAGGTGCCCTGCTGCTGGGAGTCAAATTGGAAACGACCCTGCGCGTCTGTCAAAACCGAACCCACGGGGCTCGTAAACCAACCCTCTTTACGGCTCATCCGAACGGTGATTCCTGCTAGGTCCGTACCATCGGTAAAGCGTACGGTTCCACCAATCCCAGATGCCTGCTCGAAGGGAACGACAATGTGTACGTCCTCGGTACCGACTTCGAATTCCACTTTGCGGGTGGAGTGCACCTTCGGCGAGGCGGCCGTGATTCGACCGTTAGCCCTTTGCCCTGAGACCCCGATCGCGGCGTACTTGCCTGGGGGTAGCGACCCGGAGAAAGCACCCGTCTGAGGATTCACTTCAAAAGTCCCTTTCCCTGGCTGGGTCATCCCACTGTCGCCCATGAAACTCGGTCTGTTCGGATCTGGCTTGTGTACCGACAGGCGAATGGGATCGGGCCAAGCGGGATCCGCTCCCGTAACCACGCCGTGGACCATGGGGACCGGTCGCACATGCAGTTTAAGCTCCTCTCCTGAATCGACTTGCCTGGCAGGAACGCTCGCCAGAAGGCACCACAGCGTCTCTACCTCGGGATCCGTCCCTTGAATTCTGCCCCAGGGTGAAGACAGCTCAGAAATAAATCGGCTGCGCAGTTCTGGCTCATTCTGCAGGTCTTTCCTCAACCGGCCCACACCACTGATCACAAGCGGCCCCTCGGGCAAGCCAATAAAATTGGCCAAGCCCTCGTCGTCGGTGGTTGCGCCACTCAGGCTTTGGGTGCTGCCTTCTTTACGAAGCAAAAGCTGAAAGCCGTGGGCTGGCAAGCCTCGCCCATCGGTGATCGAAACCTGAAGCACCCCACCCCTTTGGAGGGTGAACTCATGGGGACCTTTAGAGGCCAATAATTTGGCCAGCTCTGCGGCTCCCAATTGAACGTCAAAGAAGCCAAGCAATGAGATTGTCAAGCTGTCGAGCTCTAGGGGTAGAGCCTGGAATCGAAAGCGCCCCTCATCGTCGGCCCGGCGCCCGTCCCAACTGTCCCCTCGATCGCTCGCGGTTCTCCAATGCCAGCCTATGTTGATTCCAGCGCCTGCGATTGCCCGCCCACTGGTATCGACTACAGCGCCATCGAGCACCTGACCTCTCTCCATCGGTACTTCAATCACGACGCGCTCGCCCGGGCTCGGCTCAAATTTAAAGTTGGGTGCCACGCGAAACGGTGCCAAGTCTTGATGTTTGGAATTGGCTCCATCCCTACCCAAGCCCCAGCTCCAGGCCGCTAACCCTCGAAACGTAGCCTTCCCCCCGCTCCCAATCTCGCTTTGCTTTTGGTGCGACCTTCCCGAAGAGAATCCGGACTGTGCAGAGCCCATGGAATCAATGTGGAAGACATCGCCCTCGAGAGCAGCAATTTCTTGCACCGTAGCTATGCCGTTTAGGGCCAATTGCAATGTGACATGAGCCCCGATCCCTACCGGCACTTCGAATTCGCTCTTCCCCGGATCCTCTTTGCTGTCGACTTCAAATTGGAATGCGCCCCACGCGATGTAGTCACCCTCGATTCGCAATCGAATCTTCATCGCGTCAACGGGCCGAGGAACTTCAAAGCGCCCGTTTGGGTCCGGGAAGACGCGAGACACTTCGGTCCATATTCCCTGCCCGGAAAAGGCTGCAAGCGATTCCCACGGCATCGCAGATCCGTCTCCATCGGATTTACGCTTCCGCATCTCTAACACGACTTGCAATGATTCGTCGGCGGGCAGCGCCCTATCGGGAACGATGCGACCTCGAAGTGGATGTTCCGCGGTCACTTGCAGCTCAACCGCCGTCTCCACCACTTCTACCGACCCGCGGGTTTCGGATTCCGGGGAAGCAAGCTCATGCAAAGTGGCGGACGGCTCCGCATTCGCCCCTTGGGGTGTTGCCCGCTCCTCCGATTCAACCGACGTCGGTGTTGGGTTATCCGGTGTAACGCCTGCGCGCTGAAACAACCAAACGCTAACGCCGAGCGCAAAGAGAATTGGAAGCAAGAGCGTTGTTGACGTGCGGCCAAGTTTGGCCTCGGAAATACTTTGTGACATGGAAAGCATGGGTCGAGATCCTCGCCGAACCGCACTTGCGCCTGAACCTCTTGGGAATATTTGTGGGAGAGTGCGGTGATCAGCCACTGTACCACAGCCCAAATTCACGGCCGCGGAAACTGCTCAACAAGGCCACGGAGTCACCTGTCTTCGCACACTACGATCAAAGCGCACTTACGATCACTTTCCACACCTGCACGCACGCGTTGCAAGAGGAGTCTTCGCGGAAAAATGTCATCGCGGAGTCCGGTGATCTAAGTCTACGCTCACCGAGATTTTCGCCTGGTTTTTTTGCCGCCGGTTGGCCCGGCCTCTCCCCGGAAGACTTCTTGGACTTCCTCGAAAAGGGGACGGCGCAAACCGCCCAAAGTATCCATTCCTTCTATGGGGCCGCGAATCATGATTACGGGATTGTAGATGGCCCGGGCAGCTTCTTTGGCGCCTGATGAGTACAGCAAGAGTGCCCGGAGCAGGCCCGTGGGGCGATCTCCCATGGGCCATATGCCTTGCTTTTCGAGTTCGGTCAGACTAGCCAGGGCCTGCAATCCTGATTGGAATTGCCCCAGCCGATAGTGATTCAGGGCCATGGCCAATAGCGCAATGGGATCGTTCGGCTCCCTGGATCGCACGTACTCCGCCAACCGCAAGGCTTCCGTGTATTTGCTTTTAGCGGCCACGCGGTGGAGCCCCTGTTTCCAGGCTTGGAGGGCGAGCTGATCATGCGAAACATCCGACAGGTCCTTGGCCCCGCGGAAGAACCCGGCGAAGAGCGGGCGTTGATCTTTGGGTCGGCTGTGCAGGACTCTCAACTGACCCAACTCGCTAGCACGCGCCAACCACTGCCCGTCCTTGGCCCAGATGGGCGCTTTGGCCCACCCAGCCTGGTTCCACGAGTAGATGTAAGCGTTGTCTTCCAGGTCCCAGAGCATGGCCTGCCCATCCAAGGATCCTGACACGATTAGGTTTTCGTCCGGGTGGAAAGCGAATCCGGTGATGGTGTCCGCGTGGCCTTCCAGTTCTGCGATGGTTTCGCGAGAACGGGTGGACCACAAGATCAGTGTGGGGTTCCCTCCGCGATATGCGATAGCCAACCGTTCGCCGCTAGGGTCGAAGGTCAACGCCGCCACCCCACTGGTGTGCAGTTGGAATTCGTGCAAGACTTTACCGCTCTCTGCAGACAGAAGGCTGATGGTTCCCGCCCCGGAACCCACAGCCAAGAAGCGCCCGTCGGGGCTCGTGGCCAGCGCGATCGCGCGCCCCTGGAATTCGCCCCACCGGCCCAAGTACTCGTCTTCCGGCAGGGAAAAGGCGGCCAATCCCCCTTGGAACAAAGCCACGATCAGGCGCTCTTCCTGGGCGGTCAACGCCCAAGCTGGGTACTGGGCAGTCCGTACTTTTCCCGTGAGTCGATGTTTGTTGGACTCGATAGCCAGGTCCATGCCGATCAGGGTTCCGCCCTCCGTGAGTACATAGGCGCGCTGATGCCGTTCGCTGATCAGCAAGTCCTTGGTCCTGCCTGCGCCGAGGGGGATTTTCAGAGAGGCGCGAACCTCCCCGGGTTTCACATACTCCAAATGGGTTCTGGCCTGGGCTAGGGAACCTCGTTTGGCGTTAAATGTGACGGCGTACAAACCACCGCCGGCCGCGGGCCGTAGGGGTCCAATATGGGTGCCGTACGCGTGAATCACCTGCAGTCCCTTTTGCTGTACATGCCAGTGCCGGAGCGTTTGGTCCGAGGAGGTGCTTACAAATCCGTCGCCATCGCCCTTGAAGCCGATGGAAGCCACAGCCGCTGCATGTCCACGATGCAAGCCTGCAAATTGACCGTTGCCCAGATCCTGAATGGCGATAGTGCCCTTCTGGGATCCGCTGGCGAGCAGGCCTTCGTCTGTGTTAAAAGTCAGACTTGAAACGGAACCGGTATGTACGGATTGGCTCCACAACCTTTCTCCGCTGCGCCACAGTTCAACCGAACCATCCTTGCGCCCTACGGCGAGGTGTTCGCCAGATTCGTCAAAGGCGACTCTGGAAGCGATAGCGTTCGTCTCCGTAGAAATTACGCTGCGCAAGGGCTCCGGCTGTCGCAGGTCTCGGAGGTAGATCACGTGCCCATCCGTATTGACAATGGCCAGCTGATTGCCCGCGCGGTCCAGTGCAAACGTTCTGACCTTGGCTATGCGCGAGGATTTTGCGCCTTCGCCCACGCGACTATGAACGCGCACTTCGAGGAAACCGGTATTCTTCTGCTGGGCTGCATGAACCAATCCATCTTCACTGACGAGTGTGAGTTTCAGCAGCTTGTTCAGGGTGATTGGGGGTGTGCTTTTGACACCTCCCCGATTTGGATCCAAAAAGGCTACCAATTTTTTCGAGGAGACCAGAATCTTCTTGCCCAATGGCCCAAAGGCCAGCCCTTCGATTTTCCAGGTCCGCCTGGGGTTGTTCCACGGGACGCCCTGGGGGTCGCGGCTGGAGCCATAGCCTGGCGGCGGCGCCACGCCAAACCCTGCGCGCAGCAATCCCCTTCCGCCCTGCTTCCACAGCATGCCGCCGCTCTCCGAATCGTAGGCGGAGATCATGTCGTGGTCCGTTGCGACCAAGTAACTGCTGGCGTCGGGTGCAAGAACCGGCGGCAAGCGATAAATACATGGTGCGTGAAACACCTTGTGGCTCGCATCGGTTTGCAATTCGAAAGACCACCAGAGGAAGCCACGTTGGGATGGCTGCACGTCATCGAGCACGCGGCGGGCGAGGGCTAGGTCCTCGTTGGCCAAGCTGCTGCCCGCTGCTCTAAGATGGGATCGACGCTCCGCCAGTTGAGCGAGGTCCGCATGAGAGTCGGCTCGCTTCGCCAAGCGTAAACTGTTGACCATGCCCGTGAGGGCGACGGCTAGCACTATGCCTGTGACGATCAAAACGCCTGCGTGGCGGCGTGCATACAGTCGGGCACGGTATCGCAGCGTGGCGCGGTGGGCGAGCACGGGTTCGTGGTCCAGGAAGCGCTGCAAGTCCTCGGACAGTTCCTTGGGCGAGGCGTATCGACTTTGCGGCTCGTTCTCCAGGCACTTGAGGATCACGGCTTCGACCTCCCGGGAGAGGCTTGGGTTGATCTTGCGCGGAAGGGTGATGGGTCCCCGCTTTAAAGCCTGCAGCAGCGCGTGGGAGGAAGAGGGCGCATTCATGTCGAATGGGATGGAACCGCAACACAACTCATAGAGCACCACACCCAATGAGTAAACGTCACTGGCGGTGGAGAGCTCTTCCCGCGCCCCG
>JBLFXY010000134.1:0-10679 GCA_047611645.1 Glaciecola sp.
TTTGAGGGCGAGGAAACGATTCAGACCACAGCCGTCATCGCCGAGGGCAAGATCACCGTGGAGATGGGACTTGTCGGCAAGCCCGACCTGCGCATGCTCGCAGATTCCAAGACATGGGTCGCGTTTCTACGAAAAGACATAGGGCTCCCGCGCGCGCTACTCACGCGCAAGGTGAAACTGTCCGGCGACCCCAGGCTTCTGCTCGCCTTCGCCAAGTGCTTCCCCAACTAACGCCAAACGCGTCATAGGTCCAGTATCCGTGGAGTTCAACTCCACGGATACTGGATACGTTACATGACGCCGTAGGCCAACATGGCATGGGCAACCTTACGGAAGCCGGCGATGTTGGCGCCTTTCATGTAGTCGATGTATTCACCGTCTCCGCCGAACTCAACGCATTGGTCGTGGATGCTTTTCATGATCTCCTGCAGGAGTCTGTCGACCTTTTCCCGGGTCCAGGAGGCGCGTACCGAGTTCTGGGACATCTCCAGTCCGGACACGGCAACGCCGCCGGCATTGGAGGCTTTGGCCGGTGCGTGCAGGGTCTTGGCTGCGCGGAAGACTTCGGTCGCTTCCGGGGTGGTGGGCATGTTGGCGCCTTCGGCGACAGCCCAACAACCGTTTTCGACCAAGGCTTGGGCGTCGTCAACATCCAGCTCATTCTGCGTGGCGCAGGGGAACGCCAGGTCACAGCCGACCTTCCACGGATTTCCCTCGTGGAACTCGACTCCGAATTCCTGGGCGTATTCGCTGATGCGGCCACGGCGCACGTTCTTGAGTTCCATGACCCACGCCAAGCGCTCTTTCGTAATGCCGGCCGGATCGAATATGAAACCGGAGGAGTCGGAGAGGGTTACGACCTTGGCTCCTAACTCGATCAATTTTTCTGCGCAGTAGGTGGCCACATTGCCGGAGCCGGAGATCACGCAGGTCTTGCCTTCCGGACTGTCGTTTCTGTTCTCCAGCATGTGCTTCATCATGTAGACCACGCCATAGCCGGTGGCTTCGCTACGAAGCCGGCTGCCACCGAATTCGAGTGCCTTGCCGGTCATGACCCCCTCGAATCGATTCATGAGTCGCTTGTACTGGCCAAACAGGAAGCCCCCTTCACGCGCGCCCACGCCGATGTCACCGGCGGGCACGTCCGTGTTAGGTCCCACGTGTCGGCTCAGCTCGGTCATGAACGATTGACAGAAACGCATGACCTCAAGCTCACTCTTTCCCTTCGGGTTGAAGTCCGACCCACCTTTGCCGCCGCCCATAGGCAAGCCGGTCAAACTGTTTTTAAACGTCTGCTCGAACGCCAAGAACTTCAAGATGCTCAAGTTCACCGAAGGGTGAAAACGCATGCCACCCTTGTAGGGACCGATCGCATTATTGCACTGCACGCGGTAACCCCGGTTGACGCGAATGTTGCCCTCGTCGTCCTCCCAGCAAACCCGAAAAATGATAATGCGGTCCGGCTCGGTCATGCGCTCCAGAATCTGCTTATCCTGGTAGATCGGCTTCGTCTGGATGTACGGGATGATGCTGGTCGCCACCTCTTCCACCGCTTGATGGAATTCGGTCTCCCCGGGGTTCCGACGGATCATGCCGTTCAGGAAAGTCTCGAGCTCTAGCTTGGGATTCGCATTCATTGTTTTTTTTCGGACGCAGTCGATCCCGAGCCTACCCCGAGAATTTCGCGCCCAAAAAGCATAGCGACTGCTTCAGATCTTGCCCAAGGGCATTCGTCAAGTTGCTGTACCGAGAACGGGATCTTATTCGCCGGAGTAGGCGCATAGCGCTGCTTTGTTCTCGTGCAGGGCCTGGGTCAATTTCTCGATTTGGCTGGGTTTGAGGGCTCTGGCTGCCAATACACGCTTAAACGCATTGTGCGCCTCGGTTACCGGGGCCGCATCCCCCGTCGACCATGAATGAAAGGTTGCCACAAGTTCCGTACTATTGGGTCAAGCCCCAGTTCGATTGGGCTTGCACTATTCTGCCAATGATCATGCCGAAGACCCACGAGCCCCAAACCTGGCCCCATAAAGCCCCGGACGAAGATCTGCTGAAAGATTTGAGCCGCTGGCGTCGATTCAAGTACGCCTTCGTTTCGGAAACCCGGTGGAAGCCTAGTGAGTCCTGGAGGGAGCTAAGCCGTGTGATCCTGCTCGGAGTACCAGTGCTTTGGCTGCTTAATTTAGCTGCGACTCTCGTAGGAAACCAATTTGGATTTCAAGCCGGGATGGACTCGCAGCCTGTATTGGACATGCTGGAAAAGAACCCCGTAGCACTGCTGGCACTCGGTGCACTTTTTGCTCCCCTATTTGAAGAGTTCTTCTTCCGCGTGCTGCCGCGCACGGTAGGTCGGTGGGTGCGACCCTCAGCCGTCACCATGTGGCCGCTTGGAATCGTCTGCACTTTGCTCTTTGCCTTGGCTCATATCAATCCGGACAACCCGACGATACCCCTGCCGCAGTTCCTGACCGGACTCGCCCTTTGGGCTATGCAGGCGCGTTTCGGGTACCTTGGATCCGTCGCTCTACACGCCTGCTTCAATGGCAGCCTACTTTTGCCCGCCGTCCTACTTGCCGGTAAGGTTCAATAAAGCCCAATCAAGCCCCACAAGGGCAAACTCATTCACTTCCATTCAAACCTCATTACGACCCACTCACCAATGACAACATCCGATCTATTTACCCTGCTCATCAAGTTCCTTGGGGTTGCCACCGTATTTTGGGGTATCAAAGGTTTCGTCCACGCCGAACTAGCGAGTAGACCCATCTACGCCAACGCAAGTTCCACAACACTCGCCGTGACGGATATTGTCGCCGGCATCGTGCTCATTTTCATGGCACCGCTCATTGCGTCCATCATTTACCCGCAACCTGACGTTCAATAAACCCTAACTGCATTCGACCCACAAACCTCTTCACTGGGATGCCCGCCATGATCCTCGCCCTCTTCGCGGCTCGAACTATGCAAACCCCTGCAAACCCAGAACCCGTCGGTACGCAAGTCGGCCAGTCCTTGTAGGGGGTGATACTACCGACGGTCGACGGCAAGTAGACCGTCCGCCTTTCCGAACTGCACGGCAAGCCTATCCTGCTGTTGCAGTTTGCATCCTGGTGAGCAGGTTGCGGCAATAGCATGCCAGTCTTGCGTATACGCACGATCACCGACGCGGTACCCGTGTAGGGCTGAGTACCGGTCAGCACCTCGAAGGACACCACTCCCAAAGAACAGATATCCGCCCGTTCGTCGACCACGGCCAAACTCGGGTACCGCTTTTGCCGGCGTGCCTAGGATCTGACCCCCGCCCAAGCCCGCCGCATCAACGGCGCCCTCGGCACCGACCAAGACCCCAAAGCCTGGCTCTCCGCCCGCCAACTCGCCCAGATCCCCACCATCACAAAAGCCCTGGCCGCCGACTCCCACCCACTAAAATCCCTGAAGCGCCCAAACCAGCTCCTGGAGCTGGCAACCTACGATCGCGATCTCCTCCAAGCCCTCCAACCCAAGACGGACTGAGAGATAGGGTGCCTGGGGAAAATCTGCCGCCAGGCTCCTACGCGTCAAACAAGCCCAACCCGCAAGAGCCTGGCGGCGGATTTCGCCCTGGTACCCTATCTCTCACAATTAACCTCAATTATGGCCACCCAGAAGGTCTGCCCACTATCCAGACCGGCCCCTTCGCCCTATCCTCTGCCCACCATGGAAATCAGCAACAAGACCCACCGCCCCCTACGGGTTCCCCTTCCCGGAGGCAAAAAGCTTCACCTGGCGGCAAACGGCAAAGCGAAAATCATGCCCAAGGCTGCGGAACACCCCGCAGTTCTCAAGCTGATTGAAGAAGGCGTCGTGGAGATCATCGATCTAGGCAAAGGCCGCTCCTCGAAAGGCGAAGCAGGCGCAAGCGGAGTCGGCGGATCACAGCGTGGCCCGAGTTCCGGCGGCATGCGCCAATCCGGCGACCGCTAGTCGGCCCCACCCAAAACAACGGCCATCCCCTGCTCGTTTTACAACGAGCGCGGGATGGCCGTTTCATAGGCATTCCGCTAGCGCAGTTTTAGAGTGTGCGGAGACTCCGTCCCATCGGTGCTGGCGAAGTAGATCGTGGCCTCGAAACGACGCCCTCCACTGGCTTCCGCCACCACTTGCAAATCCCCGTAAGGTGCAAAGAACCAGCGGCTGACTTCATTCGAATCGAGTGACTCGTCGAATACGGTTGCGCCATTGGCGGAGGTCACGACCAAGCGCACCTTTTCACCTAGCGGCCGATCCTGAGCATCTAAGAGGACAAGCCCAATAGACCCACCGGGTACCAAGGCCAGCTCCAGCTCCGTGCGCTGCCCTGCGACGATAGTCACGGCCAACTCTGCGGGCCCACACCCCTCTGCCTGCACTTTCAATGTGTATTCCCCTGCCGGGAAGGCCTTACCCTCCACCCGGTTCCCCCGCAAGATCACGTACCAGGAGTTGTTCTCCGCATCGTGCAATTCGACCAAAGCATGCTCGAGTGAAGCCTGCCCTTCGACTTGCAAATTCACTCGCAGGCCGCCAGCTGGTCGAAGCATCAGGGTTCCCAAATCCAGGTGCTGACCCTTTTCGAGCACGATCTCGCGCAGCCAAAGAACAGCACAACCCAGTGACTCGATCCTAATCGTGAAGTGGCCTTCGTGAAGGTCAGGGATCTCGAAAGATGCCGTGCGCGCGGGTAAAGTAAACTCCGTCCTTCCACCACCCAGCCATTCGTGCCGCACGGTGATCTTGGTCTTCCCCAAGGGTAAACCACTTTCCAATCCGCCCGAAAACTTACCGGTCGGCGCCTGTGTAGGATCCAGAACCAATTGCACATCTGTACTCCCAAGGGGTACGTTTCCCTTCCATGCCCGCGGGGCTCCGCGCTGGGCCCATCCCGTTGCGGTCCGCCCCCCCGAACCCGGTTTGTGGAGTTCAAGGCGGCGACTTTTCTGACCCATCAGGTGCAATTCGAAAGTCCCGTCCTGCTTGCAAACCACCGACTTCGACGGATAGCCAAAAGCACCAGTAGACTTCGCTACGACCACCCAACCGCCCAAAGCGTTGCCAGCGGCATCCACCGCGATTCCAGAGATTGTGGGCAACCCCTGGAGGGCGTGGTCCCATCGATAACTTTCGCCGGGAGCGACCTCTATCTGACGGTTGACCCTTTGCTTGCCGTCGTAGGAAGCCGCTTGGACCCCGACTTTCCCCGCGGCCAACGGACCCAACTCAAAGCTCCCGTTCTCATCCGTTTCAGCCTGGGGTGAAGCAAAGGAAGAAGCGGTCTGGGGATAATTGAAGGCCCCCTCGTTTGCATAAATGAGCACCTTTTCTGCGGGGGACCCATCAGGGGTACTAATTGTCCCGCGGAGCCAAGCGCCTAGCTGCAATCGAACCTCTATCTCGGCCTTGCCGTTCTGAACCACTTGGGCTTTGCCAGAGGAGACCGCGAAGCCCTGCGCCTTGCAAGCGTACTCCACCGAACCGGGCAACAAACCTCCGCAAAGGAACTCACCCTTTTCATCCGAGACCACCTCTTGGGGCGGCGGGCCCACCGGCCCATCGGGGCCCATGGAATCGAAGTCCGCTTGCTTGCCAATGCGAACTCGCGCCCCCGCAATCGGTTGTCCATCAGGGCCCAGAACAACCCCCCCTATTTGCGCGCCGACCCCACCCAGGGTGATATTCAGCTCTACCGTCCCCGCCTCTGCGCTGCGCTCCATCCAGGCCGCAACATGCTCAGGATGACTGCGTACATACCCATCCTTACGGGCTCCGATGAAACACTCGTGGGTCAATTGCCGAATGAAAAAGGATCCGTCGGCATCGCTGTGCCCCACAACCGCCCCAGTCGAGCGACTCAATTCGTTGGTGATCCAAATTTCCGCCTGGGCCACACCTCGTCCGTCGAGGTCAATGATGCGCCCTTTTACATCCACGCCTTTCGCAAGCCTGAGGGTCACGCGCTCGGGTTGGTGCGCAGACCGCTCCACCGAGGCGCTGGCATGCCCGCTGCGGTGCCCGTACAACCCATAAGTTCCAGGCGTAAGGTCCCGCAGAAGCACGGTACCCGCCCTGTCGCTTTGCGCGCGGCGAGGCTCTGCGCCGGATCCAAAAGGCGTATAGTCAAAAGAGATGTCCGCCGCAGGCGATCCATCGTTCCAAACCGTGCTCACCAGGATCGATCCGAGAGCATTGCCGGATCCTTTGCCTACGGCTTTATCCGGTTCTGTGTCACCTTCCGTGCGAACCGAGTCGTCTACCGAAACCAAGACGACGTCGGGCGCCAACTCCTGCAAACCTGTCGAGGTTAGGCCGGCTTGGCCTGCTCCGTTGTCAGGCCAAAGGGTGTCCCGACCCAGGTAAGTCGCTGCGAGAATCACGATGACCGCGAGGGTGCCGAGAACGAATCGTTGAGTCATGAGAAGGCTTCCTATTTTGATTGCGGCCAAGGTGGCGCCGCTTTTTACCGCGATCGAAGGCGTCAATATCGACGCCTGGGTTGTGATTTCAGTGCGCACTTGCGCCAAGCCGCGTTCCGTCAGGGTCAAGGCCAACCCGCCAGCGATGCCGGCCGGTAGCAAATCGCGTAGCTGCGCCAATCCACGGTGGAGTTGCACCCGAACTGTGCCAGGCGATGTACCCAGTTCCCGCGCGATGGCTTTTGGGCTCTGACCCTTGCTCAAATGGCTCTCGAGCACCGCACGGTATTTCTCAGGCAAGCTGGCCAAGGCCGCTTGGACGAGACCCGCAGACTCCCCGTCCGTAGCCTTGCGATCCGGGCGCGACTTTTGCTCGTTCGCATGCTGTGCTTCGAGAGCCCGATCCGCATCCGGACTGCGAGCTGCCTTCCGGCGCCAAGCCTGGGCCTGATTGCTGAGAATCCCCACAAACCAGGGGGTCAGCGGCCGGGCCTTGTCGTAGCGCTCCGGATGTTCGAGGGCCGCAAGAAAAGCGGCCTGCACAAGATCCTCAGCCTCGGCCGGGTCCCCGGACAAATGCCGTGCGACGACCAAGAGCTCCGGGGAAAGCAGATCGAAAAGCTTCCCCAGGGCCTTCACATCGCCATTATCCCGATAGAGCAGGAATAGTTTCTTGAGGCGGGGATCACGCATATCACCCAGACTCTGCACGAAGCCCCCCAGCGTTTCACCCATTTAGAAAAAATGTGGCGCAACTAGCCACGCGGCACAGTCAGACCCCAGCCGCGGTACTGCACAGATTCGCCAGGCTGATCACTTCGACCCGGCTTTCCAGGATTCGATCGCCCACATTAACGGTCAGCACGTGATCCTGAACGGTCACATACCAAGTGATCCTGCGCTCGAGATCGCGCGCCAACTTGGAGATGAACTTGGGATCGAGTCGGTGGACCTGAATGGCCTCGGCGCGGTGAACCTTGCGCTTGCTCCACTCCTTGATCAGGGAAGCATCGGGCTTGTGCGTAAACACGAGCACTTTGGAGCAACCCTTGCTGGCTTTGTGCAAGCGTTCCGCGCCGGGTATGCCCACGTCGATCCAGGTCTCAACCTGCCCGGTCAATCCATAGGCCCACATGGCCGGCTCTTCCGGGCTGGACAGACCGCGTCCAAACTCAAGACCCTCTTCATGGGCCAAGGCACGCGCCAGCACTCGAATCACCATGCGATCTTCATCCTCGGAAGGATGCTGAGCTACCCGTAGATCGAGCGACTCATAGGCTCCCCGGTCGATGTCTGATAACTCGACTTGAAAGCGATAAACTACTGAGGTGTTGCCCAAAGGAATGTGGCCCACGGTGTGGGGCTGAGGTTGGCGGATGAACCGAAGGGCCGGAGAATACGTGTTTCTGTGTATGGCGGCTACCTCCCCAGCCCCCACAACCGGTAATCGGCCCAGAATGATTGCGATCCATTTTGGCCAGCGGGGGTCCTGGCAGCAGAAGGCCGTGCACGTGCCAATACCGCGGTACCTGGGCCTGAATCCCCTCCAGGCCAATCGAATCCTGCTTCACCCGCCCCACTCCCATGCAATGCCCCTTCCGAAGCAGAGCAGCCATGGGGGCCGCCTTGCTCAGCCCGGTTTTCGTGGCTGGACTCCACTCCTGCTGGCGCAGATGGGCTAGATCTCCGGTGACGGCCGTAAACCGCCGGGCAATCCAAGTCTCAAAGAGAATCGAAAATCCCCATACGGGTTCCAAGGCCCCACACCGGCCCAGCTCCGTTTAGGGTACCGCCACGGGCGAAATCAGGACTTGGCAGCGGGTTTCCCTGTTCGGTTCAGTTCCTGCGAAAAAAACCCTGATCGGAGACGAGTTTGAGATCTATGGAATCGCTGTAGCACGGTCCGAAAAAGGACGTTACATTCCCAAAATAACCCGACCGGTCGCACTCTGCGGCCCACCAATGAGGGGACGCCAGTTACTGGCCTTTCCTCCAGCGACTCGAGATCGAGCACCATGAGCAACGCCGACAAGTACGTTCCCACGGCCAAGGAATCCGCCTTCCTGGAGACCATCGAAAACCCGAAGTACGACCGGATGAGCATCAACGGCCTCAAGCCGTTCCTGAACGAAAAAGCTCCGGAGGACATGATGAGCTTTTACTCGCCGGACGAAATCCAAGTGCTCGGCGACCTCAAAGGCGGCGAGCGCGACGTGGAAGCCCGCATGCCCGTCAAGATGACGCGCCACTACTTTGAGCTGGCCCAGAACAGTGCCGCCATTCAGGCCATCGTCAAGGCCACCCCCGGCGAGACCGAGGACCTGGAAGGCGCCGACGACCCGGGCCACCAGATGGACTACAGCCCGGTCCCTGGCCTGCTGCACAAGTACGAAATGGGTCTGATGTACGTCATCTCGACCTGCTCCGCCCACTGCCGCTTCTGCTACCGCGAAGAGCTGATCAGCCGCCGCGAAGTCGAGCACAAGGACGGCACCGTGGCCAAAAAAGCCATGGCCCAAATTGGTTCGATCACCGAGTACGTGCGCGCCCACAACAAGCTGGTGGCCGACAACGGCGGACGCCACCCCGAAACAAACCGCGAGAAGCTGCGCGAGATCCTGCTCTCCGGTGGCGATCCCATGGTGTTGACCAACACCAAGCTCGGCGCCTGGTTTGCTGCCCTGGCCGAAGCCGGCGTCGAATCCATCCGCGTGGGAACCAAGGAGTTCGCCTTCTTCCCCCAGCGCTTCGACGATGCCTTCTTGACGATGCTCGACAACTTCCACGCGGCCTACCCCCACGTGGGATTGCGCTTCATGGTGCACTTCAACCACCCCGATGAGTTCCTGCTCAAGGACTCGGCTGGCAACTACATCGAGGAAGAGTACGGCACTCTCAAGTGGCACCCGGAAACCGATCGCGCCATGACCGCCCTGCTCTCCCGCGGATGGCTCTGCGTCGAAAACCAGTCGCCCATCATCAAAGGCGTCAACGACGATGCCGATGCCCTGCGCATCATGCAGCGCGCCATCAAGCGCGTCGGCGCCAACAACCACTACTTCTTCTGCGGTCGCGACATCGTGGCTCACAAGGCCTTCAACGTAACGATTGAAGGGGCTTGGAAGATCCTCAACGACTCCCAAAAAGGCCTGTCCGGAGTCGAAGCCCACGCGCGCCTTTCGATCACGCACTACAAGGGCAAGACCGAAGTGGTCGCCGTCACCGACGGCCCGCTCGCTGGCATCCCGGGCACCGAAAACGGCGTGGTGATCTTCAAGCTGCTGCGCAACCCGGCGGACGCGCCCGAGAAAGGCAAGGTCTGCATCGTGGCCCGCAACCCGGAGGCCATCTGGTTCGACGGTTACGCGGACCGCGTGATCATCGACGAGGCGGGTCTGTTCGACTACGCCCGCGTGACCTCCTAATCAGCGGCGAATCAGCCACCCATTGCAGGCGCAAGCCCGATGATCAACAAACTAGTAGGTAGCGCGCAGGACGCGGTAGCCGACATCTTTGATGGCGCTACGGTCATGGTCGGGGGCTTCGGCGAAGCCGGTAGCCCCATCGAATTGCTCCACGCTTTGATCGATCAGGGGGCCAGCGGCCTCACGGTCGTCAACAACAACACCGGCAGCGGTGAGGTTGGGCTGGCGGCGCTCATCAAGGCCGGACGGGTGGCCAAGATGATCTGTTCCTATCCGCGCACGACCAACTCGACGGTCTTCCCCGAGCTCTACAAGACCGGCAAGATCGAACTCGAGCTGGTACCGCAAGGAACCCTCGCGGAACGCATCCGCTGCGGTGGCGCAGGCATCCCCGCCTTCTACACCGCAACCTCGGTGGGCACGCCCCTGGCCGATGGCAAGGAAGTGCGCACTTTCGGCGATCGCGACTACGTGCTCGAACCGGGCCTGGTCGCGGACTTCGCCCTGATCAAGGGCAAGGCCGCCGACCGCTACGGCAACGTGGTCTACAACAAGACCGCGCGCAACTTTGCGCCGATCATGGCCACCGCCGCCAAGACCACCATCGTGCAGGTCTCCGATGTCGTGCAACCCGGCGAGCTCGACCCCGAGGTCATCGTGACGCCCGGCCTGTTCGTGCAACGCGTGGTCACCGTGCCCAACCCGGCCTTCGAGTCCCTGCTCGTCGCCCAAGGAGTGTCTTACCCGTGAGCGAATCCAAAACAACAGTCGGCCTGACGCGAGACGAGATGGCACAGCGCGTGGCCATCGACATCCCCGACGGTTC
>JBLFXY010000135.1:0-10660 GCA_047611645.1 Glaciecola sp.
CCGCAGAAGAGGCCTTGGCCGAAGCGGCTTCCGATGCTCCGGAAGAGGTTGAAGACGATGTCGATGACGCAGATGACGACGACGATTTCGACGACGACTCTGACGACGACTCTGACGACGACTCTGGCGACACCGACTCCGATAAGGACTCCGAATGAGCCTGTTCAAGCAGATTCAAGCGGACGTGATCACGGCCATGAAGTCTGGCGAAACCATGCGTAGGGACACCCTGCGCATGGTGATCGCGGCTATCAAAAACAAAGCGATCGACAGCGGTGGTGACCGTGGCGACGTAAGTGACGACGTCGTCATGACAGCTTTGTTGAGCGCGGTCAAGTCCCGCAAGGACAGCGTCGAGCAGTACGAAACAGCGGGTCGCGAGGAGCTCGCCGCCCAGGAACGCGCCGAGATCGAAGTGATTCAAAACTACTTACCGCAAACCTTGACCGAGGAAGAAACCGAAGTTCTAGTGAAAGCCACCATCGAAGAGGTGGGCGCCACCACGAAACAGGACCTTGGAAAAGTGATGAAAGCCATCATGGCCACACACAAGGGTCGGGTGGAAGGAAAGTTGATTCAGCGTTTCGCTGGTCAACACCTTCAATAACCCAGACCTCTCCAAATACTCAGAAACGAGGACCCTCCATGGGTTCTCGTTTCTTTTTTTCAACACACTCTCGCGGCACGGCAAATGAACACCTGTCTCAAGTAGTTTCCTATTTGTGAACGGGACCAACCAGCCCGTGGCCCTCAAAGTCTGCCTCAAAACCCCACCCTAAAGAACAATCATGTTTTCAGCTCGATTCGCCGCGATCACCGCAGCTACCCTCCTCTCTGGCATCGCTATCGCCGGCATCTCATCCACCAACCCTTTCCAAGGTGAGTCTCCCGCAGTCGATCAGCACAAGATAGTCATGCAGAGCGTCGGAAGTTGGGAAGGAACGATTGCCATGAACATGCCGGGCATGCCCGAGTCTATGGTTATGCCTTGCACCGAAACGATCACCGCCGTGGGTGATCTCTGGACCGTCTCGAGGTTCGAAAGTGACTTCATGGGGACCGCGTTCGCAGGCTCAGCGACCTTCGGCTACGACACTGACAAGAAAGCATTCGTCTCGACTTGGGTGGATTCCATGGCCACGAGCATTACGAACATGGAAGGCCAGTACGACGAAAAGACTAAGAGCATCATCAGCAACTACGAAGCCAAGGATCCCATGACGGGCGAAATGGTCGACAAGCGCTCGATTTGCACATGGGGTACCGATGGCTACGTCTGCAAGTTTTATGATGTTGCCGAAGAAAAGACCCTTACGATGACCATCGAAATGAAGCGCAAGAAAACGGTCGAGGCGAACGCGAAAGCCAAGTAGTTTCCGAATCCCATCTAAAAAGGAACCACGCTAAACGTTCTGTCCGGCGTGGTTCGTTTTTTGTGCCGCAAGCGCCCTCAGCAATCAGGGAGTGAAGGTTACTTGCCAACCATTGCTCATGTTGGAGGGCATCCCACACGGGCTACCGTGATCCCGGTACCACGTTTGGCAGAACCAAGTACTTCCGGACATGATCACGAGGGAATGCGGAGGCATGGTGGCCACATTTAGAATACCGGGGCCGTGGGTGAACGTTCCCGAGGGCCCGGAGTACTTGATGTCCAAGCGGCGGAAGCCTTGAATTGTGCCATCGACGCAGCGTAATCCGTTGTGGATGGGTGTCTGGCCGACGGACCCATCACCCATGAACAGTAACCCGAAATTGTTGATGGGCAACTGGGAGGATGTGAGAATTAGGGAGTCTGTGGCGATCGAGCTTTGACCCGTTCCGACCAGTTTTCCACCCAAGCCTGTGTTGTTGATGCAACCTTCTTCAATGCCAGCATTTCCACCGCAGGGCGCGTTGGAAGCGGTATTGCAATCGCAGAAGGCCAAACCCGGGTCCTCGCACTCGTCGGGGATGCCGTTGCCGTTGTCGTCGGGGGATGAGCCGTCGGCGATGTCATGCTCGTCTTCTTCGCCGTTGTCGTTGCAATCCTCGAAGGGGTCATCGCCATCGCCCAGAATGTCGATGGCATCGATCTCATCACTCGTGCCGGAGGGCCGGTCCACGTCCAGGCCTAGGCTTTCTGCGGACACAAAAATCCCCGGGGGCATGGTTCCCAAGAAGCCTTGACCAATCGGAGCCATCAAAATATCTCCAGGCACGATCGGGAGTCCAAAAATACTGTCGGGGGTTCCGATGATTGCGGAGCCACGACGTACGGAGAAGAGCACCAGGTCACCTTGGCCGAGCGTCCAATCGTACAGACCGTTGGGCCGCTGAAAGCCGGGCATTCCGTTGACTTCGACCACCGCGATCGCATCCACGTCATCCGTTCCGATTCCAGCGTGGTCGAGCCCTAGATTGTCTGCTGATGCGTATACGCTTACCTGGTTCGTGATCGGATTGAACACCAAAATGTCGCCGGGGGAGTTTCCCTGCAAAGCCGCCGAGTTGGAATGGGTGACCGTGCCTTCCAAAGGGTCGGAGAACCCTCCCTCGAGGGAGAAGAAGATCTTGTCGGTTGGAAGGTTGAGCGGGGTGCCCAACTGCAAGGCATCCAAGTTGGAGCCCACGTCGGGCAATGTCGATCCGGGAAGGTTGGGTTCCTTGAGTCCGAGTCCATGGGCGAACGAAGTGCCCAGATTCCTTCGACCGTCCCCGTCCACAATCAGTACGTTCTGTCCTGGCTGACCAGGGCCGAAGGGGCCCGGACCTTGGAAGCGGGCCATGAAGACATCAGCGGAGGCTTCGTTCAAAAGCGCTTCACCAAACACGGTTCCATGCGTGGCGATAGTCGGTACGCCGATCGCATGTTCATCCACGGAAAAGTAGAGGCCAAAGCGGTAGGCTGCATTGCCTTGCAGCAGCGAGTCGCGGCCAAAGGACAGGGCGTTGATTTCGATTCCACACGAGGAGCCGGGAAGGTGGCCTTGGCATGTGGCGTAGTTTTGTAGGAATGAAGCGGGCAAGAGAATGCCGGGTTTATCCAAGGAGCTGCCAGGACTCGGGAAGGGGCCGCCGACCGGAATCAACAGGTCGCCAGAGGTGATCGAAATACCGCCCAACGAATCGTTTTCACCAACAGTCTGGCCTTGCCAGTCCACGCTAAACACCAATTCGGTTTGGGCCTGTGCTTTATCGCAGAAGAGGGCCCCAAAAGTCAGTAAGAGCACCGGGGCACAGGAGCGGGATAAGGTGCCGGAAACTAGGAGATTCGACATGGTGCTAAGGAGAGAGAACGGACTTTCGGGGCCCATTGGACTTCCGGTAGTTCCGGGGGAGGTGGCCGTCCCCCCAGGAATACTAGGAAGGTCGGAAGATAAAAATTGTTCCCTCCTATTCTAGGAGGAGTACTGATTGTGGAAGGGAGGATTGCTACCAAGGGGTCCTATTCAGGAGCTTGGGTCTCAACTCGAATCAATACGTGGGGGTTTGAGTGCCCAGAGAGTCTCTCGACCCTCCGGGTGGGAACCCCAGGCTGGCGAGCCAACCTGGATGAGGCTTCCTTAGAAGGTCACGCTGATAGCGTTCGAGAAGTTGGAAGTGCTCGGTACATCCCGGTGCCACAGTTGGAAGTGCCAAGTCGATCCGACAATGATCACTCCGCCGATGGTGGGGATGGTGCTGGGCACATCAAAACCCGATCCAATCAAGGATGTTCCTACTCCGTTTTGCAGCACACCGAAAGCGTCGAAGAGCCCAATGGAGTTCATGTTGGTACCCGCAATGTTGTAGCGCCCGACCATGTTGCCAGGTGATGTATCCAGGCACAGTAGACCGCTTCCTACAGGCAAGCCAGGCGCCATAACACCGGTGCCAATCAGGAAATAACCGAACTGCAAGGGCGGGCCACTCGTGGCCTCTAGGTGTAGACCGGAACCCACTCCGCTTCCCATGGCGCCAGTCAAGACAGTGGGGAAACCCGTGGAATTGGGCAGCGGTGTGCAAAGCACGGTCGTTTCACAGGAGTCCGGGATTCCGTTCTTGTTGGCGTCCATAACCAACCCGCCTGCGATCGCAACCACATCTTCAATGCCATCCCCATCACAGTCGTGAATGATGACTTCCACCGAGTCTAAAGCATCCAAGTCGTCACCGAAGTTTCCAGCCATAGCGGTGCCCGAGCGGATCGTGCCCAAGCCAATGTTCTCAGCAGCAATAAATATGCCGGGGAAAGGCGATACTCCACCCATGAAAGTCGGAAGGGGCGTAGTCAAAATGTCGCCCGCTTCAATCGGGATTCCGAAGATGCTGTCAGGCATTCCGATCACGGCGGATCCGCGACGTACTGAGAAGAGCAGTTGGTCGGTGGCTCCGGTGAGCCAATCGAAGGGCGCTTGTGAGGGCTGGAAGAAACCGTCGCCGTTCTCCCAGAGGATCAAAGCGTCCAGGTCGTCGAGGTTGAGCGCAGGAATAAGGTTCAGGCCAAGCGCGGCACCCGGCGCGTAGAGCATGAGGCCGACTCCACCAGGTTTGGACACCAACACGTCTGCACCCATAAATCCGTGCGCAGCCGCGGAGCCGTTGTGGGGCAAGGCGGTCATGGGATCGAAGCCTGCGGAATCGAGACTGAAGTACGCCACGGGGGGGATGCCCGTGAAGGGAAGGGTATCTAGGGCGTCGAGGTTATCTCCGAACGCGTGCGCCGTGGTATTGGGCGGGCTGGGTTCAATCAGTCCTAGGCCGGGGTATGAAAAACCGGATCCGGAGGGCAGGCCATCACCGTCCCAAATACCGCGGTGACCCATGGAGGGGCCGGGGGGCAAGGGCGCGCCAGGCATGAAGCGCGGGTTGAGCATCACATCGGCGGAGGCCTCTCCAGCGAGGCTTTCAGAGGTGACGTTGGGGGGCATAGGCCCGCCGAAGACACCAAAAGCGAAGGAGTCCACTGAGAAGTGCAATTGGCCTGCGGCAAAGCCATTGGGGGAAACGGGCGCATCCAGTCCAAAGGAGAGCGCGTCCAACTCGACAGGGCACGGCGTTCCGCCGGGGGCCCCAATACAGCCGGGAAGCAGGCCTAGACCGCCGAGCCCATGGGTCATTCCGATGGTCGGCAAGGGCAAGGGGCCAAGCATCGGCAGGCCCATGGAGGGTACGAGCAGGTCGCCAGTGGTCATCGGTGTGGCGGTCCCTGCGTCGGGCGCGCCAACCGAGGGACTACGCCAGTCGATGGAAAAGACAGTCTGCTGGGCGCTGAGAGAGGCCGTGGCGCCAAAAAGAAGCGCTGTCAGGTAGGGAAGGTGTCGGTACTTCATGGCTGAGTGGGTCGAGAGGAGTGCGCTTCGATTCGCGCGGTACACCTTCAAATGCAAACCAAAGCAAGTACCGGACAACCAACTTGCCTAAATCGAAAAACCCCTACCTACGAGCCCCTTGAGGCCATTCACATACGATTTTATTGTGTCCCTAGCAATCCCAACTCTGCCGGCAAATCACTACCAGGTAGCCGTCAGGGTCCTGAAACGTCTGCCCTTCGCGCTCCCAATAGGGGTTGTGGGCGGCCACTCCCACGAAACCCGCATCCAGCATGACCGCACAACGCTCCCGCCATAAATTGGGGTCCGGTTCATAGAACACAAGCATGTGCTCAGCCGAAGGGGCGGCCTCATTTGCGGCCCCGTGCTCATGGGTAAACTCGAGATGGTAAGCCTGGTGTGCATGCCCGATCATGACACCGTCAAACCCTTCGTGGTTCTCGAAGCGGCCGAGTTCTTGCATTCCAAGGCCCAAGGTATACAGGGCGACGATTTCCGTCAGCCGGTTGGTGGGGCGGGCGATGCGCAGGGTGGGTGCTGTCATGATTTGTGGGCGGTTGCGCGCTAGCGAGATTCTGGGGCCAATCCCCAGGAGTCGAATCGCTTTAGGTACCGGTCGGTCAAGCGATGGGGTGCGCTCGCTTCTGCGGTGGCGGTCGGATCGACGGGCCACAGGGCCAGAGTCCCATCATCACTGGCTGAAAGCACCCGGTTGTCGCCAGCGATGGGGGAGAAAGCTATGTGGCGCACCGGCCCGCCATGTTGGTCAAACTGTGCGACAGTGGCTCCGCTGACCACATTCCAAACCAGTACGGAGCCGTCTTCGCAACCCGTGGCCGCGAGCTCGCCCGCCGTATTGACATCCATGCAGGTCAAAGTCGCCACATGTCGGTTTGCGGGCCGCGAGAGTTTGCCGCTTGAACCGACCGAGAAAGTACTCCTGCCTGTTCCACAGGTCACCACGCCCAGATTTCTGGGAAGGGCACGAAGCCAATTGAATGACATGCGTTTCTCGCGTACGGCCACTTTGTCTTGCGCGGACAGGTCCCAGGAAAGCACCCACCAGGGCGCTGAAGCCGCGTGGACCGTGCGGCCTTCAGGACCAAAATCCAAGTCGATGACGGGGTGGCGGTCTTGGTTTTCACTGCTCCACTCAGCGGTCAACTTGTAAAGCAAATCACCGGTCTCGGTATCCCACACCAGGACCTGCCCAAGAGCATCACCCGCTGCCAGGAGTTTGCCGGACGAGTCGAAGCAAACGCGCTGAATCTGTTGCTGTACGCCTTTGGGCCGCATCGCGAACTCTTCTTTGCCGTCCCAAAGACCCAAGCGTCCGATGCCATCCACGATCGCAACCTGATTTCCGTCGGGACGAATCGCGAGATGGCGAATGCCTTGCACCCACCCGCCGTGAACAGCCAACACGGTTTCCTTATCCAGGTCGTGAAGGATTACTTTCCCCTGGAGTCCTCCGCTAACAGCGCGTTGGGCTCCCGAGGCTACGGCGCATAAAACAGGGCCCGGCTTGTGGTCCGCAAGCAGGGACGGAGGTTTGCATGCGCGCAGCTCTTTGGGCGCGCGAGGTGTTTTGAAGAGCAGTACACGCCCTTTGCTATCCACCGCGATAGCCCCTTCCCCATCGCTAGTAAACCCGGTCCAAGTGATGGGGTCGCCCAGGCCCTGCAGGCGCCGAGCATTCATAGGAGCGCTGGGATTCCAGAGGGAAAACCCCTTGTCTATACCGGCCGACATGAGCCTGTGATCTACAGGAGACCAGGCCACCAAGAGCGGGCGATAGCCCGTGCGGTTGTCCCGTACGGACTTGCCTCCGACGGAGCGGAAGACCCTTACGACATTGTCTAGAGCGCAGGTGGCGAGCTCCTCACTGTCGTGGGAGAATTCGAGGTCGACAACCTCGCCATTGTGTCCCAGGAGAGTCTCAAATGTGGATTCAAGGGCATTTCCAATCCATGCACCCTTCACCCCTCCCACCGCCAATCGTTTGCCATCGGGTGAAAAATCCATGCATTCGATGGACCCCTGGACCTGGCGAACCATGGGGGGGGTGTTGGGTTTGGCCAAGTCCCAAAGGTAAACTTTCCCGCCCAATGTTCCCGTAGCCAGGTGTGAACCGCTTGGATGGATGGCTGCACAGCGAACGGCGCTGGAGTGCAAGAATTGGTGAAGAGCCACGCCACTGGTTGCATCCCAGAGAGTCGCCCGGGGGGTTGGACTGGCGGAGCTCCGTATGGAATTTCCCGAGGTCAAAATGCTCCTTGCATCAGGAAGGACAAGGACCTGGGCTGCGGATTGAGCGGGCACTGGGATGTTGAGTAACTTGGCGCCATTTTTCACATTCAACTTGTCCGCACCGCCGTCTCCAGTGAGCGCCACCACATGTTGCCCGTCGGGGAAAAGCGCAATGGAGGTCACACTCGTTTTTGAGAGGGAAACCTGCCAAACGGTTTCGAGCCCAGGCAGTGAAAGTCGCAAAACCCTGCCGTCGCTAGTGCCGATCAACACGGCATCCTGGCCAGGAATTTCTACGACCAGGCGAATGTTCGGCGCTTTCGAACCGTCCAGGCTTTCGAATATTCGCGAAGTGATCGGGGTGCCGTCGTCGGATCGGATCAGCGTCAATCCGCCGGAGCCCGAAGCGAGGATGGCTTGCTTGCCATCGCCCAGGAACCGACAACTCCAAGCCACATTACTGCTGGCCAGCTTGCCGCGAGCACGCAAGGTCAGGTTTTCCAGGGGGCCGTATAGGGAGGAACGCGTAATCCACGAATCGTGCAAGGACACGGCTTCCAGGCCAGCAGCTAGAGCCGTCGATGGGGACTTTAGCAGCTGCGTTGGAACCTGCCGCACGTAGCGCAGGGCGCGTTCTTGGTTGAGCGCGACTTCTTTGTCTTCTAGTAACCCTTGAATGCGATCAATGGTGAACTGCGAAACGATCAGCCCTCCTGTAAGTGTGATTAACAGCAAACCCAGGGCAGCCGCCCAAGCGGGTTCCCTCCGACCCCAGCGACGCAATTTCAACCAGGGACCAGCCGGTCGCGCTTGAATGGGCTCGAACTCTCGAATGCGGCGTAGGTCTTCGGCCATCGCGAGAGCGGTCGGGTAGCGCCGCCCGAGGTCACGCTCCATGGCGGTTTGCAGGACCACCCGCACATCGGTGGGAAGCGGCGTTTTTCCATCACAAGTTTGAGGGAGCGACAGCGGGGCTTCCATGATCGCGCGTGCCAAACCCAATTGCCCTTTGCCTTGAAAGGGCGCTGCCCCGCAAAGTGTTTCGTAAAGCGTGGCGCCCAGGGACCAGATATCCGTTCGGCGATCGACATCTTCGGCTCGACCTCCCACTTGTTCCGGTGACATGTATGCGGGCGTTCCGAAGACTTCACCTTCCTGCGTAATCGATTCTTCACCCGGTGAAAACTCATCTCGAGCCAATCCAAAGTCCGTGATGACCGGGTGGTTATTGGGTGCGATCAAAATGTTGCCGGGTTTGATGTCGCGGTGTACGACGCCGGCCTCATGGGCCACATGCAGCGCGCGCGCTGCGCGTTCGAAAAAGTGCAGGGCTGCGCGCAATTTCCGAGGAGAGTTGATCGGTAGGAATGGCAACGGACTCGCTTGGCGATTGGATAGGCAGGTGCTCAGATCCTCGCCTTCCACAAAACGCATGGCGATGAAGGGCGGATCGCTATCCATCTGGGCTTCGTACACCACCGCAAGGCCTTCGTGCTCCAAGCGCGCAATGCTCTCCGCTTCGCGCTGAAAACGAGCCATGCGTTCTCCAGCGATGAGCCAGGAATTGAGCAGCTTTAGGGCGACGAGCCGTCGTAGGTTTTGATCCTCCGCCAACCAAACAGAACCTTGACCGCCACGACCCAGCTCCCGAATCAGCTTGTAGTGTTGAACGAATCGCTCATCACCAGGATCGTTATCGACACCCATATCGGGATTTGTAAGACGAGTGAATTCCTCTGCAATCTCTGCCTCCGCGCCTGGAAACCGGCTTTGGTATGCGGCCAGGTCTCGAACGATCCCTGCGGTTTGATCATCGAGGAAGTCATTCACGAAGTCGAAAACAGAGGCGGAAACATCCGCAGCTGTTCTGGGTGACTGATCTTCGTTGGCCTCCTCGCTCATTCCTCTCCAAGTGTAGCCGCCAAAATGCAACCGCTTTGCTAGAATCAGCACACATGAGCGAAATAGGCGCAGAAGGACCCACACGCATGTGGCTGACACAGGCTCAGGAGGGCGACCAAAAAGGTTTCTCAGAGCTGTACGAGCACATCGCTCCTTCGTTGCACACTTGGGCTCACCTACGCATTCGGCCCGAGCAAAGAGCGCACTTGGATCCAGCCGACTTGGTGCAAGAGGTTTGGCTTCGTGCATGGCGTAAAATGGACACATTCGAAGGGGATGGATCCTATTTTCGATTCTGGATCTTCCGCATCGCGAAGAACGTACTGCTGGAGGCCGTTCGGCGCGGCCAGAAGAGCAAAGGGGCCGGAGGGCCGTCGACGCGGCTGAATCAGGCCCATGCCCAAATGGATCACGCCACGGCGGTCAGTCAGCGCATGGCTAGGGATGAATCCCTCGAACTGTTTCGAGAGCAGGTCGGCCACCTACCCGAAGATGAGCGCAAGCTGGTGTTGCATTGTGGGCTGGAGGGATTGCCCCACGTTCAAGTGGCGGAGCGCATGGGGCTGAGCAGTGAAGCCGTGACCAAGCGTTGGCAAAGATTGCGCTCGCGCCTAGCCCACTCCGACTTGCCGCTCTATCTCTTAGCCTAACAGCCCTTTGAACGGCTCCCCGTCAATGCCGCTATTTGCCCTCAGGAGCCGGCGGTTTCTTGTCTGGAAGCCTCTGTTTGCCGGCAAAGGACTACCAGATGACTACGGTCGTATTGAGGTCCTCACTGGATTTGCCAACCACTCGAGCAGGGGGCCTGGACGGCGACTGGAACAACCGCATCGGGTTCCGGGTTGTCTTGGGCTCCGTTCTCGTGCCCTAGTCAAGTCAGGAGGCGGGAACCCACGGGCGAAGGCACGCAGGCCCCGGGCGGAGCTGGGCCGTAGGTGCCGTAGCTGGTGAGTTCCCTCAGTGCCTATTCGAATTTAGGCCAGTAGCGATTTCAGATGCAGATCCAAGTATTGTCAATTCCGGTGGACGGGGATGGAAACTCGATGGAGGAGCTGAGGCTGTCTCTTCGAAGGATTGGCTGCGGCTAGGAGCGTGTCGGGCATAGAGGGTTTTGCCAGGAATCGTCCATCCATTTCGGAACAAGGCGGATTGCACCCCCTATAGTTGAACGCTATCGGGGGGAGATCCAACGCAGTGCCGGAATGGAGGGGCGG
>JBLFXY010000136.1:0-10548 GCA_047611645.1 Glaciecola sp.
GCAGACTATCCTTCCACCGGGAGGGCCGGCGGGTTCGGCGCAGCCGGGCCAAGTCGTGCCTCCGTCGGTGGAGGGAGAGTGTGCGGTACGGTACTTCTGGAGGGCGTCTCTCAATCGGTCGCTGGTTGCCTGCGTAGGTACTTGGCCCCGGGTTCCATGTGCGGACGGTTCGGAGAGGATCTACGGTTGTACGGTACCAGACATTCTCCCTCCACTTATGCGAGAGCGGTTCCACCTGGCTGCGCCAGATGGAACCGCTCTCACATGTGGAAGGATAATATCAGGCACCCTCCATCCTTTGTACGGCTGCGGAAGTGACTTTGAGGCGATTGCGATACACGGCAGCACCGGCACTGGGGCCTCAACTAGCAATGCGTGAGAAATTCGTCCCAACCTAGCAACGCGTGAGAGCTTCGTCCCAACGAGGAGCGCGTGAGAGCTTCGATCAAGGCAGGAGCAGTTCTGCCATATGAGGGCAGTACACCCATTCTTGATGGATGGCGTGCAGGAACGCTCCGGCGATCGCTTCCCCGGAATGGCCTTCCTCTGTCAATATTTCAAACATCGATTGGCCCTGGAAAGGCTCGTTCTGGTCACGCAATATGAGTGCTAGGGAACGCAAAGGGCCTGGGGCCACAATTGTGGGTTCCTCCGACCGACGCTCCACAGCGACCGCTTCGATTCGTGTGGCGCACCATACGTTGCGCTGCATGGTGTGGAATCGAATTTCGGGGTGTACGGCAAAGACGGTATTCAGCAACTCTGCCGGTCCAGGCAAGCGCTTGAGGGAGTTCTCTGGATGGCAGAGGTAAACCTCCATGGCTGTCGGCGCCTGGCCCAGATTGTCTAGGAGGCGGGCGGCCTCCATAGGATTCATTTCAGCAGCCCGATCGGCCAAGTCTCGCCCTACAGCATCGGCTTTCGCCATCCATGCGAAGGGGTCCATCCAGCGCAAGAAGGACAGTCCCCCTTGCGCAGCGAACTTGAATAGTTCGGGAACATCGTAAACCCGCTCCTGAACGTGCAGGTAGCGATCCACGAACTCGACATCATCCACCAGAGTTGCAATTTTCCATTCGGAGGTGGCCTCCGCTTTCCCAGCAATCGCGCTTACGATCACTCGCGCTTCGGCCAGTTGCTCGTCCAAAGAGCGGGACTTGTCCACCAAGGCATCCACCACATGGGAGATCTCGAGGGTCTTGCGCCGTCCACTCCTGCTGTACACCATCATGGCCAGCACCCCATGCGGAGCCAACACGCCCTTCAGCAATCGCAAGCCTTCCGATGGGTCTGCCAAATGATGGAGAACGCCCGAGCTGATAATCACATCGAAGCCTCCCTCAGGAACCTGCAAGCCCTGCAAGGAAGACAAATCCACCTCGGCAAACTCAATGTTCTGAAGGCCCCGGCGCAGTGCCTCGCCACGCGCCTCCTCGAGCGCCACGCGGTTGATGTCCACACCCAGCACATGCACATCCGGCTGCAATGCTGCGCAGGCCAAAGAACCGACTCCACGACTGCAGCCTGCGTCCAACACCCGAATGGGGCCGCCCACTGGCCTCTCTAACTGGCCCAAGCTCAATAGGTGACGAGCATCGAAGCCCATACGCAAAGTGGGCGCTCCGCTGGGATAGGGAAATAGCTCGTAGAACTCGCGAACGGCTTCGGTTGTGGCATCCATGGGCTGATGGGGTGGGGTCGATCTGCATCCGGCAATCCAGTCTCCGGATGGTCATAGTTTACGGGGACCGAATGGCACGGATCCCCATCAAAGCTCCGTCTGGGGGGGGCTTCCCAATTCCAAACTCCAGCAAATTTGCTCTCCAGAGGGCCGATGTGTGGATTGGGTGCCTAGGAGTGTGTCGGCATAGAGGATTTCGCCAGGAACCGCCCCTCCATTTCGGCACTGCGTTGGATCTCCCCCGATAGCGTTCAACTATAGGGGGTGCAATCCGCCTTGTTCCGAAATGGATGGACGATCCCTGGCACAATCCTCTATGCCCGACACACTCCTAGCTATCACGCTTTGCACCTAAATACCCCTGCCCGGGACTCGGGCCGATTAGGATGCGTAGCGCTTTGCTCGATGACTCCCCCTGCGGTGGAGCGAGACACCTTGCTCGGAATGCCTAGCAGAAATTCTGAGCCCTTTTGGCGCGCCGCGGGAAGTCCTCTTGAGAACCATGCAAATACAGCCAAGCAAACGGTGGTCTGATGAGCGGTGGATCGAACTTTCAAAGGGCCCGTTTCGAACGAGGCGCGGGGGGAGAAATGAGCCGCGTACTGAGCATGCGGTCCATTCTAGGGGATCCTGGGTCGAACGGGTGCGCCGTGGAAAGGAGGTGGGCACAGCGCAGGCCGCGAAAGCGCAAGGTTTGGTGGTCGGGCCGTAGGACAGAAGTGCATGACATTCTGTTTGCAAGAAGCCCCGATGGAGAAGCAGCCTGCCCGGCAGCCTCTGGACGTGTTTGCATCGACAGATGCGGTCACCTTGGGCGGTGAGCGGACAAGTCTTTCGGCTTCAAAGGAAATGGGGACCGGAATCCCTGGTGGATGCCGATCCCCGCGCTCTATTTCTCGGTGGTTAGTTTGAGTCGAAGGGACTCCAAATCGCGTTTCTGGGGGATTTGAGAGCACCTCGTTCCCACGTGCACGACCCACATTGCCAGGATGCAGCTGGTCGTGATGAGCGCGATCGAAAGCACTCGAGCCTCTGGATCGCCAAAGTAGAGTGAGACCACAACGGTCATCATGGCGGGCACTAGGAACCACCATTGGAAGCTACGGGCCAGTCCAATGTTGTAGTCCACATGGGAGATGGACCGGTCCAAGTCACCCCGCAGTGAGTCCTCGAAGCGCTGCTCTTTGCGGATGCGAGCGAGGCGTTTGAGCAACATCCAGACGGCCACACCAACCATGACGGCACCGCCGAAGAGCTTGTAGTAGTGGACTTGGTCGAATAGGGGGTCTCGCAGCTGGTCGAAGGCGAGGAATAGGCAAATGGCGATCATGCCCAATTCATTGGCCGTAACGCTGAGTTCGATACTGCGCGCCTTTTTGATCAGTTTCCTGTGCAGCCCCTCACGGTCGAGAGCGAACATTTGTTGGTCTTTCTGGGCGTCCCAGATGACTTGCATCTCTTCAAATTCCATGGTTGTTTGTCTCCTTGCTTTGGCGTGCTAACGCCTTCTTGATACGGTTGATTTTTACACCCACGTTGCTTTCCGTGATGCCCAAAGTCTGTGCCATTTCTTTGTAGCTAAGCCCTTCGAGCAGCAGCAACATGAGGGAACGGTCGACAGGTTCGAGCTTTGTGATTTGCTGGTAGAGCCAAGCTACCCGCGGGTCTTCGTCGTCGGGTACGAGTTCCAAGTTGTGTTCCAGCACATCCAGGTTCTCGTGTTTCTCCGTGTGGCGCTTTTCCTTTCGGGACCATTCGATCCCGGAGAAGAGTGCTACGCGGTACACCCATGTGGAGTCCGCCGAATCACCTTTGAATTTGGGGATCGAGTTCCACAGTTGGAATCCGATCTCCTGGAACAAGTCCTCTTGATCGTGGGCGTTGAAAGCGTAGGCCCGCAGAACCTTGAACAGCAAACCTCGGTGGGTGCTGATCCAGTCGTCGAAAATGCGCTTGTGTTCGGTGTCGTTCATGGGTGGGGGACGGGGCAACAAGCCCCATTTCCACAAGCATTAGTGGCATGACCCCTGCACTTTCTTACGTCAAACTGTAAAAAGTGCCTGGGAGTCCCCAGGAACACTCGCAAACAAGGGGAATTCAGCTTGAAGCGCACTTGGATAGAGATACCGCGTGGGATAGCGTGTCATGCCAGAAACTGCGTGAGACCCCAGCCACCCATCAGCGCGCCTCGGCCCGCGACCCGATCAGTTCCAGCATGGAATGTCCCAGCCCCTCGCCAATCAGATAATAGGTCTCAGCGTTGCTATTCCAGTGATATGCCTGGCCCGAGGGCGATTGCTCCTTGGGGCGGAAGAAATTGCGCGTGCCCACGAAAGTGACGCTGCCTTTGAATTCTGGGCGCGCCGCCACGGCGGCTTGAGCCTGCATTATGGCAAGCGCCCTGGGGTGCGTCTCGCCAGGGCCGCTCATGCCGGTTTCGGCAATCACGAAGGGGAGCTCTGCAATCCCGAGTTCCTTGCGTGCGTCCCGGATGAAGCATGCGAGATTGCCCTCATAGGCGTCGTTAAAGGCTTGGTTGACCCGGTCGTTCCAACCCTGGTGCCACGCCAATCCGCATAGCTCTAGCTCTTTCCCCGCGAGGCTGGGAAAGCGCTCTTGCGCACTCGCGAGAACCGTCTGGATCTGCTCAAAAAGCTCGACGTAGGAGGCGCCCACTTCGCCGCCAGCGCTCGGCGGTCGAAAGTCCTTTCCGATGCTCTTGCCGCCCCAGGCCACCTTGATGAGCAGCACGGGTTCGTCGAAGTGGTCCCCGACGACCTGCCCGAATCCGAGCTCCGGGCCGATCGTGCCAGGCCCTGATCCGTAGCCCACCGAAAGCGGCCCTTGCCTTTCGAAGTACGAGATCAAGACGTCATCGCGCTGCACCCATGCGCCTGATTCGTCTACGAGGTGGCCGAAGCGCTCTTGGGTTTCTGGAGACTTTACGAGGTATTCAAGGCTTCCCCGCCCGCCGTTTCGGTGCTGCTCTGCTCGTACCGCCCCCGCGCCCACCATGTTGGACTGGCCGGCCAAGATGAAGACCTTGACCCTGGCTTGATCGTGCGCGCCGGCGTCACCGACAAGGTCCCTGAGGGAGCGGAGGCTAGGCGCTTCTTTAGCTTCTTCGATGGCCTGGATGCGCTCGGCGCACAGCTCGATCAGGTCGACTAGGTTCTTCGATTCACGATGCGATTGCAGTGCCGCTCTCAGCTCGCGCAGCTCTGGAAGCACTTCCCGCGCTGCGCCGCCGTACTGGGCAAGCGTTTTCATGGCGCGTCGCACTCGGTCCTGCTTGCCCCACTTGTCGATCTCCGTGACTTCTAAGCACAGGGCCAGGCCCTCGCGAATCTGATGATCCGCGAGGAAGTCCAGACCGGCGAGGCGGATTCCGCTAGAGAACATCACTCCGCTGGGGGAGGGCGTTCGGATCGCTTCCACGATAGCCGGCAGGATCGGTTGCAGCTCCTCGAGCGACATGAGCTTGTACACGTTCCCGGTGGCAGCGCGGGCACGGCCATCGTCGTTCAGGAGCAGACGTTCGATCGCCGGAAGGAGAAGGTCCCGATCTACGCCATCCACGGACTTCGCCAGCAGACCGCGCATGCCTAACGCTCCGCCCGGATAAAAAAGGCAGAACGCGAGGTAGCGCTGGGTGAATCCGCGCGGGTCCCTTGGGTCCTCGCGCACGGCCAGCCGCAGCAGCTCGGGCACCGCTCCCCGGGCGGCGTCGCCCACGCCCGCGAGGGCGAAGGCCGCCTGAATGCGAAGCCATACATCGTCTTGCGCGAGTGCTTCAATCAGCGCGGGGATCGCAGGCGCCGCCTTGCCCTTCAAGGCCCCGAGGGCTTGGCAGGCTCCATAGCGTGCCTGCATTGATTCGCTTGCCAACATCTGTATGAGCGTCGCGATGGAGACGTTATTTTGCTTCGCTAGGGCGGAAGCCGCCCGCGACCGAACGGCTGGTGACCAGCTTGCGAGGAGTGCCGCAAGCTCCTCTGCTTGCATCGCCGCATAGTGCTCCTGTCCGAGGTTCCACGATTCGAAACCCGCGCCCGCTGCCACGGCCTCCCGCACCTCGTTGCCATCGAACTCGAGCGCCGGAGTGCGCCCCCGTCCCGTTATGTACAGCTTCTCAAGGGGGAACGTGCTCGCCAGCACAAAGGCCCCGGTGCAATCCCAGCTGCCGTATGAGTGCTCGCCTCCAGACATTCCAGCTCCGCCTTGGTAGGGGAAACGGCCGTCATAGGCGCGCGCTAGATCGTAGTACCAGCGCTGCTCCCGAAGGAAAGCCGCGGTCCCTGAGGCTCCGCCTCTCCAGGCTCCCACGGGCCCCCAAAGGTAGCTGAAGTAGTTTCCTGTGTGACCACGCTCGCGCTCGCCGTAGGAAGCCACGGTCATCTTTGCAAAGAAGCGTGCTTCCTCCTCAAGGCCCTGAAGGTCGAAGATCAGCGCTGCGATGGAGTTCTTCCCGTTGTCGTCGTGCACGTCCCAGCCGGGCCGATGATCCCCGTAGGGAATCGCGCCCTTTCCAGCGTAGAACGCAGCGAAGCGGTTGGCCATTTTTACGGCCCTATCCACCTCATCTACGCGCACGCCGCATTTCTGCGCAAGCACGAGGGACAGGTGGCAGACGAGGCCTGACTGGTTCAATGCGCCGTAGCCGCCGAGGCTTCCGTGCAGCCTGCCGTCGTTCAGGTCCGGCCACGCCATGCCATGACCCCATGTACCTACGCCGCTCTGACCTTGCGCAATGGTCTCTGCATAGGCCGTGATTGCGGGCAGTACGGACCTGTCATTGGTGGCCAGGTAGTACTCGCAGAGGAAGAGGCAACGGTAGCCCCATTTCCATGCGAAGAGACCGGAGGTCCGGCCTTCGAGCGTCAACGACTTGTCGGGTCGCGCCACTTTGTGCGCAAGTTCACGCACGGCGTCCTGGTACTCCTCGCGCCCTGTAGCAAGCAGGGCGAGGGCGTTCACCATCCCGTCGATATCGCCCTTCATGTTCGACGCGATGTGCGCACACGCCTGCTCCAAGATGTACTGTGACTTGGCGCAGTCCCAAGGCGCCGACTCTGCGTAATCGCCCAGTACCTGCAGCTTGATCGTGACCTGGGCTTGCTGGCCGCTGCGCCATCGCAGGAGCTGAAGGGAGCCCTTTGCGTCTGCACCCTCCGCCAGTGTGATCGCATTTCCGAGCTCCTGGCGCGGGTCGCCCTGGAAGGAGCGCACTCCAACCCCCAGGATCACATCCCCGACCTTCAACACTCCGTCCGCCGGACTGCCCTCCGCGACCTGCGTCACGAGAACCTGTCTCGCATCCGAGGTCTCCAGCCTCCAACCCCACATCCAGCCACGGGCGCCGGTCGGGCCTAGGTTCCAATCGTGTGTATCGTCGGGCTGCTCCCCCTGGGTCAGGTCGGGAACCTCTGGCTTGTTCCGCTGAGCGGCAGCCTGCGAGATCGGGAAGCAGAGAAAAAGTACGGCGAGGACTGTGGAGCGAAGCATCGGCGGATCCCATGGAGACTTTCCCACCGAGCGAAGCTGCGCGGTGGGCCCCTACAGCTTACTCGCTGGATAGGACTTCCAAAGGGGCCGTTTCGAGTGAGTTGTTGGCGGGTGCGGTGAGCAGGGTGAGGCGGCCGTGCAACCGGGGCAGCGCAGTAAGTCCTCATTGAAAACCCGAGCGATGCGTTCAGGGCAGCGCGGCCTCTGCTCGCTGCGCCTGGACGTGTCTCGCGAGCCACTCGATAGTTTCAAAGCTCTGCCAAGTTCATCGCTAAATGGGCGCTAAACATGAGGAGTATTCCCAGAGGGGCGCCGCATCATGCGTGGGCTTGTGGGAGCTTGGATCGCCTGTCGCTGCTGCGAGTAGATGGTGCCATTCCCCGCTAAACCCTGCGTATCGCATCTCCTATGTGGACTCTGCCTAGTTCTCACGGCGCCGCAAAACCACGAGCACATCGTACTGCCCGTCGTTTAGATCGAAGCATTCGTCGATGTTGAATTCGAAGTCGTGGGTGCAGACGAGTTCGAAGTCGGGGACTTTGGCGAGTAGCTTGCGGAACTGGTCCGAGTTGTAGGTGCGGAACTTCCAGTCGGTTTGGGTGCGGCGAATGCGGCCGTTTTCTTCTACGGTGATGCTGGAGCGCACGGGTTCTTGGCGGCGTTTGGCGTTGGGGGGCCAGGTGCGAATGTCGCAGGTGACTTTCATGCCGTCACGCTCTTGTTCCCAGTGTTCCAGGTCTTCGTGATCGATGTCGTAGTCGGTCAGGTGGAAGCCGAGGCAGTAAATTCCGCCGGGGGCCAATGCGTCGCAAACACCTTGTAGGTGGCTGAGCGCGGCCTTTTCGGTGGGCAGGTATTTGAAGGTACTGACCAGACAGTGGGCTAGATCGTAAGGGCCTTTGGGCGGTGCTTCGGCCATGTCACCCGCGACCAGGCGCGCTTTGACTCCCGCGTCTTTGAGGCGTTTGCGCGTGTACTTGAGCATGGCCTTGGAGAGGTCCGTGCCGGTCACTGTGTAGTCGCGTTCGGCTAGGCCTAGCACCAGGCGTCCCGAGCCACAGGCCGGTTCGAGCACCCGGCGGCCACTGCTCAAACCATAGCGTTCGAGCGCTTCCTCCAGGAACTTCAACTCCAGGTCCGTGTCCGGGTCGAAGATGACGTCGTAGTATTGGGGCGTCTCGTACCAGTCGAGGTCCTCGATGGGGGCCTCTTGTTGTTCTTGCTTTGCCATAGGAATCAGTCGAAGGCGGAGTAGATTTTGCGCGCCGGGACTTGGACGAATCGATCTTCTTCGGCGATCCAAGCGGTGAGTTGTTTGCCCCATACGCAGCCCGTGTCCAAGCCGCGCGTGCGTTCTTCTTGCACTAAGCCGCGTCGAGCCCAATGGCCGAACACCACCGTGCGCGTTTCATGCTCGCGTTGGCGCCAGAAGGTGTCCCAGGATTGGAAGGGGGTCTGCGGCGTGGGCCAATCCTTGACCGGCAGTTTCCCCGACGGGTCGCAATAGCGCGCTCGTGTGGCGAACTGTACGTCGTTGTCGGGTGCCCAGGGGTTTTTGTTCGCGAGCGCTTCGACTGGATCGGTCCAAGCGGGGTGGATCGCGGCGTGTACGCAGAGCATGTCGGGCCAGCTGCGCAGGAAGGGGCGGCGGGCCAGCCAGCGCACCAGGTCGGCGCCTTCCTCGTCCGCGAGCAGGCCCTCGAGCGTGTCCTTGGGATTGTTGCGGCCGCGGCCTTGAAGGGCTGCCAGGGCGTGGATGTCGTGGTTTCCGAGCACTCCTTGCGCGTCCAGACCGTGCAAAAGGCGCAGGGTGCCCAGGGAATCCGGGCCCCGATTGACCCAATCACCGACCGGATGCAGCTCGTCCCCGGCGGGGTCGTAGCCCACTTTTTCCAAAAGGGCTTCCAATTCCTCCCGACACCCTTGGATGTCGCCAATGAAGATTCTGCGGCTCATAGCCACGGAAATACCGCATCTGGGCGACCATTACCAGCCCAAGGCGGGGGAAGCTGGGGGTGGAATGCCCTCGGATGGGGAAATTTGCTCGGTTCGGGGATCGAGTGGGGTGGAATTCCTGCCGAATAACGGGTCCTAAGCCTTGGCAGACCCCCTCCGGGCTCGTATTCTCTGCGGCTCGATTCCCCTGGACGTCTGGTCCAGCTCTCAAGAACAGGCCCTGCAGGGCAGTAAGGAAATATCGATCATGGCAAAAGCTCAAATCAAATGTGGTGGCCCCACCCGCGGCCGCAAGCGCGTACGCAAACTTGGCATGGGCTCCGGAGCCCTTACCCTCGCCAAGCACAAGAAGCGCAAAGGCTAGTCAACGCCTTTCGTCTCCCGTCCGGTTCGTAACTGGACACACCTTTCAAAGTCGTCGTGAGCGAGGGGTCTGCCCTCAGAATCTCTTGCCCAGGAACGCATCGTGAGCCACTATCCCGCTATTGCCGCCGGTCTATTTTCCGCGGCCGCTTGGGGTGTGGCTTCGCTTTTGTTCGCGCGCTTCCTGCGCGACCATAAGGGGGACCGACCGCCCTCACCCGCCGGAGCCAACCTATTTAAGAACAGCTTGGCTCTGATTTGTTTCCTGGCGATTTGGCCGCTGATGGGTGGAGGATTGCCCGACTCGAACACGATGGTCTGGCTGCTGATCAGCGGCGCCCTCGGTTTTGCGCTCGGCGACAGCTTGTACTTCGCTGCGCTGCCGCGGTGTGGCGTACAGACCACGGCCATGGTGGGGCAGTTGAACGTGCCCATGGCAGCCTTCTTCGCCTATGCGTTCAAGGGCGAAGCCTTGAGCGCCATGACCATGATTGGCATGGGTTTGTCCATGGGCGGTGTCCTACTCGTGCTCTCGGACCCGGTGCTCAACGGTGGCAAGAGTCGCGCCACGGCCTTTCGAGCTGGCATCTTCTTTGCACTGCTGCACGCGCTGTCCATCGCCTCGGGCATCTTCGTGGGGCATGTGGGTATTGAGGACGTGGGCATTATGCCCGGTACGATCGTGCGCATCGTCGGCGGTATCCTGGGCGCCTTTATGGTCGCGCCGCTTTGGGGTTACTTGGCTCGACGCCTAGGCGACAAAGAGGACAGCGCGATCAGAGAGGTCAAGGCCATCGTCGAACCCTTCAAGCGTCGTGATTGGTGGAAGGCTTTGGCCTTGGCATCTTTCGCTGGATCCGTAGTGGGCTTGATTCCCTACCACATGGCCCTGCGCGATCTGCACCCGGGTGTTTCCGCAGCCATGTTCTCGACCACGCCCTTGTTCACCCTAATGTTGAGCCGCGCCTTCGGCGAACGCTTCGGACCGCGCGCGGCCCTCGGCACCCTGGTCGGATTCGGGGGCGTGCTTTTGGTCCTCAAGG
>JBLFXY010000137.1:0-10449 GCA_047611645.1 Glaciecola sp.
GATCTAGGCTTGGCCCAGGATGCCGAATCCAAGGTCAGCGCAAGCCTGCAAGGCTTGCAACTCAAGCTGGAAAACCTAGTGTTGGCCGGGAAGCCCAATTGGAAATCGGCCAAGGTACTTGGGGACCTGCTCGACGACAAAGTTGTTGCAGCTTTGACCGAGGCGCACAAGGAACTGAACTCCTCGGCCCCCCAAGCCCTTGATGTTTTCAAGGAAGCACTCAAGGGGAAATCGCAAATCGTCAAGGACTTGAACTCGGCAAAAATCGAACTCACCGCCCTGCAGGTCAAACTGAAGGAGGAGCAACCTGCGTACGCGAAAGCGAAGGCCCAAAAAGAAGGCGTTCCCCCGAAAATCGCGGCCGTGGAAAAAGTCCTAAGTGACCTGAACGTGGCCGTGACGAAGGTTTCCTTGTTTCAGGGGCACAAGCGGCACGATGGATGGGTCGAGTACAACAAGGCCAGTCCCAACCAGGGCTTTGAAATGCTCATGGCGTGGTTGGCAAAGCGCGCGACCGGTGCCAACAAGAATGAATTCATCACGGCCGTGTCTGTTGTGGGTTCCAGGCGTTACGGAATCCCGACCCTCAGTTCCGAAGCATTGGCTGAGGTCACCGACCCTAAAGTCGTGATCGACCATCTCCTGGGTGCATTGCATCACGAGTACATTCAGGCCTTGCTCGCTGGGGGCAAACACTCCCAAGCGGCCAAGAATTTGGAGGAAGCCTATGAGTCTGCCGTTTCGCGCAGGGCGACTCTGATGGAAATATTGCCTGCATCGGCCTACCTGCGAACCAGTTTTCCCACTACCTCACTACAGGGAGATCCCGAGTTGGGATGGGCAAACATGCTGGGGGAGTCGGGTGCTCGCACGATTCCGTTCCTCTCGCATATTCGTAATGCGATTTTCCCCAATCGGGACCGGGACCAGCAGGTGCAGGCAGAAATCGACAAGCAGAACTGGCAGAACGTGAACCGGGTACGTGTGCGCGGAAAGGGCCGTTCCAATTACGTCATCGCCAAGGACCCGCTGGGCAACTGGTACGTAAAGTCTTACTCGGCCGATCCGAGCAAAGTACTGCAATCGGCCCGCAACCTGGGTTTGATGGCCATGGGAGGGAAATCAAATGTGGATCTCCTGTCACGTGCCCAGCGCATCGACGCCCAGGTGGCGGGTGAGGCGATCCCTCCGGACGCTGTGGAGCGCACGGGTTTGGGCCGCTTGGCCAAGCGCCAGGGTGAGGAGTACCACCGTGCGGTTTTGGCGATCAAGAGTCGCTTGAAGGAGGACTTGGAGGCGCAGCGATTCGTGACGAGGATCACCGTGGCTTGGAATGCGATCGATATCGATGAGACGCGAGAGGGTTGGGACACGGCGCGCAAGGCAGCCGTGGGCACAAACCTGAGCGAAGCCACAAATGCTGCCGCCCGGGTCGTGGACCTCACGAATGCATCGACCGAGGACGACGATGCACTGGCTCCGACTTTGGAGGCATTGTCTGGCGTGCTGCGCTTCTACTCCGCTTTGGATGGATCCTTAGAGAGCCAAGCCAGCGAGGCCCTCACGGAGTCCGCGAAGTCCAGTGCGGCCCTCAAAGCAGCGGAGGACAAACTCAAGGCCGATCAAGATGCTTTGGCGGTTCTCGAAAAGAAGCTGAGCGATACCGCGAAAGTGACCGTCAAGGGTGGGGACCTAGAGAGTCAGATCTCCAAGCAGAAGTTGATCGTCAAGGGTGCGGTCACGGCCAGGGACAACAGTAAAACGGCGGATGACGAAGCAAAAGCTGTTCTAAGGAAGACGCAGGAAGCCCGTTCCGTGGCCCGCAACGGGGGGCGCACTGCAGCTCTGACCATCTTGGATGGACTGGACCGCGCCCGCGAAAGCTACGAACGAGCCTTGGATTTCATATCCAGCTCGGTGGTGGCGGATGATGCGCTTCCGCCCACACCTGCGCCTCAAGATCCAGACCCGGTCACTCCCACGCCATAGAACTCGTGTGAACCCAGCATCCAATTTGGGGTTGGGTTCGGCAACCACTCCATCCGAGTTCGACAAAGGATTGAAGCCAGCATCGCTTGCGATGCTGGCTTCAATCCTTTGGGTGGATCGGGAATGGATGCCCCGCCTAGCGGCCCATGCCAGCCAGATAGCCGCTGGCGAAGGCCCATTGGAGATTGAAGCCTCCGCAGGGGCCGTCCAGGTCGAGTACCTCGCCGCATAGGTAGAGGCCTGGTTGCGTTTTGCTTTCCAAGGTTTCCGGGCGTACGTCTTTTAGGCGTACACCTCCACGGGTGACGAAGGCGCCGGTGTAGCCGGTGGTTCCGGATATGGTGATGGGCGTTTGCACGAGCAGGCGGATGAGCGTATCGCGTTGGCCGCCGGCTAGGGAGTGCAGGGGTAGGTCGGGTTCGATCCCGGCCATTTCACAGATGACCTGGTTGACTTCGAGCGGAAGATGTTGGGTGAGGTGTTGGCTGAGGGAGGCATTGGGCGCCAGACGCCAGGCCTTGAAGATCGCTTGCCAGTCCTCTTGGTTCTTGCCCCGGCACAGGTTCATCACAAGGGGCACCTCGTCGTACTTTTCGAGGAGCGGGGAGATGTCGCGGGACAGGTCGAGTACCACGGGGCCGCGCAGGCCGGTGCGAGTGAAGATAAGATCGCCCGTGCGCGCGATGCGCGCGTGCTTGGGCATGTCCACTTTTATGTGGGCCTTACCGATGGTGTGGGCCGTGCATTGCGCGGGCCAGTCTTCGATGGTGGTGAAGGGCACACCGGCGGGATAGCGTGGGGTGCAGCGCAGGCCGAAACTCTCCGCGAAGGAATAGCCCTCGCCACTGGCGCCGGACTTGGGCAAGGCCAATCCGCCCGTGGCCAGTAGGAGCTTCTTGGTGTGGAAGGATCCGCCCTCGTGCAGCACCTCGAATCCCTCGTCCGAGGAGCGTGTGCCCGTGACCTTGCACTTCAGTTGCACGTGCACTCCAGCGCGTTCGATTTCCTCCAGCAAAACGCGCAGCACGCTGACCGATTTACGATCGATGGGCCAAACTCGAAAGCCGTCTAGAACCACGGTTTCGAGGCCGATTTCACCGAAGAACTCGCGCAGCTTGTCGCCTCCGAGCTCCGTCAGGGCGGGCCCCATGAAGCGCCCGCTGGGTCCGACTCGTCCCATGAAATCTTCGGACGAGAGAGTGTTGGAAAGATTGCAGCGTTCTCCGCCGGAAGCCAGGAGCTTGATTCCCAGGCGCCCGGACTGCTCGCAGATCAAAACCCGCTTGCCCAGTCTGACAGCCGAGATCGCCGCGACCAACCCCGAGGCGCCGCCACCGATGACCAGCAGGTCATAGGGCGTGTCGGATTGCGGAGTGGGGGCGGGCATGGGGGTACTCTATCGATTCGAAGGTCGCGTGTTGGTATTGTGGCGAAATGCCCTCCCAAATTGAACCCGCTGGTTATCTCGCCATGTTCGACGACGCCTGGTCACATTCCTGGGAGTCCTTTTCGGAGGTGTTGAAGGGCGTGGGGGAAGCGGAAGCCGCGCATGTGCCCTCGATGTATGCAGGGGAGGAGCCTGAAGCCGGCTGGCCAGCGCCCGGTTCCATCCTTTGGCAAGTGGCGCATGTGCAGCATTGCAAAGCCTACTACACGAGCCTGATCGAGCAGCGGGGCACGCCGCCCGGCAATCCGGCGGCGGAGCCCTGCGTGTCGCACGCTAGTTTTGCCGATCATCAGCTCGCCTTACAAAGTACCCATGCATTGCAGCGCGCGGCGATCGCGGCACTCGGCCGAGAGGATATGGATCAGAAAGTGGGCAACGGTATGGCCTTGCCCGAGTTTCTTTCCATGATCATCAGGCACGACATTTGGCACGCATCTCAAATCGCCGTGGGCCGGCGCGCTTGGCGCGAACGGCAGCGCGAGTTGTCCAACTAGGATCCCTGTATGACCCTCACTCTTAAAATCGGCATCTCCTTGCTTGTGGGCCTCTGCCTTAGCACCCCCGGATGTGCCCAGGAGCCGTGGCCTTTTCAATCCAAGGTCGATGCGTTGGTGCAGCCTTATCTGCAGCACCGAGAGTTGCAGGGATTGTCGATTGGAATCGTGCACAAGGGACAGACAAAGACCCTGCACTACGGAACCCTGGGCGCGGATCAAAGCGCGAAACCCGATGATCGTACGGTGTACGAGATCGGGTCGGTCAGTAAGGTCTTCACTTCGCTGCTGCTGGCCCATGCAGTGACGGAAGGCCAAGTCACCCTGGATCAAAAGCTGGTTTCTTTCCTGCCCAGTCTGGCGGAAGAGAACCCGACGGTTGGCGAAAGAATCACCTTGCGGCACCTGTCGCACCACACCTCGGGACTGCCGCGTATGCCCTTCAATATGAGACCGGCTGACTCGAACAATCCCTACGCGGGGTATGGCCGTAAGGATTTACTCGAGTTTATTGAGGTGGTCAGGCCTGAACGCAAGCCGGGGGAGAAGTACGAATATTCTAACCTTGGCGTGGGGCTGTTGGGCGACTTGCTCAGTGCGCGCGCGGGAAAATCTTATGCAGAGTTGCTTAGCGGAATCATTGCAAAGCCTCTTGATATGCCAGATACGGGGCTGATTGTCCCCGTTGCGCCAGGCCGCAGTTTTTCGAAGCCGTACGGCTCAGGACTCTTCCCCAATCATCATTGGGACTTCGAGGCCATGGCGGGCGCGGGCGGCATTCGTAGCACGGTGCAGGACATGGTCCAGTTTGCCAACGCGTGGTTGCATGCGCCTGCGGGCAAGTTAGGTGAGGCGATGGAATTGGCTTGGAAGCAGAGCTTGCCCGCAACGGGCGGTGATCTCGCCATGGGGTTGGGTTGGCTCATTGCGCGCGATGGCAAGACGCGGTGGCACAACGGCATGACCGGAGGGTTTCAGTCGATCCTGTATGTGAGCCGTGAGCAAGATGTGGCCGTGGTCCTGCTCAGCAATACTGCGGACTCCATGGGGGACAAGTTGGGCGAGCAAATTCTGCAAACGATGATCGGTATGGAGGTCAAACCCACCGAATTCGAAGCGCAGCCGGTTTTTGATCCCGTCGAGTTACAGCGCCTCCCGGGTCGCTACCGTCTCAACCGCAATACGATCATCGAGGTGATCGTGAAGGACGGTCGCATGCTGGTGCAGTTCACGGGGCAGCAGGCCTATCGTTTCTTTCCCGAGGACCTAACCACTTGGAATTACAAAGCCGTCAAGGCCAAGCTGACCTTCGATTTGGAGAAGGGTGGCCCGTGTTTGCAAGTGACCTTGCACCAGAACTACAAATGGACCAAAGCGCGGCGTATCAACTAGGTGTTGTGCGCGGACTCGGTGGTGCGATTCTGTTTCGTCGCTGACCCGGCCCAGGCGCTGGCCCAGAAAGTTCCGAGCCTGCGAGCTGTTGGCGAATTCCAATGCTTTGCGATAGGCCACCAACGCTTTGCGATAAACCAGATGTGCTCGGGGTCGATCGCCCAACCAGCTGTGAAAATCAGCCAGGAAATTCAAAATCTAGGCTCCGGGGGGACCAACATGGACCAAGTTGCTCACCGGCTGGTTGACTTGGCCCTGCGCTTCCTCAGAATGGCAGCTACCCCATGACCGACGACCAACCGAACAACCCCCTTCACGGACTCAAGCTCGAGCAGATCGTGATGAGCCTGGCCCAATTCTATGGCTGGGAGGAGTTGGGTTTACGCATCGAGATCCGCTGCTTCAACGTGGACCCCTCGGTCAAATCGAGCTTGAAGTTCCTGCGTAAAACGCCCTGGGCGCGGCTGAAGGTGGAAGAGCTGTACCTGGATACGGATTGGCAGACGGAACCAGAGGAGTAGCGTAGAGCCCAGTTAGTGGGGGCCATAGCCCCGAATGGCCGCAGGGCAGGGCAGGCAGGGCGTCGATTGGCGTCGATTGGCAGGCAGCGGCCTATCCCAGATGGGGACGGGGTCACAGCCGAATAAGGGGGGCTAGCCCCGGAAATTCTGAGGGACGGGGTCTAAATGCGGATCGGTACCAACGTGCTGGGGATTCCCGCGTATCAAACTCTGAGCCCCCAGATGCAGATTCAGAACAGCCGTGCCTATACAATGGAGGGATTGACGCCCATGAAGTCTTCCCGCCCCTCCAAATCCGACCCCGTTGGTGACAACGCCGAGGGTGGGGTTGTAGATGAAGTTTCGAAGGCCAAGGCGGAGCTCACCCCCAGGCAGATCGACGAGGGGCTGGTGCGCTTGGCTCAAGGCGGAGACGAGGCGGCCTTTGGCGATCTGGTGGGGCGCCATCAGACCCGGGCGTGGCGCGTGGCGCGCGGCCTGGTGCGGTCCGATGAGGACGCTCAGGACATCGCTCAAGATGCATTCCTGAGGGTCTTTCGGGGTCTCGAGCGCTTCGATTTCAAATACGCGTTCTCGACCTGGCTGTACCGCATTGTGACCAATTTGGCGATCGATCATCTGCGCAAGCAGCGCGGTCACGTGAGCCTTTCGAGCGATCCCGATGATGAGGAGTCCGGCAACTTGGCTACGGAACTACCCGATCACCGGGACGAACGCCCTTCCGACGCCATCATGTCGCGCGAGATGGCGAGCGAGGTTCGCACTGTTCTGGACGGTCTGGCAGACCACTTTCGCACAGCCCTGGTGCTGCGGGAATTTGAGGGGCTCTCCTGCCGCGAGATCGCGGATGTGGTGGGAGCCACCCAAGTGACTGTGCGCTGGAGATTGCACAGGGGACGCAAGCTGTTTCTGGAAGCTTGGAACCGTAAGCAGGAAGGCAGCGATGCGATGAGCCTTGGCGACGACGATACAAACACACGAGGGGAAAACGGCCAGGATGATCTTGGCCAAGATGGGGACAACCATGAGTGAAAACCAAAACACCAATAGCACGGACTCCTGCGAAGGGTTCCTGGACCTCTTGCCCCTTTACGAAGGGGGCGAGTTGGAACTGGATAAAGCGGATCGGTTGCGCGCACATCTAGGCTCATGCACAGCTTGCAGCGCGCAATGGGTGGTGGGCAAAAATGCTATCGCCATGCGCCAGGATGCTTGGGCTTTGCAGGCCGGTGAAGCGCCAGATTTGTGGCCTGGTATCCAAGCCCGGCTGCGTGCGGAAGGTGATCTGAAAGTGGAGCCGCCCGTGGCGCTTGGTGAGCGCGGAATCTTGCTGCGCTTTCCCGTTCTGCGCTTTGCGGCCGCAGCGGCTGCGGTCGTCGCCCTCTTGGCGGTCGGCAGTCAGTTCATGGGGTCCGGCCAGGATTCTACGGTCGTCCCTAACGGCAACCGATTGGTGGCCGAAGGCATGCGCCTCGAAACGCAAAGCAGCACTCCGGCACCCGCTCCTGGGATCGCGGTTGTGGCGCCTGCGCCTAACAAGTTGCGCCTGGTCGGGTCGGACGCAGCCTCCGTGTTGGAGGAAGCTCCGCCCTGGGGACTTGAGGAAGCTCACAGCGGCGACGCGCGTCGCCGCCACGGATCCATGGAAGTTGCCGGCTGGCGCTAGAGTGCCAAGGGACGCCCTCAAACGGTCAGTGGGGGCGCGGCTCGCAAGGAGCAAACGCCGCCCGGATTGGACAAAAGCCGGACCGCACAGCATGCTGTGCGGTCCGGCTTTTTTGGTGGGAGGCTTTTATACCACTCCTAGTGGGTCGGCCCAGGGGGATAGACCGATCCCGATCCGCCAGCGAATGCCTACTGACTTGCCGTGTCGCGTGCGATGGCCAGGGCCGCTTTGTTCTTCTCGATGAGGGTGAACGCTTGGCGCACGTTGGGATGTTCGAAGGGATCTTCAGAGAGGCTCATGAAGCGTTCCAAGGAATCGGAGGAGCGTTGGTATTCTCCGAGGATGTGCAGGATTTGACCGCGACGTGCGTAGACCTCCGCGACCGTCTCGTCCTTCGCTAGGATCTCATTGAGTTCGATCAAAGCTTCGCGGGACTTGCCATCCCGATACATCAACTCGGAGCGGTGCAGACGAATCTCCGTCTCCAGGTCCATGTTGTCGAGTAAGGTTTTTTCCACGTCCACCGAAGACTCGCCACGCAACTCTTGCTCCCGGAGCTTCTTGTTAAAGAGGTCGTTGGAACCCGCCAAGGATTCCAGGAACTGCGTAGACCATTCTAAGCTCTCCTCGAAGCGCCCCAGATACACGGCGGTGCGCATCAGGCCATTGAGAGTCTCAAAGCTACCTGTGTAAAGCACGAGGGCTTCCGCGTAGGTGCTGTAGGCTTCCTCCCACGCATCGAGGGCGTCTTCCTTGAGTTCTTCCGAACGAACTTGAGGGTCCAACGCTTCGGTGAAACGATCCCCGGAGGCCACCGCGTTGGCGGCTTCATCGAAGAAGGTTCCCTTGCGCTCCAGGGATCCGGCCAAGCAAAGCACGACCCGGTAATCCTTCTTGGCGGGGTGAGCGCGGAAAATCTGTTCGGCCATGAGCACGTCCTGCAGTGTCCCGCGCGTTTGGTGGCAGCGGCCCAGCATCAGCAGCAAGCGCTCGTTGTCCGGCTCCAGTTCTAGGCCCTTTTGCACCTGATCCTGGCAGCGATCCAGCTCACGCATGCCGTAGTAGCGCATGGCGCGCTCGTAGTACAAGCCGACTTTTTTCTCGTCGGATAGCTCCTTGGGCTTACCATCGTTGGAGAAGCAGGAGGCGAAGAGCGGCAGAGCCAGCAAAGGCAGAAGGAGGAAGCGCAAGCGGCGGGAGGATTGCAATTGAAGATTCATGGGGCGGATCGGGAGGGGCGGGACCATTGTGTTCTCCATATCGAAGCGGGCAACAGCGGTTGTGCCTTTCGATGGAGAAATGTGCGTAATCGAGCGGTTTTAGGCTCCTTGGGTACGCAGCAGGTCCTTCACGCGGGCCTCGTTCATGCGCACCATACGGCGTTTGCCTCCCGAGAGCGTCACCAGGCCGGGTTTTGCTCCCTTGGGCTTGTGGACTTGTTTTTGGGGCACCAGGTGCACGGAAGCGCGTCCGGCGTCCTTCTGGGGCGAAAAGTGAACGGCTAGCATGCATGCGTCGAGAATGGCCACATCGGAGAATTCCTTGCTGCGTCCGGCACGCAGGACCACGTGGCTGCCGGGCACGTCCGCCGTATGCAACCAGAGGTCGTTCCCGCGGGCGTGTCGAAAGGTCAGATCATCGTTGTCGCGAGCGCTGCGCCCCACGCGAATCTCGGTTCCATCGCCCGCTTCAAAGGTGCGGTAGGGCAACCGCGCGCGCGGTTTGGCTTTCTTGCGTTGATCCGCTTCCTGGCGCGCGTCGAGCAAACCACGTCCGACAGCATCGCTGTCCAGCTGTTCGGGATCTTCATGCTCCTGGGCCTCTGCGAGTAGCGTTTGCAGTTCGGTCAATCGCTCCTGGGCCTGGTCCAATTCACCCTCGAGGTTCTGCGCGCTGCGCTGTAGCTTTTTGTAGCGCGCAAAGAACTTCTGCACATTCTCCAGAGGGTCGCGTTTGGGATCCAATGTGAGCACTCGGTCGGGCGTGTCATCGACGAACCAATCCTGCACGGTGACCTCGGTCATGCCGCGTTTGATTTGTCCCATACAAGCTTTCAAGAGCTCGCCGTCGTGGCGTACCCGGTCCAAGGTGTGCGCTGCGCTTTCTCGTTCGCGCAGTCCCTGGAGGCGATGCTCTGCACGGGCCAATTTGCGTTCGACCCGTGAGATCAATCGCTTGCGTTCATCGGCTTGGTGATGGGCTTCCGCGAGGGGATCGAGCAGGGCTTCGATGCGCCACGAAAGTGGGGCAAAGAGGCGTTTTTCGGGGGTTTCAGGCTCGGGGAAGCTTTCTTCTAGGGTCGGCGCATCACCTTTTGGGCTGCCGCCTTCCGGAGCTTGCCAGATCTCGCCCAAGGCCAAGCGTGGCGGACTTCCATCCTTGGGCTGGGGCGGAGGAATCAGGTGTGCGAGTAATCGATCTTGGGGGCCGAGCAAGTATAGATTGGCGTGCGCACCGAACAACTCGAGCAAGACCGCGCGGGCTTCATTCGCAGGCGCGTCTTGGAATTCGATCATCATGATGCGGTCGCCTCGCACGGACCGAATCGATTTCACCCGGGAGCCTATCAGCTCCTCTTGGAGGCGCTGGAAGAAGGGGCCGATGGGGCCCTTATGACGGCGCGTACGACCGAGTTGGAGGTGGACCCGCGGAGTGCGGCGCGCGGCGGAGAGGCGCATGCGGTGGACAGCCGGACCTTCTGGGTCGCGCTCCTCGGCGTCGAGGATCAGGAGCATGTCGCGGGGGGGTAATCCTGCGATGTCCTTGACGAGCAGGCCCTTGCACAGGCTGGACAGTTCCGCACAGATCGCGGGTAGGTGCTCGGCCAGGATTTTCATGGGCTGAGTATACGGCGTCAGACGCCCTGCCGCCTATTGCCGGCAGGATAGTGCCGCATCAAAAAGAGTCCCGAACCAAAGGCTCGGGACTCTTTTTGATGCG